>JASLDD010000072.1 GCA_030151725.1 Solirubrobacteraceae bacterium
GTGAGCGGAGAAATGCTCGGTGTCGGCGTCGAGGAAGCAGACGAGCTCGCCGCTGAGCTTCCCCAGCGCCCGCCACATGGCATCGCCCTTGCCGAGCGCGGGCCCCTGGGCGGGCATCAGCTCGTCCAGGGGCCCGCGCTCGGCAAGGGCGATGCCATGTGGCGGGCGCTGGGGAAGCTCAGCGGCGAGCTCGTCTGCTTCCTCGACGCCGACACCGAGCATTTCTCCGCTCACTTCGCCACCGGGCTGCTGGGGCCGCTGGTGTGCGAGTCGGGGGTCTCGTTCGTCAAGGCCCACTACCGCCGGCCGCTGGCCGGTGGCGGCGTGGGCGGGGGGCGCGTCAACCACCTGATGGCCCGGCCGGCGCTCGCGCTCTTCTACCCCGAGCTCGCGGGCGTGCGCCAGCCGTTGGCCGGCGAAGTGGCCGCGCGGCGCGCGCTGTTGGAGCAGATTCCCTTCGTCACCGGCTACGGCGTGGAGATGGCGATGCTGATCGACGTGTGGCGCAAGGTGGGACTCGAGGGAATGGCTCAGGTGGATCTCGAGGAGCACCACAACCGCCACCAGTCGCTCGCCGAGCTCTCGCCCATGGCGGCAACGGTGCTCGCCACGCTCGCTCGCCGGGTGATGGCCGAAGGCCGCCTGCAAGATGTCGATCTGGACGCGCCGGTGGAGCGTCCTCCCCTCGCCGAGCTGCGCGTCGCATGAGCGCCATGCGCTGCATGTACGTCGATCTCGACGGCACCCTGCTCGGCCGCGGGGCCTCGATGCTGCACGACGGGGAGGGGAACGTGAGCATCGACAGCGTGCGCGCACTGCAGGCCTGCATGCGCGCCGACGTGGAGGTCGTGTTGATGTCAGGCCGCCGCCGTGCCCAGGTGTTCGAGGACGCGCGGCTGATCGGTCAAGGCTCTTTCATCTTCGAGGCCGGCGCGTGCGTGGTGCTGGACGGCGAGCAGCATTGGCTGACCGGCGATCTGATGCCCGGAGAGCTGACAATCGCCGAGCAGATCGAGCGCTCGGGCGCCCCAGCGCTGCTGCTGGAGCACTACAGCGGGCGCCTGGAGTACCACGAGCCGTGGCACGTCGAGCGCGAGGTCTCACACCTGTTCCGCGGCCTCGTCGAAGCGGCAGAGGTCGATCGGCTGCTGGCCGAGCGCGGCCACGGCGACCTGCGCCTGGTCGACAACGGCACCGTCAGCCGCCGCTCAGAGGCGCTGGCCGCGCTGCCGCACGTGCGCGGCTATCACCTCGTGCCGATCGGCGCCTCGAAGGCGAGGGCCGTGGCCTTCCACAGTCGTGCGCGTGGCTACACGCGCGAGCAGACCTTCGCCGTGGGCGACTCGCGCGAGGACCTCGCCTGCGCCGCCCAGGTGGGCAGCTTCTACCTCGTCGCCAACGCGCTCGCGCGCGACGAGACCATGCGCGAGGCGATGGCCGCACACGACAACGTCCAGGTGACCGACGCCGGACACGGCAGCGGCGTCTATGAAGCCGTCGTGAGCGCCCTCATGACACGCGACTGAGGTCGTCGCGGGGCCGGCTGGCGGCTGCGCGTCAGGAATCGATGATGCCCGCGCGCTTCTCCTCCTCGTAGAGGCGCTCGATCACGAATTCCTTGAGCAGCGTCTGGTAGCCGGTGTTGCGCATCGCCGCCAGTGCCCGCAGCCGCTTGAGGGTGAACTGATCGAAGCGGATTGCGACGGGCGTCGTGCGTCCGGGGCGGATCTTGTCCTGCATGCGCAGAGCCTTCTCGCGTCTGGCCTCCTCCTCGTGGAACTCGTTGGGGTCCAGCGACAGGCCTTTCACGGGGTCAACTTCTCCGGGGCGGGTGGGGGTCATGGGTGGTGATGTTCTCCTTGTGGAATTTGTGCTCCATAGTATATACGCAAAGATACTATGGCTATACAGAAGTGCGCGAGACATATATAGGCCCGCTGCGGAGAGGATGTGGAGGTCGAGCGGACCGAGGACGGCGGGCTCAGCGCCGCGCAGCTGCTGCCCGCGCCGCTCTCAGCTGCTGCCCGCGCCGCCCGCGATGCGACGCCACGCGCGCCGCCAGAAGCCCGGCTGAGGACGCCTTCGCCACAGTGCCGGTGGGGGCACCGTGGCGCGCACCAGGGCGACCCAGTCATCGAGCGGGAGCTCACCTGAGATCAGCCTGCCGAGGGCGCTTGTCACCGGCGCTCCCACGCCCGCCCGCTCGAGGGCAAGCGCGAGCAGTGGCACCGACTCGAGCGCCTCCACCGCCTGGCCGATCCGCTCAGGTATCTCAGCTGCCCGGACGCCCGCCGCCAGGAGCTCCCCCGCGCGCCGGTTGCGGCTCTCGCGCGCCAGCGCCGTGGCCACCAGATCGCCTGCGCCGGCCAGGCCGATCATCGACTCCGGGCGTGCACCCAGGCCCTCCGCAAAGCGCCACACCTCCGCAAAGATGTGCCCCGCGGCTGCGCCCGCCGCGTTCAGGCCCTGCGCCTCCGTCGCGCCCGCCGCCAGCGCCGCCGCGTTCTTGGCAGCCCCCGCCAGCTCCACGCCCACAGGGTCGTTTGACTGCTCGCACACGACGCCCGCCCTGGTGAACACCTGCGCGAGCGCATGCGCCAGCTCCTCCTCGCTCGATGCCGCCACCAGCGCCGCGCCCGCATGCACCATCTCCTGCGCGTGCGCCGGGCCGCCCACGCATGCGACTCGGTCTGCGCCAAAGCTCGCGCTGAGCACGCTCGTCGGCGGCACGCCTTCGGGAGGCACCAACCCCTTGGCCACCGACACCACCGCCGTGCGCTTGCCGAGGCCGGCCGCACCCAGGGTCTGGATCACCTCTCCCAGCCCCCGTGAGGGCACCGCCAGAAACACGAAGTCCGCTCGCGCTACCCCCGCCGACGTAGGCTCGATGCGAAGCGCGCCCGGAAGCTCCACACCGGGCAGGTACTGACGGTTCTCACGTGCCTGGTCGATCGCAGCTGCCTGCTCGCTCGTGCGCGTCTGCAGCGTCGTGCGCAGGCCGCCCCGCGCCAGCAGCACCGCCAGAGCCGTCCCAAACGAGCCCGCACCGATGACCGTCGCGCGCCGGGCGCCGGGCGTTGGCAGCGCACGCGCGCGGGGGGCGCGCACGCCCGGGCTCGGAGTAGGCTCGGGCTCGGTCATCCTGATGAGCGAGACTAGCGATCCATACACACCCGACGCCCAATGGCGCAACTGGGCAGGCGATCAGCGCTGCACGCCTGCGGCGCTCCACATGCCGCGCTCGATCGACGAGCTCGCCTCTGTCATCGCGGGGGCGGAGGCGCACGGCCAGCCTGTGCGAGTGGCCGGCTCCGGGCACTCTTTCAGCGAGAACGTCTGCACTCACGGGTGCATGATCAAGCTCGATCGCCTCTCACGCGTCATCGACCTCGACACCTCCTCCGGGCTCGTGACAGTGCAGGCGGGGATCACCATCCACGAGCTCAGCCGCCGGCTCGCGCTCCACGGCCTCGCCATGGAGAACCTCGGCGACATCGACATCCAGACCATCGCCGGCGCGATCTCCACCGCCACCCACGGCACCGGCGCGAGCCTCGGCAACATCTCCTCGCAGGTCACCCAGCTGAAGCTCGTGCTCGCCGACGGCTCCACCCTCGTCTGCTCGCCTGAGCACGATCCCGAGACGTTCCTCGCCGCCCGCGTGGGGCTCGGCGCCCTCGGCGCCATCGCCGAGGTGACCCTCCGCTGCGTACCCGCCTTCACCCTGCACGGTGTCGATGCGCCCGCGCCCCTCCATGAGACGCTCGAGCGCTTCGAGGAGCTGGCCCTGGGCAACGACCACTTCGAGTTCTTCGTCTTCCCTCACGCCCACACCGCCCTCACGCGCACCAACAACCGCACCGACGTCCCACCGCGGCCCCGCAGCCGCGCCTCTGCCTACCTCAACGACGTGCTCCTCACAAACCACGCCTTCGGGCTCTTTTGTCGAGCCGCGCGGCGGATGCCCACTGCGATCCCCCAAATCAATAAAACTGTCACCGCGCTGGCGGGACGCTCCGAGCGTTTTGAAAGCTCTGCAGCCATCTTCGCCTCTCCGCGGCTCGTGCGCTTCACCGAGATGGAGTACTCGCTGCCGCGCCAGCACACGCCGCGGGCGGTGCGGGCGGTCATGGACATGATCGAGCAGCGGGGCTTTGCCGTGCCATTCCCCATCGAGGTCAGGACCGTCGCTCCTGACGACGCCCTGCTCAGCACCGCCGCCGGGCGCGACAGCGGCTTCGTCGCCGTGCACATGTATCAGGGGATGGCCTGGGAGCCCTACTTCCGTGCCGTCGAGGCCATCATGGACGAGCTCGGCGGTCGTCCCCACTGGGGCAAGCGCCACTTCCAGACCGCCGCCACTCTGCGCCCCCGCTATCCCGGCTGGGATCGCTTCCAGGCGGTACGTGCGCGGCTCGATCCCGACGGACGCTTCGCCAACGAATGGACAGATCGGATATTGGGTCCCGTCCACCCTCCTCTGGCAGGCGCCGTCGATGGCTGACGGCGACCACGAGCGCCTCGAGCGCGCCACCGCCGAGCTGCAGGCTCCGTTCGCGCTCATCGACATGGACGCCCTGTGGGCCAACGCCGCCGACATGGAACGGCGGGCCGGCTCCAAGCCCATTCGCCTGGCGAGCAAGTCGTTGCGCTGCCGCCCCCTGCAGGAACGGGTGTTGGAGCGCCCCGGCTTCACAGGCACGCTCGCCTACACGCTGCCCGAGGCACTGTGGCTGGCTTCTCACGACGCCCAGGATCTGCTCGTTGCCTACCCCACCGCCGACCTTCCCGCGCTGTCACAGCTCGCCCAGGGTCCCCCCGTGACCGTGATGGTGGACAGCGTCGAGCAACTCGACCTGATCGAGCGGGCCGTCGGGTCCGTGCGCGAGCCGATCCGCGTGTGCATCGATCTCGACGTCGGCTGGTGGGTGCTCGGCGGTCGTGTGCGGATCGGCGTCAAGCGCTCTCCTGTGCACACACTGCCACAGGCCGTCGCCCTCGCTCGCGCCATCCTCGCCCGGCCGCGCCTGCGGCTGGTGGGCATCATGGCCTACGAGGCCCAGATTTCGGGGCTCGGCGATGCGCCTCCCGGGCGCCGGGTGCGCGGGGTCGCCATCCGGTTCCTGCAGAGCCGCTCCGGGCGTGAGCTCGTGCGTCGCAGGGGGGCCGTGGTGAGCGCCGTTGCAGACATCGCCGAGCGGGCAGGCACTCCACTCGAGCTCGTCAACGGCGGCGGCACAGGCAGCCTCGAGCTCACATCCGCCGACGCCTCTGTCACCGAGCTGAGCGCCGGCTCGGGCCTCTACGGGCCGACCCTGTTCGATGCCTACCGTCGCTTCAGCCCGCGGCCCGCGGCGCTCTTTGCCCTTCCTGTCGTCCGCCGTCCTAGTCCTCGCGCCGTCACCGCGCTCGGAGGCGGCTACCTCGCATCCGGCCCCTCCGACGCCGCGCGCCTGCCCCGGCCACACCTGCCCGCAGGCCTTCATTTGGACGGCCAGGAGGGGGCAGGCGAGGTGCAGACACCGCTGTTGGGAGACACCGCCGACGATCTCGCCATCGGCGACCGCGTCTACATGCGCCATGCCAAGGCTGGTGAGCTGTGCGAGCGCTTCTCAAGCTTGTATCTGTTGGAGGGCGATCGGATCGTCGATCAAGTCCCCACCTATCGCGGTGAGGGACAATGCTTCCTATGAGCGCTCTCCCCGCCGATCTCGAGCGCTCTTCCTTGAATGACACCTTGCGAGAAGTTGTCGAGCGGCTCGCTCCGCTGGACCGTACGCCCTGCTCGCCCGGGGAGCGCGAGGCGGCCAACTGGCTGAGCGAGCGGCTGGGCTCTGTGGCGGGCGTCGATGTGGCGCTCGAGGACGAGCCCTCTTGGGGCACCTTCCCGCCCACCGCCACCGGCCTCGGCGTGGTGGGGATGGCTGCCGCCCTGTTGGTTGTGCGCGGGCGGCGACTTAGCGGCGCGCTGATCGCCGCCGCCGGTCTCGCCGGGATCGTCGACGAGGCCCAAAACGGCCCCCGCCTGCTGCGACGTCTGGTGCGTCGGCGGCGCACCACCGTAAACCTGGTAGCGCGGATCGGCGAGAGCGAGGCGGCCGCCGGCGAGACCCCCGTTCGGCCGGTGACAGGAGGAACCGTGGTGGTGCTCGCCCATCACGACGCACCCCAGTCGGGCTTCATATTCGACCAGACGCTTCAGCGCAAGATCTACGAACGCGCTCCCCAGCTGCTCGAAAGCGTCAAGACGCCGGCGCCACAATGGTGGGTAGGCCTCGCCGGTCCTCTACTCACCATCTTCGCCGCCGTCACCCGGCGAGCGCGCCCGGCTCACGCAGCGATTGCCGTGGGTGCCTTCGGCACAGCCCTCGTGGCCGACGTGTGGCGCAACGCCACAGTGCCCGGCGCCAACGACAACCTCTCCGGCGTCGCCGCCCTCGTCGGGCTGGCCGAGCTGCTGGAAGAGAACCCCGTCGCGGGGATGCGAGTGCTGCTCGTCTCCTGCGGCGCCGAGGAGACCCTGCAAGACGGCATCCGTGCCTTCATCGCCACTCACCGCCACGAGCTTGTGCCGGGGGAGACGTGGTTCGTGAACCTCGACACCGTTGGCTCCCCCCACCTCGTCATGCTCGAGGCCGAGGGCCCCGTGTGGATGGAGAGCTACACCGGCCCATGGCTGCGTGACCTCGTCGCCGAGCGCGCTCAGGCGCTGGAGATCGAGGTGCAGCGCGGCTTCCGTGCCCGCGCCTCCACCGACAGCATCATCCCCAGCCGCGCCGGCTACCCGATAGCCACGCTCGTCTCCATGACCGACTGGCGCAGCCCGGCCAACTACCACCTGCCAAGCGACATCCCCGCCAACCTCGACTACGACTCCGTGGCCGACGCCACGCGGCTGGTCTACGACCTGGTCGGCAGCGTGGCCGCCAGGGCTCGATCTCAGGCGTAGCGGCCCGGGCGAGCCGCGGGCAGGTGCCGCCCCGGCGCTCGCGGAGTTGATGGCGCCGGCGCAGTTGTGGCCGCAAGTCGGTCGTGCCTCTGCCATCTTGAGGCGGTGCCCGAGGGCGACACCATCCATCACGCCGCAAACCGGATTCGCGCGGTGCTCCTCGGGCATGTGCCACAGGAGATCCGCACTCCCCAGCCCCGTCACTCCCTCGACCGCTGGCCCCAGGCGCTCGCCGGCAAGGAGGTGCGCTCGGTGGACGCGCATGGGAAGCACCTGTTCGTGCGCTTCGGTGGTGGCCTCACCCTGCACTCCCATCTGCGCATGACGGGCTCCTGGGGCGTCTATCGCGAGGGCGAGCGCTGGCGACGAGCCTCCAGGCGCGCTTGGATCGTGCTGCGCTGCGCGGGCTGGGAGGTAGTCGAGTTCGACGGTCCCGTGCTCGAGCTGCTGAGCCACACGCGCGTCCGCACCCACCCGCAGCTGGCTGCTCTCGGCCAGGACGTGCTAGGTGAGGACTTCGACAAGGATCTCTTCCTGCGCATGCTCAGGGCCGATGACCCCACACGCCCCATCGGCGATGCGCTGCTCAACCAGCAAACCGTCGCCGGCATTGGCAACATGTGGAAGTCCGAGACATGCTTTGCCGTGCGTGTCGATCCGTGGCGCCCAACTTCTGAGGTGTCTGACGAGGAGGCGCTCGCGCTCGTCGACTTCGCCCGCCGGGCCATGCGCCAGTCAGTCGATTCCGGTTACGTCCAGCGCCCGCGGGAGGTCTACAAGCAGGCGGGCAGGCCCTGCCCGCGCTGTGGCACCCCCATCCGTCAGCGTGGGCAATGGGAGAACAATCGCCTCACGTTCTGGTGTCCGGGCTGTCAGATCTGAGGAAGGCTCACACCCAACCCAGCCAGCTTCTTGCCGGCTGCTGTCAGGGAGCGGGCGTCACGGGCCTCGATGATCGACTGCAGATCCAGGATGCGCGCATCGAACGCGTCCAACTTGCTCTCAGCGGTGACCGCAAAGGCGGGCACGCCTGCCTGACGTGCCCGCGTTGCGATCTCGAAGGCGGCGCTCCCGTCGAGCGTGCTCTCGCGCAGCTGTCTCGCAGCCACCACCACCGCGCCCGCTGACCGCATGCGCGAGTCGAAGTCCAACGAGTCCAGGAGTGTGCGCACGTCCTCACCGGGCTCGAGGCCGGGCAGGGGACAGAGGTCGGCCTCGGGCAGGCCGCCTGCCGTGAGCCCCCGTGCGATCGACTGGGCCACCGCTGCCGCGGGCCGGC
>JASLDD010000085.1 GCA_030151725.1 Solirubrobacteraceae bacterium
CTGTTCGACACGATCGGGCGCAAGCCGATGATCGCCGGCACCTACATCCTCTCGGGCACACTGCTGCTGATCACGGCCTTCCTCTTCAAGGGCAATCAGTTCACCGCCGCGAGCTTCGTGATCGCGCTGATGGTCATCTTCTTCTTTGCCTCCGCCGGCGTCAGCGCCGCCTATCTGACCGTCTCGGAGATCTTCCCGCTGGAGACGCGTGCGCTGTGCATCGCGGTCTTCTACGCCGTGGGCACCGGCGTCGGAGGCATCGTGGGGCCGCTGCTGTTCGCGCACCTGATCGAAAGCGGCAAGCTCAGCCACGTGTTCGTCGGCTTCGCCATTGGAGCCGGGGCGATGATTCTTGGTGGGATCGCCGAGCTGCTGTTTGGCGTGAAAGCCGAGGGCCAAAGCCTCGAGAACATCGCCAAGCCCCTGACAGTGGAGGACGCCGGCTCCTCCCCGACCAACCAGGGAGCGCCGGCGCCCTCCGCTGCTTAGGCGTCAGCGCCGGTCGTCGCGCCCGCGCCCGCCACCTCGTGGCGACCCTCGGCGAACTCCTCGACGATCTTCGAGCAGAACGCCGGCAGATCATCGGGGTTGCGACTCGAGACGAGCCCCTCGTCGACCACGACCTCCTCGTCGACCCAGTTCCCGCCCGCGTTGCGGATGTCGGTCTGCAGGGAAGGCCACGAGGTGATCGTGCGATCGCGCACCAGGTCTGCCTCCACGAGCGTCCACGGTCCATGGCAAATGACGCCCGCGGGCTTGCCGTCGGCGAAGAACGACTGCAGGAAGTCGATCGCGTCCTGCTCGGTGCGCAGCTGATCCGGATTGGCCACGCCACCCGGCAGCACCACACCGTCGTAGTCGCCGGGGTCGGCCTGCGCCAATGTCTTACCGACTGTGAACTTGGAGCCCTTGTCGAGATGGTTGAACGCCTGGACCTCGCCGTCTTCGGGCGCAATCAACTCAGGGGTGCCTCCGGCCTGCTCCACGGCCTTCCACGGCTCGGTTAGCTCCACTTCCTCGATGCCCTCCTGGGCGACCAGAAAGGCGATCTTCTTTCCATCCAGCTGCGATGCCATACGTTTCCTCCTATAGATCTACGAACTTGCAGTACCCCTATGCCTACCCACGTGAGGCGGTTGGAAACGACGCGGGTCCATGTCTCCGGATGGGTTTGCCAAAGACGCGAATCGGGCATCTAATCGGTAGGCCTGACGCCCTTGCGTCGGGGAGTCAGCGAAGAAAACGAGGTTTCAAATGGTGGCTCTCCTAGCCCTGGTCCTGATACTTGCGATATTTGGTGGACTTGGGTTCGCTGTACACCTTCTCTGGATAGTGCTGGTGATAGCTGTGCTGCTGTGGCTGATCGGCTTCTTCGTCGGAGGACTGCCCGAGGGCGGTGGCCGTCGACGCTGGTATGGCCGCTGGTAACGTCTCAGGGCTGTGATTCAGCCCACCCAGCAACTGCCGTCGCAACAGAGGTGAAAGTTGCACGAAGGTCGCTTTCGTCATGAGCTGCTCGAGTACACAAAAGGCCCTGATGGCTTCGTCGAGCAGACGCTCCCCCAGGTCTCGCGCGCCCTGGCGGCCCAGGAGCCAATCCTGGTCGCCGTGGCGAGTGAGAACGTGGCAGCGCTCAAGGAGGCCCTTGGAGACGACGCAGCGCGAGTTGTCTTTGCCGATATGCAATCGCTGGGGCGCAACCCCGGCCGGATAATCTCGGCCTGGCGCGAGTTCCTGGCTGACACCGCCGTCAGCGGCGACGGCGCGCTGGGAATCGGAGAACCGATCTGGCCGGGCCGCAGTGCCGCGGAGCTCACAGAGTGCCACCGGCACGAGGCATTGCTCAACCTGGCATTCGACGGTGGACAGCCGTGGCACCTGCTATGTCCATATGACGTGGACGGCCTGGACGATCAGGTAATCGAAGCCGCACAGCACTCCCACCCGTTCGTCAGCGAGGTAGGCGACGAGCGCGCGGTAGCCGACGCCCGTCGGCGCAGTAAGCCGCGGCCGTTCGAGGGAGCGCTTCCCGCTCCGCTGTCAGCTGAAGTTCACGAGCTGGAGTTCACCGCCGAGCAGCTTGCAACGCTGCGCCATTTTCTCTCACAGTGGTCCGCCCAAGAGGGGCTCCCTTCAGATGCGGCCGAGGATCTCGTGCTGGCTGTCAACGAGCTTGCGACCAACAGCATCCGCTACGGAGGCGGGAGCGGGACGATGCTCGCGTGGCGCGAGCGGGACGTATTGATGTGTGAGATCAAAGATGCCGGGCACATCGAGGATCCCCTCATCGGACGCAGCCGTCCCGCTCCCGACCAGCACACCGGGCGAGGGCTGTGGCTGGTCAATCAACTGTGCGATCTCGTGCAGATTCGATCCTCGCCCGACGGGACCGCCGTTCGCGTGCACAAGGCGCGCGCCCAGCAGACGGGCGCTTAGCCCTTGCGAGCGTCCACGGCGCGTTTGAGCTCTGCCTTGTTCATGCTCGAGCGCCCTTCGACCCCGAGGCCCCGCGCCTCCTGGTAGAGCTGCTCGCGGGTACGTCCCCGGGGCCCGGGCTTACCCGAGCGAAGCCCACCCCGGCGCCCCGATGAGATGTCCTCGGTCGAGGTGCGCGAGCGCTGTTTCGATTCTCCGCTGCGGGCTCGCTCCTTGTTGACGGTCCGCGCAGCGATCTCCTCGGCACGACTCTCAGAGCGACCCTGTTTGCGCTCGCTGTCCTTGACGTGCTCGTACTGACGCGCACGCTTGGTTCCCTTCTTGACTCCGCGAGGCGGCATCCTCCTGCACCTCCGTGGTTCGTGGCTCGATACGATTGTGGTAGCGGATCTACCCGCGCCCAACGCATGGCTAACGTGGCGATCTGCCCTGCTGGAGGCCACGATGCTGCGATCTTCACTGGATGCCCACTCCTTCCACCACATCCAGCCTCTGAGTCTCAGCCCGCGTCGCGAGCGCTCCTGATGTCCGACTCGCCAGCTGTCAAGGCAAAGCCGAATGCAGAGGATGGCGCGGCGGATCTGCTGGTGGAGGCAGGCGTGGCGCTCGCCGAGTCGCTCGACATGAGCACAACCCTTGGTCGGGTGGCCCGCTTGACCGTGCCGCGGCTCGCCGATCTGTGTGTGATCGATCTGCTCAACGACGAGGATGGCTCGATTCGCCAGATGGCGATTGCGGCCAGCGACGAGCGCGTGGCCGAGGAGCTGCGCAGCCTCCGCGAGCGCCAGCAGCTCGACCCCGCCGGCGAGCACCCGGTGGCCCGCGTGATCTCATCCGGTGAGCCCGAGCTGCTCGTGCACATGGCCAGCACTCACCTGCGCAGCTTCGCCGCGGGCTCAGCGCACGCGCGCTTCATGATCGCCCACGGCTACCACTCGGCCGTCGTCGCACCGCTGGTTGCACGGCGGCGAACCCTGGGTGCGCTGTCGGTGTTGAGACTCGGCGACGGCCACCCCTACGACCGGCACGACCTTAGTGTCGTATCGGAGCTCGCGCGCCGCGCGGCGCTCGCGATCGACAACGCGCGCCTCTATTCGGAGGTTCGCCGCGTCGAGCAGCGCCTCGCCGCGATCCTGGTCAACTTGGCCGAGGCGATCACGATGAGCGACGGCGAAGGCCATATCGTCTTCGCCAACCAGGCTGCCGCGGATCTCCTTGGGACGGCCGATGCCATGGAGCTCACGGGCGCGAACCTCGACGAGATCATGGAGCGCTTCCTCGTTCTCGACGAGCATGGCCATGAGCTGGGCCCCGAGCACATGCCGCGCAGCCGACTGTTCGCGGGCGCCGAGCCGGAGCCGCTGCTCGTGCGCAACATCGTTCGCGCCACCGGCGAGGAGCGCTGGCTGATCGCTCGCCCGACTCCCATCCCCGACCCAGACACGGGCGAGTTGCAGTTCTCGGTGAACGTCTACGAGGACATAACAGGGGTCAAGCGGGTGCAGATGGCCGAAAGCTTTATGGCAGAGGCAAGCAGCGTGCTCGCCTCTTCGATGGACTACTCCGAGACGCTGCAGCAGATCGCACAGCTCGCCGTGCCCGACCTCGCCGACTGGTGCGCCGTCGACGTGCTCGGCGAAAACGGCGCGATTGAGCGCGTAGCGGTGCACCACAGCGATCCGAAGAGGCTCGAGCTGGCAGCAGCCCTCGACCGCAGCTACCGCCCCACGTTCGAGGATCGCGTGGGGGTAGCCGAGGTCATCCGCACCGGCAAGGCGCGCCTCTACGACGACATTACTCCGGAGGGACTGGCGGCCTTTGCCCACGACAGCACCCACCTGCAGATGCTGCAAGAGCTTGGAGCGAGATCGATGATCGTGGTGCCGTTGGCGGCGCCCACTACGACACTCGGAGCAATCACGCTGATCACCTCCGAATCACTGCGTCGCCTCGACGAAGCAGACCTGTCGCTGGCCGTGCGCCTCGGGCGGCGTGCGGGCACAGCCGTGGAGAGCGCGCGCCTCTACACGGCGCGCAAGCGAATCGCCGACACCCTGCAGGCGGCCCTGCTGCCCGAGTCGCTGCCAGAGATCGAGGGCGTTGAGGTGCGTGCCCTCTATCGCGCAGCCGGTGAGCTCAACGACGTGGGCGGTGATTTCTACGACGTGTGCGCCTACGGTCCCGGCCGCTGGCTGCTGGCGATCGGCGACGTGTGCGGCAAGGGTCCGCGTGCGGCCGGCGTGACGGCGCTTGCACGCCACACGCTGCGCGCCGCGGCGATGCTCGGGCAGACCCCCAGCGGCATCCTGCAAACGCTCCACGACGCCCTCACCCTGCAGCCGGCTGGAGCGGACATGTGCACGGCCTGCCTGGTGACGATCGAGCCACAGGGGGATCGCGCCAAGGTGAGTGTGACGCTCGGAGGCCACCCACCTCCGATCCTCGTGGGAGCCGATGGGAAAGCCACCCAGATCGGGCGCCCGGGCACGCTGCTGGGGGTGCTCGATGAGATCAAAGTCAGTGAGACCTCATGCGAGCTTGCCCAAGGCGAGACCCTGGTGCTCTACACCGACGGGGTGCCCGAGGCCGGACCGGGCGGCCGGCAGCTGGGCGAGCACGGCCTGCTCGAGGTGTGCTCGCAGGCGCCGCAGTTGAGCGTCGAAGGACTGCTCGGCCGAATCGAGCAGGAGGCTTTCGCGCACGCGGGGGCGAGCCTGCGCGACGACATCGCGCTGCTGGCTCTGCGTCTCGAAAATTCGGTCGATGCAACTGTCTCTCAACCACCGCCAGTTGGCTAGAATCGAATGACGATGGGGGCACAGGATCACCTTCAGATTGCTGTCTCAGAGGAACAAGATCGGATCGTGCTGGCCCTTGACGGCGAACTCGACATGGCAAGCGCACCACTGCTCGAGCGCGCAGTGGAAACCGCCGAGATCGCGGCCAAGCCAACGGTGGTACTCGACCTGCACGAGCTCGAGTTCATCGACTCCACCGGACTGCGAATCATCCTCTCCGCGCGCAAGCGCTGCACCGAGCGCGGACAGGAGCTGGCGGTCACGCAGGGCTCCGAGCAGGTTGAGCGTCTGCTGAGCGTGACGGGCATGGCCGCGCACCTGCGCACCGTCTCAGCCTCCGGCTAGGCGCTGGAGCGCCCACCCCCCGCGCTAGAGCGCCGCCACCCGTCGTTCCAGGAAGCGACGCTCAGGTTCCGAGCGCACAAGCTCAAGCGCACGCGCGTATGCGCCGCGCGCCTCCTGCGCACATCCCAGCCGGCGTAGGAAGTCGCCGCGGGTGGCGTGGAAGTAGTGATAGCCCTCCAGCTGCAGGCGCTCGATCGCCGCAAGGCCCGCCGCCGGTCCCTCGATCTCTGCACGTGCCACAGCGCCGTTCAGAGCGACCACCGGTGAGCCCGTGACACAGAACAGCTGCTCGTAGAGCTCAACGATCTGCGCCCAGTCGCTCTGGTCTGCCGCATGTAGCGACGCGATCGCTGCCTGGAGCACATAGGGACCCCCTGCTCCGTGTAGCGCACGGGCACGCTCGAGCGCCGATTGGCCGGCGCGGATCTGAGCGAGATCCCACAGCGAACGATCCTGATCGGCCAACAGCACCAGCTCGCCGTCGCACGCGCGGGCCGCTCGCCGCGAATCCTGCAGCAGCATCAGTGCCAGCAGCCCAAACACCTCGGGCTCATCTGGCATCAGCTCCGCGAGCGAGACCCCCAGGCGGATCGCCTGCGCGGAGAGATCCCCGCGCCCGTCATAGCCCTCGTTGAAGATCAGGTACACGACCGCCAGCACCGCTGCCAGCCGCTCTGGCAGCATGTGAGCGGGAGGGATCCTGAAGGGGATCCCCGCGTCGCGGATCTTGCGCTTGGCACGCACCAGTCGCTGCGCCATCGTCGACTCTGCCACCAGGAACGCGCGCGCGATCTCCTGTGTCTGCAGACCGCCCAGAGCGCGCAGTGTTAGTGCCACCTGCGCCTCGAGGCTGAGGGCCGGGTGGCAGCAGGTGAAGATCAGCTCGAGGCGCTCGTCGCTGAACGTCGTCTCCTCGATGTCGTCCTCCACGGCCTCTGCCACCTCCAGGAGCTTGGACTTGGCCGCGAGCGTACGCCGGCGACGTACGCGGTCGATCGCGCGGTTGCGAGCGGTCGCCACCAGCCATCCGCCGGGGTTCTCCGGCGTGCCCTCGCGCGGCCAGCGCTCGGACGCGATAGCGAATGCTTCCTGGGCGGCCTCCTCGGCGAGATCGAAGTCGCCGAGGAAACCGACCAGCGCAGCGAGCACGCGGGCCCACTGCTCGCGAAAGACCTGCTCGATCAGCGCTCCACCAGAGGTCGCACCTCGATCGCCCCGCCCATGCGCGCCGCCGGGATGCGCGCCGCCAGCTCGATCGCCGTGTCGAGATCGCCGGCCTCCAGCAGGTAGTAGCCGCCGAGCGCCTCCTTGGTCTCCAGAAAGGGGCCGTCCGTTGTCAGCGTGCTGCCGTTCTCCACGCGTACCGTCGTGGCCGTCTCCGGCGGCTGCAGCTGCGCTCCGCCCGTAACGCCCGGCGCCTGGAAGATCGCGCCGTACTCGCCCATCACCTGGTTCTGTTCCTCCTCCGAGAGGCTCTCCCAGGCGACGGGAGCGGGGCCTGAATAGATCTGGAGCAGGTATTGCATTGCGTTCTCCTTTGCAGTTTATGGTCGCCTCGAGGACGAACAGGAGCGGCGTCATTCGACATATGCCTTGAAAAACATATATCTATTTGGTTATGTATGTGGGGTGCCCAGCGCATTCGATGTCGTGGCGGAGCCCGCCCGCCGAGAGATCCTAGATCTGCTCATTCGCGGCCCGCGCGCCGTCGGAGAGCTGGTCGCCGCGACCGGGCTAAGTCAGCCCAACACCTCCAGGCACCTGCGCATCCTCCGCGATGCCGGTCTCGTGGAGTCCAGCACACAGGGGCAACGGCGGATGTATGCGCTGCGCGGCGAGGGCTTCGCGGAGCTGGCCCGCTGGCTCACGCCTTACGTGCTGCTCTGGCAGGGCGGCCTGGACGCGCTCGAACATCACCTCGATCAGGAGAAGGAGTGAGTCATGCCCGCAGACTGTCACGCAACCCTCAAGGAGCTCGACGGCCGCTCCGCACTCTGCTTCGAGCGCACGCTCGCCCATCCGGTTTCCCGTGTATGGAGCGCTCTCGTGGCCCCCGACAAGCTCTCCGACTGACATCCCACGCCCTTTGACATCGAGCCCGTGGTGGGCGGCAGGGTCACATTCTATGCCCCTCCGGGAGGCCCCGAGATGCCCGACGGGCTCGTGCTCGCCTACGAGCCGGCAGGCCTGCTCGCCCACACGTGGGGCGAGGACGAGCTGCGCTGGGAGGTGCAAGCGCACGAAGACGGCTGCATCCTTCGCCTCACCCATC
>JASLDD010000098.1 GCA_030151725.1 Solirubrobacteraceae bacterium
GGCTGCTCGACCTCCTCAGCGGCCCGCCGGAGGTCGAGCAGCCTGAGCGCTCCCGCCGCCGGCTCGGTCACGGAACGCCCATTGCTTGCCGACGAACCGGAACTCGCCAGCAGCGCCGTGCCCCCGTCGGGGCCGGCGCCGTCCAGGACCGCCTCCGCACCCGGCACATCGTTCACGAGAGCCGCGTCCAGACGGCCCCCCAGTGCGGCAGCAAGCGCGAGCTCAAAGCCGTCGCGCACGCTCAGCTCCTCGCTCAGCGCCTTGGGCGAGTCTCCACCGCTGCCCGCCCCCACGCGCGCGTGCCCGCGCAGGAACTGGTTGGCTGCCGCCAGCTCAGCACCAATGCGGGCGGCCTCGCGCCGAGCCTCCTGGACAGCTCGCTCAGCTGCAGCAAGACGCGTGCGCGCCTGCTCAGCTTGGGCGTCGATGCTCGCGCGCGTGGCGCGTGCCGCCTCGACGTCGCCCTCGATCGTTTGTGCAAGTGCACGCTGGCGCTCGCCTTCCTGTGCAAGACCTGCAATCTCGCGCTCGATCTCGAGCGCGCGCCCCTCCTCCAGCTTGGCGAGCTCCGCTTCCAATACAGCGATGCGCTCCTCGCCCGCAAGCGACTGCTCCTCGGCTCCGCTCGGCGAGCCGGCTTCGCCGAGGCTCTCAAGCTCCTGCTCAAGACGTGTGATCCGACGCCCCAGCGCCTGGGCCCCCGACGCGACCTGCTCGCCACGGAGCGTCAACCGCTCACGCCCTGAGCGTGCCTCATACACTCGGCGCGAGAGGGCGTCGTGGCGCTCGGCGCGCTCGGAGAGCACCCGCTCGGCGGCGCCACGTCGGTCAATCGTCTCTTGGAGCTTGACCTCCGCCTCACCGCGTGCGGCGCGTGCCCCCGCAACAGTCGTCTCAGCGGACTGGAGCTCTACGCGTCGAGCCTGGGCCGCATCGCGCGCCAACTCCAGGCGAGCCTCGAGGATCTGACGCTCCAGGCGCTCGTGCAGCTCGGCCGCTTCGGCCTGGCGCTTGAGCGGGCGCAGACGCGTGCGCGCCTCGCGCTCGATATCGAGCGCCCGATCGAGGTTCTCCTGCGTGCGCTCCAGCTTCAGCTGCGCCCTCCGGCGGCGCTTGCGGTGCTTGCCGAGGCCCGCCGCCTCCTCGATCAACAGACGACGCTCGCGCGGCTTTGAAGTGACGATCGCATCGACGCGTCCCTGGGAGATGACCGAGTGGGTCTCCTTCCCCAGACCTGTGTCGGAGAGGACCTCGATCACGTCCGTCAGCCGGCAGCGCGCGCCGTTCAGGCGATAGCCGCCCTCGCCGTTTCGATCGAGGCGACGCACGATCGAGATCTCACTCAGCGGCAGATCCACGGTGCCATCGGAGTTGTCGAGCACGATCTCCACCTCGGCGGCGCTGCGCGCCTGCACGCCACGGCCGCCGCCAAAGATCACGTCCTGCATGGATTGGCCGCGGATCGCCAACGGAGACTGCTCGCCCATCGCCCACAGCACCGCATCGGTGACATTGGACTTGCCCGATCCGTTGGGACCGACCACCACGCTCACACCCTCGCCGAAGTCTAGGCGTGTGCGATCGGGAAACGACTTGAAACCGCTGAGCGTTAGTGACTTCAGGCGCATGCGGGGGCCATCTCAATCCTCATCCTCGCGCAACATCTCAATCCTCATCCTCGCCCAACGTCTCCACGGCCGCTCGCGCGGCCGCCTGCTCGGCGTGCTTCTTGCTCCTGCCCGCGCCCGCGCCCAGCTCGCGGCCGTCCACCAGCGCCGCAACCGCATACGTGCGCTCGTGCGGCGGGCCAATCTCCGCCGTGATCTCGTAGCTGACCTCCGCGCCGCGGCGTGCGAGCAGCTCCTGCAGCGCCGACTTGAAGTCCACGGGGTTCTCCAGCGCCTCCTCGATCTCCGGTCCAAAGGCCTGCACGACCGCCTCCGCCGTGCGCTCGTAGCCGGCCTGCAGATAGCAAGCTCCGATCACCGCCTCGATCACCGACGCCAGCACCCGCTCGGTGCCCACCAGCGCGGCCGTATTGCCACGCACGCTCGCGGGCGCCGCCGCACGCAGGCGCTCGGGTAGTCCGAGGCGCTCGGCCACCGCTCGACACGATGCCCCCGAGACCGCCTGTGCGCGGATCTTCGTGAGCCTCCCCGCACCGAATCGCTCCGCCTCCAAGCGTGGATACAGGTGCGTGGTGACCGCCAGCGCGAGCACGCTGTCGCCGAGGAACGCCAGGCGGGTGTAGGAGTCGCTGCGACGCTCGCTCCAGGAAGCATGCGTGAAGACCTGGCGTGCGAGATCCTCGGGCAGCTCCTCCAGGAGCTCCGCCAGCAGCATCATCGCCCCACATTGGGGGTCCCCTCGCTGTGCGCAAGCACGAAGTCCACCGCCGCGCCCACCGTGAGGATGCCGGCGGCCTGCTCGTCGGACATGCTCACGCCATAGGTGTCCTCGAGCTCTTGGACCAGCGTGTACAGATCGAGCGAGTCCGCCTCGAGATCCTCCCTGAAGCGAGTCCGCTCGGAGATCTGCTGCGCGTCCACGTCGAGCTCGTCGGCGAGGTGAGCGCGGATCAACTCGAATATGGGCTCGCGGGCATCGCTCATCCTGCTCCGGGCAGGCTAGCGTCCGCCACGGACAGCGGCGAGCGCCTGAGCGCGCCCGCCTGCTCCAGCGCGCGGTGGGTCTGGCCGACGATGTCCTCGCGTGCGCCCTGCTCGGCGCGCAGGATGGCCTGAGCGAAGCCGGTGCGCGTGAAACGGCCGTGGGGCACCACACCGAGACGGCGCAGGCCCAGCAGATAGGCGCCCCCGTTTGCCTCCGGGTCGATCTCGTCGCGAAACGAGCGCAGCGCCCCGCGCAGAAGCGCGCCGCCGAGCTTGGCCTTCGTGGAGGACATCGCCGCCTCACGGACGGCTCCCAGCATCGTCTGCGAGACCGCCTCCATCAGCTTCAGCGCCACGTTGCCCGTGAAGCCGTCGGTCACGATCACGTCGGCCACGCCGCCCATCACGTCGCCACCCTCGACATTGCCGACGAACTCAAAGGCATCCAGTCCCGCGCCGACGCGCTCCACCAGCTCGGCATGAGCCTCGAGCACCAGCGCACTGCCGCGCTCGGACTCCTCGCCGTTGGACAGAAGCCCCACGCGCGGACGCTCCACATCCAGCACCACGCGCGCGAGCGCTGCTCCCATGAACGCGAACTGGACGAGGTGCTCCCGCCGGGCCTCCGCGTTGGCGCCGACGTCGAGCAGCGTCACCGGCCGATGCGGTACCGGCAGCGGGATCGCCAAGGCAGGCCGATAGATGCCGCGCGCGCGTTTGATGTTGAAGGTGCCCGCAGCCAACGCCGCACCGGTGGCGCCGGCACAGACGAGCGCCTGAGCACGGTCCTCCGCAACGGCCCGCGCGGCCTGCACGATCGATGCCTCGGGTGTGCTGCGGGCCGCGCCGACGGGGTCTGTGGCCTTGGCGATCGAAATCGGCGCATCGACGACCTCGATGCCTGCGGGCAGTGTGCTTGGAAGGCCCATCTCGGCGACCGGCCCAAACAGCAGCACACCCACCCCGCGCCCAGCAGCAAGCATTGCGCCGGCGGCAACCTCGGCGGGGCCCAGGTCGGCGCCGTTGCAGTCGACCGCCACAACCGGCTGGGTCTCCTGTGCGGGCGAGGTCCCCGACCTCACCGCGGGCTAGTCGTGGTCGTGGTCGTGATCGTGATCGTGAGCTGCGGAGCTCACGATCTCACGGCCCGCATAGGTGCCGCACACCGGACAGACACGGTGCGGACGACGCGGGCTGTGGCACTGGGGACACGCGTTGAGTGCGGGCGTGCCGATCTTGTGCTGCGCACGGCGCTTGGCGGTGCGACTGTGCGATTGCTTTTTCTTGGGGACGGCCATTGCGGTTCAGAAGGCTACCAGGGTGCGAGCGCAGGTCGGCTGCCGCTGCCTGGGGGCCTATTCGAGCTTGAGCTCGCGAAGCTTCGCCCAGCGCGGGTCGGGTGCGGACTCGTGGTGGTGCTCGGGGCCCGCCTCGTTGAGATCGGCCGCGCAGATCGGGCACAGGCCGGCGCAGTCCTCGCGGCACAGGATCTTCGTCGGCATCGCCAACGCGAACGCGTCACGTGCCCAGGCCGCGAGATCGACGATCTCCTCGTGCACATAGGGGCTCTCCAGCTCCTCGCCTTCCCCAGGCCGGTCGACCTCGTGCGCATCCACCTCGATCCGGGGGGCGGCCGGCTTCAGGCAACGCATGCACGGTCCGCTGACAGCCGTGGCGAAGCGGAGGTACAACGCGTAGCCGCCGCCGATCATCTTCGAGACGCCCAGCTCGAGGGGCACCTGGGAGGGATCGGCCTCATAGCGCTCGCTGCCGAGCATCAGCGACTCGATCGGGACCTCGAGCTCCAGGCGACGCCCCTCCCCCGCGCTCAGCCGCAGGCCCGCAAGGTCGAAGTCATGGGTTGGGAGAGCCATCGTGAATCCAGGCTAGCGACCCACCCAACCCACGGGGCGTCTACGGCTAGGGCTGCGGGCTCAGCTCGCGCTTGAGGATCTTGCCGGTGGCGTTGCGCGGGAGCTCCGTTAAGAAGACGACCTCGCGCGGAACCTTGTAGCGGGCGAGGTTCTGCTTGACGTATGCCTTGATCTCATCCTCGGTGAGAGAGGTGCCGTTGCGTGGCACCACGAATGCCTTCAGCCGCTGACCGAACTCGGCATCCTCGACGCCAACCACCGCCGCCTCCTCGATCTCGCCATGGTCGGCGAGCAGGTCCTCGACCTCCCGCGGGAAGACGTTCTCGCCTCCGCTTACGATCATTTCGTCGTCGCGCCCGTCCACGAACAGGCGCCCGCCGGAGTCGAAATGCCCGACGTCCCCGGTGCTCATCAGGCCGCCCACGATCTCCTTGCCGCCGCCACCGGTGTAGCCCTCGAACATCATCTCGTTCGCCACGAAGATGCGCCCGCCCTCGCCGGGCGCGACCTCCCGGCCCTCGGCGTCGAGCAGCTTGACGATCGTTCCGACGGGGGGGCGTCCCGCCGTTCCCGGAGCCGCGCGAAGGTCCTCGGGGGTCGCGATGGTCGCCCAGGCGACCTCCGTGGAGCCATACAGGTTGTAGAGGACCTCACCAAATGCATCCATCGCGCGGGTGGCCATCTCACCGGGAAGCGCAGATCCGCTGAGCGCGATTATCCGTAGCGCGCTCAGGTCATAGCGGGCGATCGTCTGTGGACCGAGATCGAGGATCCGCTGCAGCATCACCGGCACCAGCGCGAGCGCCGTCGCGCGATGATGGGCCACCGCCCTGAGCGTGTCCTCAGCGTCGAACTTGCGTCGCAACACAAGCGTCGAGGACAGCGGGAGGGCGAGCGTGAAGTGGGCAAAGCCCCACGAGTGGAACATCGGCGCGGCGATCATCGTGGTCTCGCGCGCCCGTAGAGGGATCTTGGAGAACAGCGAAGCGACGGGCTCGAGCGAGTCGGGCTGTTTGCGCGTGGCCCCCTTGGGCGCCCCTGTCGTGCCCGACGTGAGGATCACCACCCGGCCTTTTTCCGCCGGGGGGGTCAGTTCGGATCTGTCCCCCCGAGCGATCAGATCCTCGAGCAGCGGGACGTTCGCATCGACAGACGTTTCGCCGCCGGTGCGTAGCTCACTCCAGGCGACGAAGCGTTTGCGTGTGGCGGCACCCTCCCCCACGAGGTCGGCGAACTCCTCGTCATAGATCACGGCCACAGGATTCTCGCGCGCGAGCACATCGGTGATCTGCGGCCCGGCGAAGGCAGTGTTCAAATAGAGGGCACTGGCTCCGAGCTTGGAGCAGGCGACGGTCGCCTCGATAAAGCCGCGGTGGTTGCGGCACATGATCGCCACCCCGTCCTGTTCTCTGATCCCAGCCTGCTCGAGCTCGTGGGCGAGCGCGTTGGTGCGTTCGTGCACCTCCTCGAAGGTGAGCGTCCCCCGCTCATCCACGATCGCGGCACGCCCTGGGAAGCGGGCTGCCGAGCCGACGTATGCGGCTGCCGGCGTGGGTCCCCAGCGGCGCAGCGCCGCCAGCGAGCGCACTGCTCTGTCGGGGCGCACGGGCGCCGCGATGCCCGTCCCCAGCAGCGTCTTTGCGACGAAGAGCTTGTACCTGGCGGTCTGCGCGTTCACGTGCTGACCCTACCCAAAAGCAGGGCGCGCAGACACATCTCTGAATGGCTCAAATTCATCGAGGAGCGGATCTGCTTCTACGGCATGTCCAGGGCATCCCTGCCCGCGCAGAGCCGCTAGCTGACTTCGGCGGGCTCGTCCTTGCCCTGCAGCCGCTCGCGCCCACGCTGGACGGCGGCGATGAACTTAGAGAGGTTGATCTCAAGCGTGTTGAGGATCTCATCGGCGTAGTCCTCGGCGCCCAAGCGGATCTCACGCTCGCGGGCACGGGCGTCCTCGACGATGTCCTCCGCCGCGCGCTCGGCCTGCTTGGTGACCTCCTCCTCGCCCAGCAGTCGCTCCTGGCGCTCGCGTGCGTCTTTGATGATCCGCTCGGCCTCCTTCTTGGCCTCCGCGAGCATCTCCTGGCGCTCCTTGACGATCCAGCGTGCCTGCTTGATCTCCTCGGGGATCGTCGCGCGCATCTGGTCGAGGATGTCGTAGATCTCCTCCTTGTCGACCCGCACGGAATCGCTCAGGGGAATCGTCTTGGCGTTGTGCACCAAGTCGTCGAGCTTGTCTATGAGTACCAGGACATCCACTAGAAGCCACCTCCGTGCGCCCTGCGGCCCCACGGTCCGTCAATGCGATGCCACATAAGGTCGTCCGTCTCCATTTCGTCAGCGTCTCAGCTCTTCCTGCAAGCGCCGGGCCACCTCGTCGGGGACGAGATCATTGATCCGGCCTCCAAACGTCGCCAGCTCCTTGACGCCGCTCGATGAAAGGAAACTGTACTGCGGGCTCGCCATCAAGTAGACGGACTCGATTTCGGGGTCCTGGCGTCGGTTGAGCTGGTTCATCTCGAGCTCGTACTCGAAATCGGAGATCGCCCGCAGACCCTTGACGATCGCCCGCGCCCCGATCATGCGGGCGAAGTCGACCACAAGCGTCGAGAACGGCTCCACACGCACCGTGTCCAGATCGGACAGCGCACGCTCGATGAAGCCCACCCGCTCATCGATGTCGAACAGCGCACCGCTCTTGCGCACGGAGCGGTTGACCACGGCCACGACCACTTCGTCATAGAGGTTGGCCGCGCGGCGGATCACATCGAGGTGGCCGTTGGTGATCGGGTCATAGCTGCCCGGGCATACGGCTATTGCGTTCTCAGGTCGTGTCATTGGTGGCGGTGGATTGTGATCGAAGTATCGCCGTAGCGTTTTTGGCGCTCGACCTCCACGCCGAGCTCGAGCGGCGCACGCCGGTCGCTCTCGACGACTATGCGCGCCCTAGGGCCAAGTACTTCCGGCAGCATCGCCGAGAGCTCTGGCCCCAACCCGCGCGCTCGCGCATAGGGAGGGTCGATGAAGAGGAGATCGTATGTCTCTTCGCGCCCACGTGCGCTCCGCAGCGCCGCAAGCGCATCGAGCCGGCGCACCTCGGCCACGCTCGAATCGATCCCCAGCTCATGCAAATTGGCCTCCAGAACCGCCGCGGCGGCCCGCTCGCGCTCGACGAACACCGCCGCCCGCGCTCCTCGTGAAAGGGCCTCGATGCCCAGCGCACCGGTGCCGGCGAACAGGTCGAGTACCACCTCTCCCTCGACCGTGCCTAGCATCGAGAACAGCGCCTCGCGAACGCGATCGGAGGTCGGTCTTGTCGATGTGCCACCCGGCGCTTTCAAGCGCCTGCCCCCGAAGTGTCCCGCGATCACTCGCATGCCAAGACCGTAACGCGCCACGAATCACGCACCGGTCAGGCGGGGATCGGCTCGAGCCCCTCGCCCCCGAATCTGCGCTCGATCTCAATCCCGAGTAGCGCATGCTCGGGCGTGCAGAGCTCGGGGTCATGCGCCACGATCGTCTCTGCCCGCGCGCGCGCCCGCTCCAGCAGGTCGCCGTCGTCGGGCAGCCGCGCGACCCGGAAGTGCCCGAAGCCAGACTGGCGCGTGCCCGTCAGCTCGCCTTCGCTTCGCAGCTTCAGGTCGATCTCCGCCAGGCGAAAGCCGTCGGAGTGCTCCACCAGAGCTCGCAGGCGCGAACTGGCACCGGGCGGCCCCACGAGCAGGCAGCTGGAGCGATGCTCCCCGCGACCGACACGACCGCGTAGCTGGTGCAGCTGGGAGATCCCGAAGCGCTCCGCGTTCTCGATCAACATCACCGTCGCGTTGGGAACGTCGATACCGACCTCGATCACGGTCGTCGCCACCAGCACCTTCGCGTGACCGCTTGCAAACGCGGCCATCGCCTCCTGCTTCTCGCGAGGGCGCATCCCGCCATGAAGCAGAGCCAGCTGATACCCCTTCAGCTCGCCGTCGCGCAGGCGCAAGAGCTCCGCTGTGGCGGCGCGCAGGCCCGCTGTCGCAGAATGGCCTGCAAGCCCCCCATTCTGTTGGTCGAGCAGCTCGGGCTCCTCGACCAGTGGGCAGACCACATACGCCTGCCGACCGGCGGCGAGCTCTTTGCGCACGAGCTCATAGGCCTGTGCACGCTCCGCCTCCCCGCTCACCAGGCGTGTTTGGATCGGCTGGCGACCGTTGGGCAGCTCGTGCAGCTTGCTCGTGTCCAGGTCGGGATAGCGCGCGAGGGCGAGCGTGCGGGGAATCGGAGTGGCGGTCATGTGCAGCGTGTGCGGCGGCCTCTGCGTCTCGCCACCTGCCAGGGCCGCACGTTGGCGCACGCCGAAACGATGCTGCTCATCGATCACGGCCACAGCCAGCGAGCGAAAGCGCACGTCCGGCTCGATCAGGGCGTGCGTGCCGACGACGAGCGACAGCTCGCCGCTTGCGAGCTTGCCCAGCACGTCCCTGCGACGTGCCGCGGGCGTGGATCCGGTGAGCAGCGCCGCCGTGACCTGCTCACCGCCGAGCAGTCGCTGAACGGTGGCGAAGTGCTGCTCGGCGAGCGTCTCTGTTGGCGCCATCAAGGCCGCCTGGCGCGAGTGCTCGACGGCGCGTAGCATCGCGTACAGCGCCACGACCGTCTTGCCGCTGCCAACCTCGCCCATCAACAGCCGCTGCATGGGGATCGGTTGGGCGAGGTCCTCGCGGATCGCCTCCATCGCCCTGCGCTGATCCCCGGTCGGCTCAAACGGAAGCCCGGTCGCGATCCAGCGCTCGCTCAGCGTGGGGGCTTCGTCGAGCACAGCCGCCCCGAGCTGGGAGCGGCGCTTGGCGCGACGACGCAGGAACAGCAATTGGGTGAGGAGCATCTCCTCATAGGCCAGCCTTCGGCGGCCGGTCTCCAGATCCTCGGGGGTTCTGGGGAAGTGCATGGCCGCCAAAGCGCTTGCACGGTCTGGAAGGCCTTCGGTGACGCGCGTGGCAGCCGAGAGCGCCTCGGTGACGTCGGCGAAGCCGGCGCGAGCGCCCTGAACGAGCGTGAGGATCTCGGTCGAGGTGATCCCCTCGGCGGCCGGATAGTGGGCGACGGATGTGCTCTGCGGCGAATCGCTTGGCCCCTCCCCCGCCTCGGCGGCGGCGAGCGCGTGGTGGGAGACGCCGAAGCCCCCGCGCCCGTCGGCCTTGCCATGCAGCAGCAGGCGCGTGCCCGCCGGATAGCGCGTGACCAGCCACGGCTGGTTGAAGAACGTGGCGCGCATGGTTCCCGTCGCATCGAACACCTTGGCCTCCACGAGCGGGCGCATCCCTCGACGACGCACCGGGCGGGCAGCCAGGCTTCGCACCTCGACCGCGACCGTCGCCTGCTCGCCCGCCCGCAGGCCTGCAACGGTACGTGCCTCGCGGCTGTCGGTGGGGAGGTGCTCGAGCAGATCGCCAACCGTCAGCAGGCCCAGCGTCTGCATCCCCTGAGCCATCTTCTTGGCAGCCGGCTCGAGCGTGGCGCGCAGGCGCGATGGGCGCGGCCAGCGAACCGGCGCCCCGATTAGCTCGTCACGATGAAGAGGGCGATTCGAGGCGAAGGCGAACGTCAAGCCGTCGCGCCGGGGCCCAGTGGTGATCGTCGTGGTTGACGCGCTAGTCGACATCGCGCGCCCATCATGATCGCCGCGGCGGTCGTCACACGAAGGTCACCCGCCGAGTGGCTCACTCTGCCGACAGCAGCCACCAGTAGGCCGCCTGGCCGCCATGGCGAAGCTCGAGCTCGACCGCCCCGTTGATCATGCCCTCGATGTCACCGAGTCCGATGGGCGCGCCCTCGCCGGCCAGGACGCTGATCAGTTCAGGAGTGTGGTCTCCCTCGACGCCGTCCGCGAGCATGCTCAACACAGCCTGCAGCGTCTCGCGCGGATCGCCCCACGCCAGCACCTCGTCTTCGACGAATCCGACCGCCTCGCCGGGCTCGAAGCGCCCCTGGGGGTCGGCGCGAGCGGCCGGAGCGACCGCTCCGGTACGAATCCCGGCCAGGGCCTGAGTGACGGCCTGTCCGTTCTCCTCGATCGAGCGATCCAGCGCCAAGGCCACCGCCGCCGTCAGACCGGCCTGCTGGCTGGTGGTCGGAGCCACCAGCACCTGCTTGTCAGAGAGGCGCGCCGCGTGCTCTGCGGCCATGATCACGTTGGCGCTGTTGGGCAGCAGCACGACCTCCTCGGCAGGCACGTCGTGGATGCCGGCGAGCAGGTCATAGGTCGATGGGTTCAGGGTTGGGCCACCGTCGATCGTGTGCACGCCGAGCTCGTGGAAGAGCTCGCACAGCCCCTCGCCGTTGACCACCGCGACCGCACCACAGCGGACCTCGCCACGCTCCTGCACGAAGGGCGCCTGGATCGAAGCTTTCGCCGCACCGTTCGTGCCGTTTGCGCTGGCGTGAGCATCCAGCTCGTCGCTGTCGCCGGCAAGCCGGCTGTCGCGTTCGGCAACCTGGACGCGCATGTCGGCGACGTCGAGGTGTGAGACCTCACCCTCCTCCGCGAACACGGCGGTGGCACGCTCGGGCTCGTCGGTGTGCAGGTGGACCTTCAGAGTGTTCGCATCCCCGACCACCAGCACCGAATCGCCCAGCTGCTCGAGCGGCCCGATGAAGCGGCTCGCACTGAGACCGCTGCCGGTCACGGCGAAGTTGGTACAGAAGCGATAGGTACCGGAGTGATGCTGCGGATGGGTGATCCGCGCCGGCTCGTAGTGATCGAGCTGCGGCGGCTCCTCGCCACGCAGCGCCGCTACCACGCCGGCGAAGATGATCGTCAGGCCGTAGCCACCGGCGTCCACCACTCCTGCCTCACGCAATGCCGCCAGCAGGTCGGGCCCGCGCTTGACCGAGTCCTGCCCCGCGTGGACGGCGCTCTCGAGCGCCGCCGCGATGGCCGTGTCCTGAGTGCGAGGCTCGGTCGTGGGCCCCAGGCGCGGGTTCTCTGAGCTGTGGGCGACGTCGGTGACGATTCGGTGGGCCATCTCACGGGCCACCGTGAGGATCGTTCCCTCGGCCGGCTCGCGCACGGAGGAGTAGGCGCGGTCTGCCGCCTTGACCAGCGCCGCGCCGATCAACGGAGCGTCGATCAGCTGCCCGGGACGGCTGACAAGCTCCTCGGCGGCTCCGCGGATCAGCTGCGAGAGGATCACGCCCGAGTTGCCCCGCGCTCCGAGCAGAGCCGCGCGCGCGACCGACTGCACGATCTCCTCGCGCCCAATCTCATCGATCGTGCGCTGCTCGTCGCTGCCCTGCAGACGATCGAGCTCGTCGAGCACTGCACGCAGGGTGAGCGCCATGTTGTCTCCCGTATCGCCGTCGGCAACGGGGAAGACGTTGAGGTCGTTGACCTCCTGACGTCGGGATTCGAGATGCGCGAGCGCGCCCGCGACAGCGGCGCGGAAACGGACCAGATTGGTGTCGGTCACGACGACACGTCTATCACCTTCAGCGGGCGCTCCACCGGTTCGCCGCTCACGAGGAGCAGTCTCCAACTCACCGCCTGTAGGTTCGATGGGCAAGCCAGACAAGGACGCAGGGAGCGTGGGGTGCTGGCCGAAACGGGGATGCGAGCGGAGCGAGTGTCTCCCGGCTTCGGTACACGAGCGACTGAGGACGCAGTATGGCGCCGCTCAGCGAGCCTACAGCGGACCTACAGGGCCTTGGTGACCTTGCCTGCTTTCAGACAGCGGGTGCATACGTAGACGCGCTTGGGCGCCTTGCCAACGAGAATCCGGACCTTCTGGAGGTTCGGATCGAAGCGACGCTTGGTCGCGACCATCGAGTGGCTTCGGCTTTGACCGAACGCCGGCCCCTTGCCGCAGCTGTGACATACCTTTGCCATAGCGGCGCAGTCTAGCCGCTCGCGAGTCGATCGCGTAGCGCCGCCATGCCCATCACGGCCTCGGCGGCATGGGCGCCCTGGTCGCGCTTGTCCCCCCCGGCGCGCGCGAGCGCCTGCTCCATGGTCTCGCAGGTGAGGACTCCAAAGGCGCACGGGACCCCCGTGTCGAGCGATACACGCAGGATGCCGGCGGCGGTCTGCGCGCACACGAAGTCATAGTGGTCGGTCTCGCCGCGGATTACCGCACCGAGACAGGCGACGCCGGCGAAGCGCCCCGTGCCGGCTGCATAGCTCGCCGCCAGCGGCAGCTCGAAGGCGCCTGAGACATCGAATACCTCGGCATCCCCGTGACCGGCCTGCGCAAAGGCACCCTGCGCACCGGATACCAGGCGGGCGGCCAGATCCTCATAGAAGCGGCCCACGACGATCGCATAGGCACTCACCGCGCGTCAGGCTCCCCACTCGAGTCCGGGGACTCCTGGACGATCCCGCCGCGCTCTGCGCGCAGCAGCTCCTCATCGAGGTTCAGGCCTTGGTGATGGAGCGTGTGTCCCATGCGCTGGGCCTTGGTGCGCAGGTAGACCTCGTTGTGCTCGTTGGGCGCGTGCTCGATCGGGAGCTGCCCGCTGACAGACAGGCCGTAGCCCTCCAGGCCCTTGATCTTCTTGGGGTTGTTGGTGAGGATTCTGATCGAGCCGAGGCCCAGGTCGACGAGGATCTGGGCGCCGATGCCGTAGTCGCGCAGATCTGCCGGCAAGCCGAGACGCTCGTTGGCTTCGACGGTGTCCAGCCCATCCTCCTGCAGTCGGTAGGCGCGCAGCTTGTTCAGCAGCCCGATGCCCCGTCCCTCCTGAGAGAGGTAGAGCAGCACGCCCCTTCCCTCTCGCTCGATCATCGACAGCGCCGATTCGAGCTGTTCTCCGCAATCGCAGCGCAACGAGTGAAAGACGTCTCCCGTGAGGCACTCGGAGTGGACGCGCACGAGCACGTCAGGCTGCCCTGCGACGTCGCCCTTGACGAGCGCAACGTGATGCTTGTCATCGACCAGCGAGCGGTAGCCGACGGCCTGGAAGTCGCCGAAGGTCGTCGGCAGGCGCGTGGCAACCACGCGCTCGACGAGCTTGTCATGGCGGCGTCGGTAGGCGATCAGGTCGGCCACGGTGACCATGCTCAGCCCGTGCCGGGCGCAGTACTCGACGAGATCTGGGACACGCGCCATGGTCCCGTCGTCGTTCATCACCTCGCAGATCACACCCGCTGGGTTCAGCCCCGCCAGGCGGGCGAGGTCGACGGCCGCCTCGGTCTGCCCGGCACGCTCGAGCACGCCTCCCGCGCGACTCTTCAGCGGGAACACGTGACCCGGTTGGACGAGGTCCCGCGGCCGGCTCTCGGGGTCTATCGCCACCTGGATGGTGTGCGCGCGATCGTGAGCCGAGATGCCTGTGGTGACGCCCTCGCGGGCCTCCACGGACACCGTGAAGGGAGTTTCGAAAGACGACTCGTTCTTGGCCGCCATCAGGTCGAGGCCGAGTTCGTCGCAACGCTCGGGGGTGAGCGACAGGCAGATCAGCCCGCGCCCCTCCTTGGCCATGAAGTTGATCGCCTCGGGGGTCGCGAACTGCGCGGCCATCGTGAGATCGCCCTCGTTCTCGCGATCCTCGTCGTCGCAGACGACGACCATCTTGCCCTGTCTGATCTCCTCGATCGCCTGCTCGATGGTCGCGAACGGAGTTGCTGTGTCGGACGCCGATCCGGCGCCGCCTTGCGTGTTCATGTTCGTGCCTCCAGCAGTCGCTCGACATGCTTTGCCAGGATGTCCACCTCGATATTGACCACAGTTGCCTCTCCGACCCGGCCGAGGTTCGTACGTTGCAAGGTCTCCGGTATCAGCGAGACGGCAAATCCGCTCTCTGAGAGCGCGCTCACCGTGAGGCTCACGCCGTCGAGGGCCACCGAGCCCTTCTCCACCAGGTAGCGGCGCAGACGCGGCTCGGCCTCGATCCTGAGCACGCGCGAGAAGCCCTCCTCGCGGACACTCTCTACGACGCCGGTGCCGTCGACATGGCCCTGTACGACGTGCCCACCCAGCCGATCTTCCGCGCGCAACGGCAGCTCGAGGTTCACGCGCGCTCCTCCCGTGAGGCTCCCCAGCGACGAGCGCTCGAGCGTCTCGATCATGGCCTGGGCGGCAAAGCTCGTGTCATCCAGCTCCGTGGCAGTCAGGCATACGCCGTTGACAGCGACCGAGTCGCCCTCGTGCAGATCCCCCGCGAGGCCACTCTCGATGCGCAGCGTTGCACCCTCGCCATCGCGCTCCAGGGCTGTAACGGTGCCGAGGTCGGCGATCAGGCCGGTGAACATCGATGTACCCCCAGAGCGCTCATGCCCTACTCACCACTCGCGCAGGCGAGCCGAGATCAACAGGTCCTCAGCGACGCTCTCACAGCTCATGGTCAGCGCGCGCAACGCCTCTGAGATGCGCTCCACGCCTTCACCCTCGAGCGGGTCGCGGGCAGCGCTGCCACCGAGCAACAGCGGCGCCAGGAACAGTCTGATTTCATCGATCTCACCGGCATCGAGGAACGCGCCGGCGAGGTGTGGCCCCCCCTCGAGCAGAACCGATGCAACGCCCAGCGCGCCCAGCTGATCCAGTCCGGAGCGGACTCGCGCGGGCTCGTTTTCCCCGGTGGCCACAAGCACCTGAACACCGGCCGCTTCCAGCGCGTCGGTGTCGGAGCGCGCCGCGGCGCGGGAGACGACCACCGTCAGCGGGATCTCAGCCGCGGCGGCCACCAGCTGTGAGCTTGGCGGGACCCGAGCGAGCGAATCGAACACGACACGGCGCGGTTGATCGCCGGGGTCCGCGGCGAGCCCGTCGGGCCGCGCGGTCAGCTGGGGATCGTCGGCGAGCGCCGTGCCGATGCCCACCACCACCGCATCTACAGACGCTCGCCAGCGATGCGCGAGCTCGCGGCTGGCCACACCGCTGATCCATTGCGAGTCGCCTGTGCGCGTCGCCACCTTGCCGTCGAGCGTCATCGCCGACTTGAACAGAACCCATGGGCGCCCGACACGCGCGTGCTTGCGAAAGGCCTGGTTGAGCAGCCGTGCGCTCGTCGCCAGCTCACCGCCGGCGAGCACCACCTCCACACCCTCGTCGCGCAGGATGCCAAGGCCTCGACCGGAGGCCTTCTCGGTGGGATCGTCCGAGGCGACGACCACGCGCCTGATGCCCGCCTGCAGGATCGCGTCTGTGCAGGGAGGCGTCTTGCCCTCGTGGCAGCAGGGCTCGAGCGACACATACAGCGTGGCGCCCGCCAGATCCTCGAGTCCGCATGCCTCGATCGCGTTGACCTCGGCGTGGGCGCCGCCGTATTCGCGGTGCCAACCCTCACCGAGGATCTCCCCGTCGCGAGCCACCACCGCTCCCACGACCGGGTTGGGCTTGACCGCGCCCGCGCCATTGGCGGCGAGCTCGATGGCTCGCGCGAGGTGCAGCTTGTCGGTGTCGGTGCAGCTGGGCATCCCAATCCAGGATAACCCCGCCGCGCCGATGCGCCGGGCGCGCCTTCTCAGGCCCGGCAGCGTCCGCCGTGCAGACGATAGATCGTCATTGCCGGACCGGGGCGCCGATAGGCGAGGGGGTAGTAGTCAAAGCTCCAGTCGAAGCTGAAGGACACCGGGTGTGCTCCACCTGCATAGGGCGAGGAGCGGTAGACGACTTCGCCGCGCCGGGCCAGGGCGCGGTAGTAGGCGACCGCGAGGGGCACGGCTTTGGGATCGGCGAATGCCCGACCTGACTGCGTGGAGCCGCTGACAACCCAGCAGTAGCCGTGCCGTTCGTAGTAGCCGATCAAGGCCGGCGCGAGCGTGCGCACGTAGTTCTCGATCGAGATCTGCGTGGTGTGGGCCTGCAATGCGCCGCTGGGCGAGATCCGCGAGAGCATCGAGGGGTACTTGTTCCATTGCTGCGGGTTGGAGGCAGTCGAGGTGCCAGGGCGCGTTTCTTTCGCCCATTCGTTGGGTGAGACGGGCTCGACGACGATTGGGCTGCCGTGCGGGATGTGCGTGGCCATCCACTGGCGCGTCAGGTTGCGAGTGTCGGCACGCGAGAGCACCAGGCCGGAATGGACGCTGTATATGAGGCCCTGGGCGAGCAGAACGGCGACGAGCCCAACCGCCGGCAGATATCTCAGCGGCCGGCGCCCCCGCGCGCCCTGTCCGAGCAACCGCCCAGCGGCGCCCGCTAGTTGCACCGCGAAGAACGCCGCGAGCAGACAGACGACCGGGAAGATCGGCAGCAGCCAGCGTCCGAAGTAGCGGCCCTGCAGCCCCATGAAGGCCAGAAACAGAACGGCGGGCGGGACCAGCAGCCACCCCAGCCGCGGCTGTGAGCGCCAGACCGACAGGGCTCCTCCAAGGGCGAACACGGCCGGCACCCAGCCCAGGCCCCAGGTGAGCGACCACAGGTAGTAGAGGAGACCCCCATGTTTGGGTGCGCCAAGCTTGCCCTGCGCTTCGGCGGAGAGCGTGGACTGATGCACGAGTTCTCCGTGGAAGCTCGAGTAGTCGAGCAGTGAGTAGGGATTGGCGAGCAGAAATGCCAGCAGCGCGGCCACAGCGGATATCAGGAGTCCCGTGAGGACACGCCCCGGCCCGCTCACGCCCCGCTCCAGGAACTGCACTGCGGCGGCGCTCAGCAGCGGCAGGACGACGATCCCGGCGGTGTACTTGCTCGCACAGGCAAAGCCCAGCCCGACGCCTGCGAGCAGATAGTCGCGTGCACGGCCTTTGCGAAGAACCCCTGCTGTGCCAAGCAGCGAGAGCGTGAGCGGTGCGAGCGTAGGCACGTCGTTGAGCGCGAGGTGGGCGTAGAAGACGGGCAGGAACGCCACCCCCTCGATCGCCGCCGCCAGCAGCCCGACCGCCCGTCCGAACAGCCGCGTCCCGGCGCCATAGAGCAGCCACAAGGCGACTGTCCCCAGGATCGCAGCGGCGATGCGGGCGAGCGTGTAGACCTCGGCGGGATGCAGTTCGAAGGCTTTGCGCGCGCCGCTGCCACCGCCGAACCAGACAGCGAAGAGGAAGTGCAGGACGTACGTGAAAGCCGGCGGGTTGGCGAAGTAATGCGGGTTGAGCGTGTCCTGCTCGAACATCTTGATGGCGTGCGGCACGAAGTGATCGCCCTCGTCGGTGTTGAAGGCAAAGGGCAGCCCCTGCGCCACACCCCACAGCCGCAGGGCCAGACCTCCGAGCAGCACCGCCGCGAGCGCCGGCCACGCCCACCGGCGAGCGCGGACGTCCACCTGGGGCGGATCAGCAGTTGGCATACACCGCGTAGTAGCGGCTCGCGTAGATGCGCCTGAAGCCCTTCAGCGGCACCTGGTCGCGGGGATCGTCGCCCACATCGACGATCGCGTCCACGAACACGGCGCTGCCGAGGGGGTAGACGGCGACGCTGCCCCGCTCGATGCGCTCCTCCAGGGCATGTGAGCCCCTGCCCACGTCCGCTCGCGCCTGGCTGCGCGCGACGATGTCGTGCTGGCCGATGCTGTCGAGGATCCAGCGCGCGTCAGGGATGAGCTTGTTGTTGGGCAGCGACAAAAGCGGACAGCGCCGCAGCTCGGCCTCGACGCTCGGATTGTGCAGCGCCGCCACGAGCCCCTCGTGGAAGTCCTCGTGTTGGGCCAGGGTGGTCCGCAGGCTCGACAGGCTCAAGGTCGTGGCGGCCGAGGCGCCGCCGTAGAGCACGAGGACCGCCGCCCCCGCTATCCACACCCGCCGCAATATCGATCCCGGCTCGAGCATCGCCCAGCCGCCGATAGTGACCGCGCAGAACAGCAGCAGGACGGTCGCGCCGCCGAGCAGGTAGCGGTCGATCACCGACGCGCCCACAGCGCCCTCGGCCACGAACACGGCGTACAGCCCCACCAATGCAGCCAGCGGCACGAGCACCCGCCGCGGCGCCATCCAGATCGCGAGCGGCAACCCGACGAGCGCGCCGAGGATCACTGGGAGCTTGTCGATCCGGTCGGTAAACGTCCACAGCGATCCCACCACGCTTGCGAGGCCCTGCGTGCGTTCGAGTTCCTGGGCCAGACCGGCGGTGGCCGTCAGCGAGTACAGCGGGTTGCCTGTGACGATCGCATCGAGGGCGGCCCACACCACTGGAGCGATGGCCGCCACGGCCAGGTACTTCAAGCGCGTGCGGTTGTCGGCCGGCCACGAGCACCACAGCCAGTAGATGCCGCTCAGCGCCCACGCGTCCGGGCGCAGCAGCCCGGCGGCGGCGAGCACGAGCAGCACGGGTGTGCCACGCCGGCGGCGTTCGACCTCGAGCACGGCCGCCCACACGATCAAGGCGATGTAGGAGATGTCGAGATAGCCCTGCGCGGCGAGGTTCTCCACGAAGAAGCGGCTCAGCAGCAACAGCGCGGCGATCAGCCCGACGACCGGTCCGAAGCACAGGCGCCCGAGGCGATACATGCCGGCGACAGCCGCCACGAAGGAGCCGATCGAGCCGAGCACCATGAGGCGTGCGCCTCCCGCCCCGAAGATCGAGCAGAACGCTCCGAAGGCGATCGCGAGCGGATGCTCGGTCGGTCCGCGATAGACGCGGAAGTCGGGCAGGTGCAGGTGCAGCAGGTCGCGCCCCCACAAGAGCGCGTAGAAGGAGTCGTATGTGGGATATGTGGGGAAGGCGAAGTAGCCGACAAGCGCGCCCACGCACATCGCCCCCAGGCCGATGCGCGCCCACGTGGACGTCGGCACGGCACGCAGCCGCGCCTGCCAGGTCGAGCCCGGACTCGGCCGGGTGAGCGTCGCGCTTTCCATCTAGCCTTGGCGGTCTTGCACCCCACCCGCCCTTGAAACCGGCGCCGGGTGGTTGGGCTCGATAGTTGGCGCCAAGACCGTGACCTGCGCTTTGGGATACTGCCGAAAACCAAGTCTAGGCAATCGGACGGCCATGAAGCTCATCATCCAGATCCCCTGCTTCAACGAGGCGGCCCAGCTGCCGCAGACACTCGCCGACCTGCCGCGGGTGCTCGACGGCTTCGACACGGTCGAGTGGCTGGTCATCGACGACGGCTCGACCGACGAGACGATCGCGGTGGCGCGCAGCCTGGGCGTCGACCATCTGGTGCGCCTGACCAACAACAAGGGCCTTGCCGCAGGCTTCCAGGCGGGCATCGACACCGCGCTGAAGCTCGGCGCGGATGTGATCGTCAACACGGACGCCGACAACCAGTACTACGGACCGGACGTCGCACGCCTCGTGCGCCCAATTCTCGAGGGGCGCGCCGACATGGTGGTGGGCGACCGTGAGGTGGGCGGCATCGAGCACTTCTCGCCGCTGAAGAAGGCGCTGCAGCGCCTCGGCTCATGGGTAGTTCGCCAGGCGTCCTCGACGACCGTGCCGGACACGACCTCCGGCTTCCGCGCGTACAACCGCGAGGCGGCGATCCAGATGATGGTTGTCTCGCGCTTCACATACACGCTCGAGACGATCATCCAGGCCGGCAAGCAGCTCGTGGCCATCGACCACGTCCCGATCCGCACCAACCCCAAGACGCGCGAGTCGCGCCTGTTCCCCTCGATGGGCGCCTACGTGCGCCGCAACTCGGTCTCGATCTTCCGCATCTACGCGCAATACGAGCCGCTGCGCGTGTTCTGGAGCCTCGCGCTCGTCGTCGGCGTGGCCGCGGTGGCGGTCTGGATCCGCTTCATCGTGGCCTACGCCGAAGGCAGCGGCAAGGGGCACGTCCAGTCGCTGATCCTGGGCGCGGTGCTGTTCATCGCCGCGGCGCTGATGTGGGCGCTGGGCGTGATCGGCGACTTGCTGGCCGCTCAACGCGTGATGACCCAGCGAACCTTCGAGCGAGTGCGCAGGATCGAGCTGCAGCTGGGCGTCGAGCCCTCCCACTACGAACCGGGCGCCGTCGAGAGCGCACACGAGAGCGAGGCGGTGCGGCTGTGAGCGGGGTAACGGTGTCCAAGGACGGCGTCGTCACGGGCAACACCTACGACAAGTACGGCTCGACCAACCCCGTGGTGCGGCGGTTGATGGCCCGCTTCGAGCGCGACCTGGATGAGCTCTTCGAGCTCGCCGCGCCGGGCTCGTTGCTCGATGTGGGCTGTGGAGAGGGTGTGCTGGTGCACCGCTGGGCGGCGCGCGTGGGCGGCGGGCGCGTCGTGGGCATCGACCTGGAGGAGGAGTCGATTCAGGCCGGCTGGCTCGAGCGTCAGGCCCCCAACCTGGAGTACCGCGTGATGGAGGCCGAGAACCTGCCCTTCGCCGAGAACGAGTTCGAGCTGGCGAGCGCGATCGAGGTGCTCGAGCACGTGCCCGATCCCGAGCACACGGTCAGCGAGATGGCGCGCTGCGCGGCGCGTCACCTGCTCGTATCCGTGCCTCGCGAGCCGATGTGGCGGATGCTGAACATGGCGCGCGGCGCCTACTGGCCGGCGCTGGGCAACACGCCGGGCCACCTCAACCACTGGTCGCGGCGATCGTTCGTGGAGCTGCTCTCGCGTCACGGCACGGTCGTGGAGGTTCGCTCGCCGTTCCCTTGGACGATGTTGCTTGTCCGCCTCTGAGGACGCGGGCTCGGAGGCCGCGCCCGCCGGCCCGGCGCGCTCGTACGGCAGCGGCGCACGAATCCTCTCAATCGGCATCGCCTCGACGGGGCTGCTGACGTTTGCCTACTTCTCGGTCGCCAGTCACGTCCTCACGGGCGAGGCGGCCAAGCGCATAGATCTGCTGTGGTCGGTCATGTTCGTGACGATCTCGGTGATCTACCGCCCGATCGAACAGCTGCTCTCGCGCACGATCGCCGAACGTCGCGCCCGCGGGCAGACCGAGCACTCCCTGCGCGTGCCGATCGGCATCCAGCTCAGCTTCGCGCTGGTCTTCCTGATCGCGGCGCTGCTGGCGCACCACGAGCTGGTCGATCACGTCTTCAACCACTCGAGCGGCCTCTACTTCGTGCTCGTGATCGGCACGATCGCCTACGCGGCCAGCTACTTCGCCCGCGGCTGGCTGGCCGGACACCAGTACTTCGCGCTGTACGGCGGCCTGGTCCTGATGGAGGCGGTCTCGAGGATCTGCTTTGTGATCGCGGTGGCGGTGGGCATCGCCCACGGCCAACTCGCCGTCGCGCTCGGTATCGCGGCTGCCCCGTTCGTATCGCTGGTGGTGGTGCCATGGGCATTTGCCCGGCGCAGCAATGAGCGTCGCGGCGCCCCGGAGCTGGCTCATGGAGCGCAGGAGATCGAAGAGGTCGACGCCGCGCTCGCAGGCCCGGGCGCAGAGGGCGTGCAGGAGGCGGTCGTGGCGGAGGAGCTATCGCTTCAGCGCGGCTCGAACTTCGCGCTGGTGGTGTCAGGCATCATGGTGGCCGAGCAGATCCTGCTGAACGCCGCCGTCTTGACCGTGGATGCCACGTCTACGAGCCGTGTGCTGGCAGGGGTGGTGTTCAACATCCTGCTGATCGCCCGCGCGCCGCTTCAGCTCTTCCAGGCTATCCAGACCTCGCTGCTGCCACATCTCACGGGCCTTGAGACGACCGAGGGACACGACGCGTTCGCTCGCGCTATCCGCATCACGGTGCTCGCCATCGCGGCCTTCGCGCTGGCTGTCGCGCTAGGGCTGCTGGCGATAGGGCCGTTTGTGATGGGACACGTGTTCGGCCAGCCCTACCCCTACAACCGACTCGGGCTCGCCCTCATCGGCCTCGGCATGGGCTTTCACCTGGTCTCCGGCGCGCTCAACCAGGCGGCGCTCGCACGCGACCATGCCCGAGCAGCCGCAGCCTGCTGGCTGCTTGCGGCGCTGGTGTTCGTCGCCTGGATGGTCAGCCCGATCGTCTCGAGCGAGGTGTGGCGCGCGGAGAGCGGCTATGCCGGCGCAACAGTGCTGCTCGCGATGATGCTCGGGGTGCTCTACCGCCGCGGCTCGAGCGTCCGGATCGCGCGCGCCTGACGATCAGGTGGAGGACTCCAGCGAGTGCACGATCGCGGCGTAGGCCTGGGCGGGGTCGGGCGCATGGAAGATCGCCGATCCCGCGACGAACAGGTTGGCGCCCGCGCGCAGGCACGACGGCGCTGTCTTGGGATCGATACCACCGTCGACCTCCACAGCGACATCGCTGCCGACGAGCGCTCGCACGCGAGGCAGCTTGTCGAGCGAGTGACCGATGAACGCCTGGCCTCCCCACCCCGGGTTGACTGTCATGCAGAGCGCCAGATCGATCGCGCCGGTCACCTCAGCGAGCGCGCCCACGGGCGTGGCGGGATTGAGGGCCACACCCACGCAGGCGCCGCTCTCGCGGATCAGGTTGGCCGTGTAGGCAACATGCGGAGTGGCCTCGGCGTGGAAGGTGATCGAGTCCGCCCCGGCCTTGACGAAGTCTGCGACGTGGCGCTCGGGTCGCTCGATCATCAAGTGCAGGTCGAGCACCCCACCCACCTCGCGCACTACCCCGGAGAGCGCCTCCACGACGACCGGCCCGAGCGTGATCGAGGGAACGAAGTGCCCATCCATCACGTCCACGTGGATCACGCGCGCCCCGGCCCGAAGCACCTCCTGCACCTGCGAGCGCAGCTGCCCAAAGTCGGCCGACAGAATCGACGGCGCCACGCGGGTCTCGCGCAGCAAATCACGCGTCTCGGCGCTCACACGCTCACCCATTTATAGAGCTGCGCCCCGTATGAGCACGTAGGCCAAGCTGGGCAAGGACGCAGGGAGCGTGGCGTACTTGGTACGCGAGCGACCGAGGACGCTGATCCAGTGCCGGCATACGTGCTCATACGGTGCTCATACGGCCTGGAGCATCGAATCGCCGCAGTTATTGCACTTGAGAATGGCGGTGGAGGACATGCGCACGATCGTGGAGTGCTCGCCGCAGTTGGGGCAGACAGAGGTGAGCTCGAAGCGGTGCAGGCAGTAAACGCAGCGGTAGCGACCGGGCAGGTTGGTTGGGCGCAGCCATGGCTCGCCGCAGTTGGGGCACTGCGGCCCCAGATCGATCGCGGCCTTAGCGGGGGCTCCGGGCTCCCCGTCCATGCTCAGCTCCGCCTCACGCGAGCGATGAAGAAACCCGCAGTGCGATCGCGGTGCGGCAGTGTCAGCAGACAGCCCTCGACAGGCATGACGGCTGCGCTCGCGCCGCGGGCGGACAGGGCGAGTGCCGGTGTCTCTGCGGCGAGATCGTCGAGGCCGAAGTCGGGGTGGGAGTCCAGGAAGGCGGCGATCAGACGCTCGTTCTCAGTCGGGGAGATGGTGCAGGTAGAGTAGACAAGCACGCCCCCCGGACGTAGAGCTTCGGCGCCGGCGTTTAGAATCCTCGCCTGCAAAAGTGCCATCTCGGCGATCGACTCGGGCGTCACCCGCCAGCGCAGGTCGGGACGGGCCTGAAGTACGCCCAGTCCCGAGCACGGCGGGTCGACGAGCACACGATCGAACACACCTCCCTCCGCTCGCGCGTCCGCGGCATCGGCGATCTCGATCCTGATATTGGATGCCCCCATGCGCTCGGCTGTCCTAGCCAGGGTGCCGGCGCGGCGACGGTTGTGCTCGACAGCGAGCAGTTCGCCGTCCCCCTGCATCAGCGCAGCCAGGTGCGTGGTCTTGCCGCCGGGCGCGGCGCACAGATCGAGCACTCGCTCCCCCGGCCGGGGGGCGAGGGCACGCGCGACGAGCATGGCGGCACGCGACTGCGCCACGAAGGCGCCGCGCTTCCACAGGGCAGAGCCGTGGATGTCATATGGCTCCTCGAGGACGAGCGCCTCGGGGATGTGTGGGTCGGCGTGGGTGCGCACGGGGAGCTTGGCCGCAAGGGCGTTAACGTCGGTGACGAGGGTGTTGGCGCGCAGCGCGACCTCGCCGGGCTCGTTGTCGCTGGCCAGCAGCGCCCGTGCGTCCTGCGCACCGAGGGTCTCCCACCAGAGGCGAGCGATCCACTTGGGGTGTGAGTGCATGATCGCGGCCTGCTCAGGAGTCTCGTCCGAGAGCGCAGCAAGCAGCGCCGATGGCCCCTCACGCGCGGCCCGTCTGAGAACGGCGTTGACGAGACCATGACCGGCTCGGCCCTGGGTCTTTGCGAGCTCGACCACATCGGCGACAACGGCGTAGTCGGGCGCCCCTCGCAGGTAGAGCAGCTCATAGAGTCCGAGTCGCAGCGCTGCCAGGACAGGCGCATCCAGACGGTCGGGCTCGCGGCCGGCCAGCCGAGCGATCAGGTAATCGAGCGTAGCCCGGCGCTGGACGGCGCCGTAGGCAAGGCGCATGGCGAGCGCACGATCGCGCGGATCGAGCTCGCGCGTCTCCGCCTGCAGGGCCTGGTCGGCGTAGGCGCCGCGCTCGAACACACGCCGCAAAACCAAGTAGGCACAGAGGCGGGCGCGAGCAACGGTGACGGCTTGGGGACTGGGCATGCTTCTCATCATCGCTATCCGCTGCGACTCACGCCGCCCGCAGCGAGCACCTCAGCCAGAGCGCCGGCCAGGCTCTCCCCCTCTGCCTCCTCGAGCGTGGCTGTGGTGACGCGGATCGCAGGCGCACTGACCGTCAGCCGATATGGCGCGCCTGCCGCCACCACCCAGCCTCGCTGAAGCAGCGAGCCGACCACCGCGGCCTCGTCCTCGATGGGCACCCACACGTTCAGGCCCGAAGCCCCATACGCATCGAGCCCATGCCTGCGAAGCGACTCGATGAACGAGCGGCGACGGGTCGCATAGGCGGAGCACGCACGCGCCACCAACGCCTGCGCATCGGGGTCGCGCCACAGGTTGAGCACGAGCGTCTGCAGGATGTGGCTGACCCACCCCGGTCCGCACTGCTGGCGCCCCTGTACTCGGGCCACCGTGCGAGCGTCTCCGGTGAGCACCGCCAGGCGCAGGTCTGGACCCAACGCCTTGGCCACCGAGCGCACCGCCGCCCAGCGCTCGCGCCCGGCGCTCAGTGTCAGGAGCTTGGCGCCTGCCACGGGCCCCAGATGATCGTCCTCGATCAGAAGGGCCTCGGGATAGCCGGACAGAACCTCGCCCAACGCGGCGGCGCGCTCGGAGTCGAGCGCTGCCCCTGTCGGGTTCTGACCTCGAGGCGTGACGATCACCCCGCTTGCTCCGCGGCTCAGGGCGCCGTGCAGCTCTTCGGGGAGCATCCCGCGGTCATCGATCCCGACCGCCTCGAGCACGAGCCCACGGGCACGCAGCAGGTCATGCAGTGCGGCATAGCCTGGGTTCTCGACGGCGACCCTGTCACCGGGCCGTAGGTGGACCTCGAGCACGCGCTCGATCCCGTCCATGGCGCCGCTGACGACGCAGAGCTCCTCACCGTGTAGACCATCGGCTCGCAGCTGGCAACGGGCCAGGCTCTCGAGCTCGGGCAGGATCGGCGTCTCGCCATATAGCCGCCTGGGCAAGCTGGATCGCGCGAGCGCCGCATCGAGGTCCGGCAGCAGCTGTGGATCGGGATTGCCGCGCGACAGATCGCGTGCGTGCGCCGGGACCGCGAGCTCAGGGCGGGGAGAGCGAATGGGCGGTCCCTGCCCGATGCTGCTGCCACGCCGCTGCTCGGTCAGCACGACGCCGCGACGGCGCAGCTCGGCAAGTCCGGAGGAGACGGTGGCCGGGCTCAGCCCGACCTCGAGCGCGAGGCTCCTGACCGACGGCAGGCGCTGCCCGGGACGCATGTCGCCGCATGCGACCGCATCCTCGATCGCGCGTACAAGCTCGGCAGCACTGCGCGCCTCGATTCGATACTGTGTCATCTCAGTCATTAATCTGTACTATTACAGATAAGGAGGAGTTCGTGTCCCCCCACCCCGGTGCAGCCGAGCCGCCCTCAGAGCTGATGCGGCTCAAGCGCAAGCGCGAGCGAGGCAGCTATGACCGCGCGACGATCGATGCGATCCTCGATGAGGCCCTGATCGCCCACCTGGGCATTGCCGAGGATGGACAGCCACTTGTAATCCCAACGCTGCACGCACGCAGCGGCGATCTCGTCTACTGCCACGGGTCTGTCGCCAGCCGCACGCTGCGCGCGCTGCAGGCCGGCCACCCCGCGTGCCTTACGGTGTCGCTCCTGGACAGCCTCGTATTGGCCCGTGCTGCCATGCACCACTCGGCCAACTACCGCTCGGCGATGCTGGTGGGAAAGGCGCGGAGCGTGGAGGACCCCGCGGAGAAGCGCACGGCACTGAGGGCAGTGGTCGAACACATCGTGCCCGGCCGTTGGGCGCAGGTGCGACAGCCGAGCGAGAACGAGTTGCGTGCCACGTCGGTTCTCGCGCTCCCGATCGCCGAGGCGTCGGCGAAGGTCCGCACAGGCCCCCCGCAGGATGATGAGGAGGACTACTCCCTGGATGTATGGGCGGGGATCATCCCGTTTGCGAGCGAGGCCGGGATCCCACTGCCCGACCCGCGACTGGATGCCTCGATCGAGACGCCTCCAAACGTGCGCGCCTACGCACGCCCGGGCGCACCATGACCGCGCAGATAGGCTGAGGCGTCCATCGGGCGCGAGCCCGGGGGCTGCACCATCAGCAGCTCCAGCGAGCCCACCCTGCACACGAGCAGCAGGCGTCCCTCTTGCGCCCGCACTCCCAGCTGTGCGGGATCTGAGATTCCCGCGAGATCCTCCGCAACCACCGCACTGTGAACGCCGAGCAGCGTGCCGTCCCCCAGCGCCGCGCGCGCGCCGATGTGCGGTTGAAGCGCCCTCACCACGCGCTCCAGCTCGACGGCTTCGCGCTCGGGGTCGAGCAGGCGGTCAGCGGCTGTGATCTTCTCGGCATAGGTGACGCCGTCCGCGGCCTGCTCGACGAACGGGGGACACTCGGTGAGTGCCTGCACGAGCAGCTCCCCTCCCAGCTCCTGCAGTCGTGCTGCAAGCGATCCATACGTGTCCTGCGCGTGGATGGGCTCTTCGCCCAGCAGGCACACGGGCCCGCTGTCGAGGCCGGCGGTGAGCTTCATGATCGAGACACCGGTCTCCCGGTCGCCGGCCATCAGGGCACGCTCGATCGGCGCCGCGCCGCGCCAGCGTGGCAGCAGCGAGGGATGCACATTGAAGAGGTCGTGATCTGAGAGCAGTGGCTCCTTGATGAGCGCGCCAAATGCGCACACGACCACCGTCTGGCGCCCGGGAGACTGCCCCGCGCTCGCGATCATGGCCGTGGCCTCGGGATCATTGACGTTCTCGGGCTGCTCCAGGGCGATTCCCAGAGCCCGGGCGCGCTCTGCGACCGGAGGCGGGGACAGGCGCCGCCCACGGCCGCTGGGGCGATCGGGGCGCGTGAGCACGAGCGTGGGGCGATGCTCGCTGTGGGCAAGGCGCTCGAGGACGACGGCAGCGAACTCCGATGTGCCTAGGAAGACCACCATCCAGCTTGCCGACTCGCTAAGCGGCGCTCGGAGCCGACTGCGCCTCGCGCATTGCGCGCATCGCCTCCTTGCGCGCCTGGCGCGGAATGCGATCGAGGATCAACACGCCGTTGAGATGGTCGATCTCGTGCTGGACGATCCTCGCCTCGAGTCCCTCCAAGTCGAGCTTCAGATCCTTCCCCTCCTCGTCCTTGGCCTGAACGCGCACCTGAGCTGCGCGCTCGACCTCGACATGCACACCGGGGAGACTCAGGCATCCCTCTTCGCCGGCCTCCAGCTCCTCGCTCATCCACGTCATCACGGGATTGACGAGCACGGTGAGCGGGTCCTCGGAGTACGCCCGGAAGACGAGCACGCGGTGGAGCACTCCGAGTTGCGTCGCAGCGAGTCCCACTCCCAGGGCGTCGTGCATCAGCACGCCCATCCGCTCAACCTCGGCCTTCAGGGCGTCGTCGAAGCGCCCCACGGGCAGCGCGGTAGCGCGCAGCACGGGGTCCCCGAGCTTGCGCACGTGGCTGAGTGCGGCATCGCGTCGCGCTCTCGTCTCGGGATCGAGCTCGGCAGGCTCGGGCGCATCCTGCTCGCGCTCGACCTCGACATCGGCGTCCTCGGAGTTGGGGGCCACGAGCTCGTGTGGGTCCCGGCTCTCGGATGTCGTGTTCTCGGCGGCCATCGTGTGCGCCTGAGTTTATGAGGAGTTGGCGCCCTCGAGGATGGCAGGGGCCTAATGCCTGCTCGCAAGAAGCAGCACGTCCCTGATCTGCACATGCGGAAGGCTGGCGCCTGAGGGCAGGAATGCGAGGTGAGCGTTGAGGCGGCCACGACCGCTCGTCAACAGCGCATCTCCTGTGCGGTCCAGCCTGATCGACGCCAACGCCGATCCGCCGGCGGCAATCGAAAGCCTCGTGGCACTCGTGAGGAGCACCGTGCGCACGAGTGTCCTGTGTCCCACCCTGATCGTCGCTTTCGTGGTCAGCGTGAGCCTGCCGTGACAGGCGGTGGTGCCGATGCAGCGCAACCTGACGAGCGCAATGCCGTCGTGGTGCACCACGATTCGTCCGCTCAGCAGCGAGATGCCCTGACGTGCGCCGGCGTGGGTCTTTGCGAGGCCCGGGATCTGCGATGTTGGGCCACCCGCGGGACCGGTGGGCAAAGGGGTGGGTGAAGGAGTGGATGGTGTGGCCGCCAGCAACGCCGCGTTGATCCCGGAGGTCAGCCCCCGCGCGC
>JASLDD010000111.1 GCA_030151725.1 Solirubrobacteraceae bacterium
GCGCTGCCCAGGTGGATCGGGTCGACAAGCGTGTGCGGATTGAAGAACAGGATCAGACCCAGCACCACGATGAAGCCCTGCAGCGCCAAATCGCCCGCCACCAGGATCCCCACCCTGCGCGCACGGCGCCCGCCAAAGCCGCGGATGTTGCTCAGCACGACCAGCGCAATGAATGCAAACGCCAGCAGCAGCGCCTCGTCGTGGTGCCCCAGCGGGCTCCAGAACGTGCGCAGGTACTGCGTCGCCGAGAACGCCGTGACGGCGACCAGGATCACGTAGTCCAGCAGGATCGCCCAGCCCGCAATGAAGCTCACCAGCTCGTTGAAGGCGTAGCGCGCAAACACCGTCGAGCCGCCCCTGTCCTGGTGCAGAGACGCGCCCTCCACGTACGTCATCGCCGTCAACATGAAGAACAGCGCCGCCAGCAGGAAGACCACCGGGGTCAGCCCCAGGGCGTGCCCCGCGATCACCCCCAGCGAGAAGTAGATCGCGCTCGCAAGCGACGAGTAGATGATCGTGAACAGGATCGGCGAACCGATGCTGCGGCGCACGATCACGCGCGAGCGCGCCGCCAGTTCGTGCGAGGCGCGCTCCGCCGAGCTCATCGCCCCCTCCACCTCGCCGGCCAGCCCACCGGCGTGCTCGGTCTCTCCAGCGTCCTTCCCGGGGCCCTCCGCCCCGCTCATACGCCGCCGCCTCGGCGAATCTCCACATACGCACGTCCCGCGCCCGCCGCGAGGAACAGCACGCCGAGCAGCAGCCTTGCGGAGATCACGCTGCCATCGCCGCCGATCACCTGCACGATCAGCGCCACGCCGATCGCCAGCATCGCCACTGAGAACAGGAGGGTGCCGGTTCGGTGCGCCTGTCTGCCGTTCATCTCATCCTGAGCTTAGGTCCTCGCGGGCAGGCTGGGGACCCGTGGATCCCCAGCCTTGGGGTGCAAGGCACGCTGCCCGATCTCAGGTGATGAGCGGGATGATCAGGATCGCCACGATGTTCGCGACCTTGATCATCGGGTTGATCGCCGGGCCGGCCGTGTCCTTGAAGGGATCCCCGACCGTGTCGCCCGTGACCGACGCGGCGTGCGCCTCCGAGCCCTTGCCCCCGAAGGCGCCGTCCTCGATCAGCTTCTTTGCGTTGTCCCATGCTCCACCGCCCGCCGTCATCATCACCGCGAAGAAGAAGCCCACCACGATCACGCCGATCAACAGGCCGCCCAGCGCCTGCTGGTCGATCAGGCCGACGACCAGCGTCAGCAGGATCGGGAGCATCGACGGCAGGATCATCTCGCGCTGGGCCGTCTTGGTCACGATGTCCACGCACGTCGCGTAGTCGGGCTCTTCGGTGTAGTCCATGATCCCCGGGTGCTCGCGGAACTGACGACGCACCTCCTCGACCACAGCGCCACCGGCGCGACCAACAGCCTCAATCGACAGCGAGGCGAACAGGCAGACCATCAGACCGCCCAGCAGCAGGCCGATCAGGACAGGCGGTTCGTTGATGCCGAACGAGATCGTGTGACCGACCTTGGCCTCGATTTCTTTCTGGAAGCCCGCGAACAGCACCACCGCGGCAAGCACAGCCGAGCCGATCGCGTAACCCTTCGTCACCGCCTTCGTCGTGTTGCCTACTGCGTCCAGGCGGTCAGTGACCTTGCGCACGTCCTCAGGCAGGTCCGCCATCTCAGCGATGCCGCCCGCGTTGTCCGTGATCGGACCAAACGCGTCCAGCGCCACGATCAGGCCGGTCAGCGACAGCAGGCCCATGACCGCCACGCCGATTCCGTAGATGCCCGTGACTCCGCCGCCCGCCAGCTTCCATGCGCCGAGGATGCCCAGCACGATCACGATCGCCGGCAGCGCCGTGGCCTGCAGGCCCGAGGAGAAGCCCTGGATGATGTTCGTGGCGTGGCCCGTGATCGACGCCTTGGCCGTCTTCTGCACCGGCGAGAAGCGAGTCGAGGTGTAATATTCGGTCAGTCCGAACAGCAGCGCCGTGACCGCAATCCCGATCAGCGAGCACAGGTACAGGTGCCCCCAGCTCGGCGTGTTGACAGCGCCACCGACTATCGGGGCGGCCTTGAAGGTCAGGTTGCGCATCAGCCAGTAGGTGATCGGCGCAAACGCCGCCGCTGCGATCACGCCCGAGACGAGCAGACCCTGCAGCAGCGCCCGCTCGACGTTGTCCGAGTTCGTGCGCACCGCATACGTGCCAATGATCGACGCGATGATCGCCACGCCGCCGATCACCAGCGGGTAGAGCGCCACGCGCGTCGCCTCGTGGAACGTGAGCACGCCCAGCAGGATCACCGCCACCGCTGTCACTGCATAGGTCTCGAACAGATCCGCTGCCATGCCGGCGCAGTCGCCCACGTTGTCGCCGACGTTGTCCGCGATCGTGGCCGGGTTGCGCGGGTCATCCTCAGGGATTCCCGCCTCGACCTTGCCCACCAGGTCCGCGCCCACGTCGGCCGCCTTCGTGAAGATGCCGCCTCCGAGTCGCGCGAACACCGAAATCAGCGATCCGCCGAAGCCGAGGCCGATCAGCGCGTCCACAGCCGTCTTGGGGCTGTCACCGAAGAACGACGTCAGCGCGCCGTAGTAGCCGGCGACGCCCAGCAGCGCCAGGCCCACCACCAGCAGGCCCGTGATCGCCCCGCCGCGGAACGCGACCCGCAGCGCGGGAGTCACGCCGCTGCGTGCCGCCTCAGCCACGCGCGCGTTCGAGCGCACCGACACGTTCATGCCGATGTAGCCCGTCGAGCCCGAAAGCAGCCCGCCGATCGCAAAGCCGCCCGCCACCGCGATGTTCTGGATGAAGATTAGGGCCACAAACAGGACGGCGCCCACGACGGCAATCGTCAGGTACTGGCGATTCAGGTAGGCGCGAGCGCCCTGCTGGACGGCGAGCGAGATGCTCTGCATCTTCTCGTTGCCCGGTGAAAGCGCCAGCAATGAGCGCGTAGTCAAAAGGCCGTAGGCCACGGCGCATGCTGCGCAAACGAGGGCGACGACGACCCCATGGTTCGTCAGAAAGCTGCTCAACAGAAATCCTCCGCGGTCTGATTTGCGTGCCGCGCGAGGATCGCGCGCGCACATTTGCGGGCCGGA
>JASLDD010000127.1 GCA_030151725.1 Solirubrobacteraceae bacterium
TTTCGCGAGCATATCCTCATCGATATCCAATGTTGTCCTTCGCACGCAATCAATATAGCCTGCATCTGCAGTTCTAGGCATATCGAGATATCTTCCTCATGACCGCGTCCACACCCCCCTTTACCGACGAGCACCAAGAGCTCAGGACATCAGTCCGCAGCTTCATCGAACGCGAGCTTGCCCCCCATGCTCAGCAGTGGGAGGAGGATCGCTGGTTCCCCAACGAGGTCTTCCCCAAGTTGGCCGCCCAGGGACTCCTCGGGCTGAAGTACCCCGAGGAGTACGGCGGCCAGGGCGGCGACTACCTGCACGAGGCCGTGCTCGTGGAGGAGCTGGCCAGGACCGGTTCCGGGGGCACCGCAGCGGGAATTGGGGCGCACATCAACATCGCCACGCCCCCCATCTTCAAGTTCGGCACCGAGGATCAGAAGCAGCGCTACCTCGTGCCGGGCATCCGCGGTGAGAAGATCGGCGCGCTCGCCATCACCGAGCCCGGCGCAGGCTCCGATGTGGCTGCCCTGTCCACTCGCGCGGAGCGCGTGGACGGCGGCTGGGTGGTCAATGGGGAGAAGACCTACATAACCAACGGCGTGCGCGCCCACTTCATGGTCACCGCCGTCAAGACAACTCCCGAGGGCGGTCACAGCGGCATCTCCTTCCTAATCGTCGAGCGCGGCGACGGCGTGGAGTCCTCCAAGCTTGAGAAGCTCGGCTGGCACGCCTCCGACACGGCCACCATCAGCTTCCAGGATGTGTTCGTGGGCGAGGAGAACCTGCTGGGAGAGCTGCACGGGGGCTTCAAGCTGATCATGGCCAACTTCCAGTGGGAGCGCCTGGCCATGGCCCTGGGGGCAGTCGGCGCCATGCAGATCGCCTGGGAGCGCACCGCCCAGTTCGCCCGCGATCGCCAAGCCTTCGGACGCCCCCTTTCCGGGCACCAGGCCATCCGCCACAAGCTCGCCGACATGGCCACCTCCGTGCACATATGCCGCTGCGTCACCCACGACGCCCTGCGCCGCTTCGTCGCCGGGGAGGACCCCTTGAAGGAGGTCACCATGGCCAAGCTCCTCACACAGCGCGCCTCCTTCGAGCTCATGGACGAGTGCCTGCAGATCCACGGTGGGGCGGGCTACATGAAGGAGTACTGGGTCGAGCGCGCCGCCCGCGACGCCCGCCTCGGGCCCATCGGCGGCGGCAGCGACGAGATCATGCGCGAGATCCTCGGTCGCGTGCTGAATCTGTAGCCGGCCCCGGGGGAAGCCTCCAGGCGCCCGCGCATTGAGCGCAGACGCCCCGTGAGCGCCCGCTCGAAAGCCTCTCAAATCACTCGTCCAGGTCCCCGTTTCACGGCTCATGCTCTGCTGAGGGGCCTCCGATATGGGCCCTATGGCCCGTCTGCGCCCAGGTGGCATCGCCGTACTCGTGGCGTTCTCGCTCAGCGTGTGGGCCGGCGCTGCGCCTGCTCTGGCGGCACATCGCCACAAGCGCACACTCCACTGCACCAGAACCGCGCGCGCTCACGGAAAGGCCGACAGCTTCCATGCCGGTCAGTCCCCCAAGCACTCAAAGCACCACAAGGCAGCTCGCTGCTCATCCAAGCGTGTCCACCACAAGCGCACCCAAGGCCACAAGCCCGCTTCTCACCAGACCCATGTGAAGAAGAAGCGCTCGCTCTCCTCCGCGGCCGACAACGGCACCTGCCTGAACGCCGAACTGAAGCCCAGCGCGACCAACCTCGAACTCATCCGCGGCGCCACCCTGTGCCTCGTCAACCGCGAACGCGCCAACCAGGGCGAGGGTTCCCTCACGAACAACACCAAGCTCGAAGCCGCCGCTCAGGCGCACACCGAGAGCATGGTCTGGAACGACTACTTCGAACACCTCGGCCCAGGCGGTCAGACGCCACTCGACCGCATGCGCGCCGCCGGCTACATCTACAGCTCCAACCTCGGCTTTGAAGTCGGCGAGAACATCGCCTGGGGCACCGGCTCGCTGGGCACCCCACGCGCCATCGTCGCTGCCTGGATGGGCGACCCCGGACACCGCGCCAACATCCTTGACGCCCACTATCGAGACACCGCCATCGGCGTCTCTCCCCATGTCCCCGCCGCGTTCGGCCATGGGCAGTCCGGCGGCATCTACACGCAGGACTTCGGCGTCATCACCGGCGGCTGACAGCCGTCCCATATAGGCGCTCGTCGGCGCCGCAACCGAGCTCCGCGATGGGGGGACTACGGCTACTTCGAGCAAGCTCGCATCGGATCCAAGGCTACCCGCGGCGCCTATGCCCCCGCAGCCTGACGCTGGTCCACCCGAGCCCTGCCCAAGGGCGCGGCTACGCGCCCTATATAACTCTGGCTCCCCGACCATTAGAAGGAGAACTCAAAGCTATGGGAGTACTCGACGGCAAGTCGGCCATTGTCACCGGCTCAGCACGCGGGATCGGACGCGCCACCGCGGAGCTGCTCGTCGCGCAGGGCGCCCAGGTCCTGATCAACGACCTTGACGGCGACATCGCCGAGCAGGCCTCAGGTGAGATCAACGGAGAAACGGCCGTCTTTGCAGGCGATCTGACCAAGCCCGGCATGTGCGACCAGCTCGTCCAGAAGGCCATCGACTCGTTCGGCAAGATCGACATCATCGTCAACAACGCCGGCTACACGCTCGACGCGCCCATCCACAAGATGACCGACGAGCATTTCCAGGCCATGATCGACATCCACACCGTGGTGCCCTTCCGAGTCATCCGCGCCGCCGCCCCCCACCTGCGCGAGCCCGCCAAGAAGGAGCGCGAGGAAGGCAAGGAGGTGTTCCGCAAGATCGTCAACGTGTCCTCCACGTCGGGCACCTTCGGCAACGCCGGCCAGGCCAACTACTCGGCCGGCAAGGCCGCCGTGGTCGGTCTCACCAAAACCGTCGCCAAGGAGTGGGGCCAGTTCAAAGTCAACGTCAACGCTGTGGCCTTCGGCTTCATCGACACACGTCTCACCCAGGCCAAGGTCGACGAGAACACCATGGAGGTAGACGGCGAGAAGATCCAGCTCGGCATACCCGAGCAGATGCGCCAGATGGCCTCCATGCTGATCCCGCTGGGGCGTCCCGCATCCCCCGAGGAGGCCGCAGGAGGCGTCTTCTTCCTGTGCACACCATGGTCCAACTACGTGCACGGCCAGACCCTTCACATCACCGGCGGCCTGTTCGGCGGCATGACCGGCTGAGCCTCCTCCGGCCGGTCTCGGTGGGGTGGGTGCATGACCAGTCCCCTCTCATTCACTCGCGCTCGTCTGTATAGCAATGGTGATACAGATCAGCGCGAGTGAGTAATGAGCTGCAGACGCCGGCCGAAGTCGGGTCGTCGTCGAGTTCACCATCTCCTGGCTTGCTGTATCGCAATGGCTATACAGCAGCGGCAGAGAGGAACACACAAGCCTGCAGCTAGCGCCCTCCCGCGCCTCGCAGATCGAGCAGGGTGCCCGAGAAGTAGTCGCCTGCCGGTGAGGCCAGGTAGGCGATCACCGCCGCCACCTCGCCTACCTCGGTACTAGCCCCGGGAGCGATCGCCACCGGGGCGATCCCATACCGGGCCCACTCGATGGACAGGGTGCGGGCCAGGTTCTCAAGGCCCGCTCGCGCGGCCTCCCCGTGCCGAGCCGCCTCATCGCCCGCCGGCGGCGCCACGAACACAATCCGGCCAGGACGCTGGGGAGCGATGAACGCCTTGTTTGCCACAGCCCTGGTGACGCCCCACGTGAGATCCAGGCAACCACCCAGCGCCTCACGCCCGCCCGCCCGCGCATCGAACAAGCCTGCCCCATCCACGGCCAGAAAATCGACACCCTCGAGGTTCTCGAGGGCGCGATCGACTCGCGCTTCGATCTCCTCCTCGCCAAGCTCCGCAGAGCTCTCGCCAAGCAGCTCGCACGAGGACGCCGACGCCCCGAGCGCCACACACCCATCCGCCACGGCCGTGGCTATCTCCGCTTCGGACGAGGCCCCCGCGACCACTACGCCCACGCCCTCCAGGAGGCCTGGACGCAGCAGCTCGGTTGCAGGCCTCACCGGCTCCCGCCCTGCGCTCAGCCGGCGTTCATCGGGTCGATCGGACCGGGGCTCGTGTCCGGCGCCCCGACCACCGGTGGCTGCCCGCCCTTGAGCGTGCGCAGATCGAAGTACAGAACCGCGGCCCCCAGCGCAGCGAGCGGCGCCGTCAGCACGCCCGCGATGACCGTCACCACGATGCCCACACCCGTTCCAGCCGAGTCGGCTCCGAGCTCGATCGCTCCCGCCACGATTGCCACCAGGATATCGAGCACGAACAGCACACCGAACACCTGCCAGCCGTTGCCCCGCACGAGCTCACGGCTGCGCCCCAGTGCGCCGAGCCCAGGAGGACGCTCCAGCACGACCACCGGAGCCGCCACCGACCACAGCGTGATCAGGATCAGACCCGGGATGATGATCAGGACGAAGCCCACGAGCACACCCAGCGCCGCCACGAACGCCACCAGGATCAGCTGGCCTATGACCGGCGTCACCGCACGCAGCAGCTGACCCGGGCTGGCATCCCGGCGACCGTCTTGCACGTCGGCTACCAGCTCGACCACCATGCCCGTGAACAGCGTCGTGGCGATCAGGCTGATCAAAAGAGCCACGAACCTCAGCCCCGAGCTGGCGTTCGTCAAGAGCGTCGACACGACCCCCGTGAACACAAACACGACCGCCGCAGCCGGCATCAGCACGGAGGCCTGGTCAACGTAGATCCCGAACACCCGGCGGATCACACCGCCGACATCAAGTCGATCCTGCATTCATCCCCCTTCGACGACTGCGGTCACTAGCCCGCCCACAGTAGGTGAGCGCCCCGACGGCTGCCTCATCCTCAGGCCACAGCCGCACCCTTGGGTGCCCGGCGCTGCTCACGTACCCGTCTGAGTATTCCCTTGCGGCCATGTACTTCAAGCCCCGAGTACAGGCTGCGGATCTCCAGCAGGATTTGATCGGCCACCGCCTGCTGCTGCTCACGTGTGGGGTCCGCGATGGCCTCCCAGCGGATCGCATCGCCGTACTGCACGGTCACCTTGGGGAACTGCAGCCGCTTCCAGTTACGCACCTTGGACGAGCCGTAGATCGCGATCGGGACCACCGGCGCGCCTGTTTCCAGCGCCAGACGGCCGATTCCGCGCTTGGCCTGTTCGGCTACCTTCCCCGTTCGCGAGCGTCCACCCTCGCAGTACATCGTGATCGCGCCCTGTCTCGCGAGCACCGTCCTGGCCGTGATGAACGTCTCCTCGTCGCGGGCGCCACGCCGCACCGGGAAGACGCCCCCGTGGGTGTAGATGAACTGCATCGGCCCTTTGAACAGTTGCGACTTGGCCATGAAGCGAACCTTGCGCCTGATGTAGCAGCCCATCAAGAAGTGGTCCATGAACGAGAAGTGGTTGGGCGCCAGGATCATGGCGCCGCGGCCCGGAACCTTCTCCACGGAGATCGCCCGCGTGCGCAGCAGCGTGTAGGCGTACAGCGACGTGATGATCCGCGTCAGCTCATACGCCCAGTCCGGTTCCCGCGTGCGCGCCCGCTCGTGAAAGCGGTCGAAGTGCTCCTTCGGCCGCGGATCCGAGTAGACCTGCTCGCGCATGGGTGCCAGCTCGCTCATCTAAGCGCTCTACCTCCACCAGCGCAAAACGTTACGCGCATTCCCTCGCTCCCTGCTCCGAGCCTCATCGTCTTCGCGCAACATACACGCGCACGAAGTCCACGAGCTGGCGGGCCCTGTGCGCGAAGCCGGCAAGCGTGCGTCCGCTCGCGCGGTGGGAGAGATCGAGCTCGATCTCGAGCAGACGATGACCCGCACGCACCCCATCGATCGTCATCCCGATCTCCATGCCATAGCCTGCCGCCAACGGCAGCACGTCTTCGAGCGCCTGCCGGCTCAAAGCCCGCTGGCCGGAGATCGGCGCCGTCGTCTGCAGTCCCGAGCGCCTGCCTATCGCCCACCGCGCAAATCCCAGCGCGAGCCCCACTCCGCCGCCCACGCGGCGCGCGAACGTGGCAACCGCGATGTCGGCGCGTCCGTCGCGCACAGCCTGCGCGAGCGCGCCCAGCATGCCCGCCGAGTCCCCCAGGTCCCCATCGCAGAGCACAAAGACCGGGGAGCCCGCGCCCTCGCTCGACGTCCCGGCCGCCGCCTGCTCGAGCGCACAACGAGCAGCAGCCGTGACCGCACCGCCCTTGCCGATCGTCCGCACGCTGCGCACCACCTCGGCGCCCGCCCGCGCGGCGATATCGCCCGTGGCGTCGCGTGAGCCGTCGTCGGCCACCCACAGCGATGCGCCGGGGAACGCATGCGCGAGCGCAGCCAGCGTGGCAGCGATGCGATCGGCCTCGTTGTGGGCCGCCACCACCACGAACGTGTCCGCGCCCGCCGATCGGTCGGCCGGGCTATCTATTGTCTCGATCCAGTGGTGTCGACTGCAGGACGGAGGATCAAATGACTGACGTTGAGGCTCATATCACCGGCACGGTATGGAAAATCGAGTGCGCCGTCGGTGACACCATCGAGGAGGGCGACACCGTGGCCATTCTCGAGTCGATGAAGATGGAGATGCCCGTCGAGGCCGAGGACGCGGGCACGGTCACCGAGATCCTCTGCCAGGAGGGTCAGGCGGTCAACGAGGGCGACACGCTCGTGGTGCTCGACTGAGCGAGCGTCGAGCACCCCGGCGGCGCATGCTCGGCTAGCCTGTCGGCGCGGTGTCCTCCAGCGCCCCCCCACGCGAGCTTGCCCACGGCAAGCTCCTGATCGACGAGCCGGCCGACGGAGTCGTTCGGCTGACGATCTCCAACCCGGCCAAGCGCAACGCGCTCGATCACCCCATCCTCGATGCCATCAGCGCCACCCTCACCGAGCTGAGCGCACCCGACTCGTCGGCGCGCTGCATCGTCGTCACGGGCGCGCACGGCATGTTCTCGGCCGGCTACGACATCGGCGAGATCCCCGCCGAGGAATTCCAAGAGCGCGCCGAGAAGCTCGTCGCACACCCCTTCACCGAAGCGATCGACGCGCTCGAGGCGTTCCCCTACCCCACCGTGGCGATGCTGCCCGGCCACACGATTGGCGGCGGCCTGGAGCTGGCCCTCGCATGCGATCTGCGCGTGTCGCTGCAGGACATCAAGCTCGGCATGCCCCCCGCCAAGCTCGGCCTCGTCTACTCCCACACGGGCCTGCGCCGCTTCATCGACGCCATCGGCGTGCCCCGCACACGCGAGCTGTTCCTGCTCGGCAAATACATCGACGCGCCGACCGCCCTCAGCTGGGGGCTCGTCAACAGGCTCGCTCCCGTCGAGCAGCTGGAGGCGCTCACGCTCGAGCTTGCAGCCGAGCTGGCGGGCAACGCGCCGCTGGCCCAAAAAGGCAACAAGCGCGTGATCGCCGAGCTGCTGCGCGCCGAGAGCCGCCTCACGCCCGAGGCCGAGAGCGAGCTGATCGAGCTGCGCCAGGCATCCTTTGCCTCGAAGGACATGCGCGAGGGCATGCGCGCCTTCGCCGAGAAACGCCCCGCCCGCTGGCAGGGAACCTAAGCGCCGTTCCCAGCAGGTTCCTGGACATCTAGCCGTCCGCCACACCTCATAACTTGTGGTCCATGGCGCCACTGATCACTCGCGAGGAGGCCCTCCAGCTCGGCGAGGTCGAAGATCACGGCCTGATCGAAGCGCTGATCCAACGCGCGTGGGAAGCCCGCGTGGAGCGCTTCTCGGACTCCACCGACATGTGCTCGCTGGTCAACGCCAAGTCGGGCGGCTGCGCAGAGGACTGCGGTTTCTGCGCGCAGTCGAGATTTGCCGACGCGGAGACGCCGATGCACGCCATGATGGAGCCCGAGCAGATCCTCGAGCACGCGCGCGCAGCGGAGGCCGCGGGCGCCCACCGCTTCTGCATGGTCACCCAGGGACAGGGTCTCTCAAAGCGCGACTTCCAGAAGTACCTCGAGGGCGTGCGCTTGGTCTCGGAGAAGACCAACCTCAAGCGCTGCGCCTCCGTCGGGCACATCTCCGCGGAGCGCGCCAGGGCCCTGCGCGAGGCCGGCATCCAACGGGTGCACCACAACGTGGAGACCGCGCAGAGCTACTACGACGAGGTGACGAGCACCGTTCGCTACGAGGGTCGCCTGCGAACCATCGAGGCTGTCCGAGAGGCAGGGCTCGAGACGTGCGTCGGTGGGATCCTCAACCTCGGCGAGACCCGGGAGCAACGGGTGGAGATGGCCTTTGAGCTCGCCGCCCTCAACCCGACGAGCGTGCCCATCAACATGCTCAACCCGCGCCCCGGAACCAAGTTCGGCGACCGCGAGTACATGGACCCGTGGGAGGCGGTCAAGTGGATCGCGATCTTCCGCCTGATCCTGCCGGAGGCGCTGTTCAGGCTGTGCGGTGGGCGCGTGGAGAACCTCGGCGAGCTGCAGCAGCTGGCGGTCAAGGCTGGAATCAACGGGGTGATGATGGGCAACTTCCTCACCACCCTCGGCAACGAGCCGGAGACAGACCGTGAGATGTTCGAGGAGCTCGGCTTGAACGTGGCGCGCCAGCCCGACAACGCCTCCAACCCGCGCCCCGACAACCGCTCCGGCTGGCTGGAGGGCGAGACGCCGGACGTGGTGGATGAGCTGTTGGCGAGCGAGCCGCCGCCGGACACGATCGATCTGGGCGTGCGCCTGTGGGATCCCTCGACACAGCTCCGCTATCGGGCCAAGCGCGCGGTGCCGCCGCGTCCCGACGGCGCTCCCAACCGCGTGCCCGTCGCCTAACACGCCGCACATGAGCGACCTTCAAGCGCGTCTGGCAGAGCTCGAGCACTTGGGCCTCGCCCGACGCCTGCGTTTGATCAGCGGACCGCAGGGCCCCACGGTGCTCCTGGAAGGCAAGCCGGTCCTGCTGCTGTGCTCCAACAACTACCTCGGCCTGGCTGACCATCCACGCGTGCGTGAGGCTGCTGCAGATGCCGCGATGCGCTGGGGCGTGGGCGCCGGAGCATCCCGTCTGGTGTCAGGCACGATGACCATCCACGGCCGCCTGGAGGAGCGCCTGGCTGCCTTCAAGGGCAGCGAGTCGTGCGTGCTGTTCGGGTCGGGCTACCTGGCCAACATCGGCGTGATCGGGGCGCTTGCCGGGAGCGGCGATGCGATCTTCTCCGACGAGCTCAACCATGCCTCGATCGTGGACGGCTGCCGCCTGTCGCGAGCCGCGGTGCACGTCTACCGCCATCGCGACCTCGAGCAGCTCGAGCGCGGGCTGCACAGACACCTCAGCGGGCGCGAAGGCGCAGGACGGCGACTGATCGTCACGGACTCGGTGTTCTCGATGGACGGCGACGTTGCCCCACTGGCGCAGCTTGCCGAGCTTGCCCACGCCTATGGAGCGCGACTGGTCGTCGATGAGGCGCACGCGATCGGCAACCTCGGCCCGGATGGGCGCGGCGCGGTGGCGGAGGCGGAGCTGGAGGGCGAGGTGGACGTGGTGATCGGGACGCTGGGCAAGGCGCTCGGCTCCTACGGCGCCTATGCGTGCGCTAGCGCGGAGATGGTCCGCTACCTGATCAACACCGCGCGCTCGCTGATCTTCTCGACGGCGCCGCCGCCCCCCGCGGTGGCAGGTGCGCTGGCTGCGCTGGACCTTCTGCAGGAGCGTCCCCACCGAGTCCAGCGGCTGCGCTCCAACGCCCGAGTGCTGCGTCGAGCGCTGGCCTCGGAGGGCTTTGCGGTCGCCGACAGCGAGATGCACATCGTGCCGCTGATCGTGGGTGAGGAGCGCGCCGCGATGCGGCTGTGCCAGGAGGCGATCGAGCGGGGCGTGTTCGCTCAGGCGATCCGCCCTCCCACCGTCCCCGACGGCACGTCAAGGCTGCGCCTGACGGCGATGGCCTCGCATACCGCCTCCGAGCTTCAGATGGCGGCGGAGGTGCTGGGCTCGCTCGCTCGGGCACAGGGACTGGACATGGCCTCGATGACCCCCGTACACGCCGAGCGCGTGGCCGTACCGGAGGAGCCGCCCGCCTTCGCGGAGCCGATGTTCGCCGATGAGCCGCCGCGCGCGAGGCGAACGAGCGCTCCCTTCGACGTCGAGCACGAGGCAGCGCCAACGATGCCATCCAGCGCTCCTTTCGACGCCGAGCACGAGCTCAGCTCGAGCGTTCGCGCCGCCTAGCGGTCAGGGCACGACTAGCGGTGCGCGGGCTGTTCGTCAGCGGGACCGACACGGACGTGGGGAAGTCTGTGCTGAGCGCGTGCCTGCTCGCCGCCATGAGCGCTGCAGGCGAGCAGGTGAGCGCGTTCAAGCCCGTTGTGACAGGCCTCGATGACCCTGCCCCGGGTGTATGGCCGCCCGATCACGAGCTGCTCGGGTTCGCCGCCGGAATGAGCCCTGAGGACGTCTCGCCGCTTCGCTTCGGTCCGGCCGTCTCGCCCCACCTGGCCGCCGAGCTCGCCGGGTCAAAGATCGACCCCGAGGAGCTGGTGGCCGCCGCCCGGGCACGCGCAGCCGAGGGAACGCTCGTCGTGGAGGGCGTCGGCGGCCTGCTGGTGCCGCTGGCCGGGTCGTTCACCGTTCTGGACTTCGCCGCCGAGCTCGCCCTGCCGCTGGTGTTCGCAGCGCGGCCGAGCCTGGGGACAATCAACCACACGCTGCTCAGCCTGCATGCGGCGCGCACTCGCGGGCTGGATGTCCGTGCGGTGGTGCTCACTCCGTGGCCTGAGGATCCCGGCGAGATCGAGCGCTCCAACCGGGAGACCATCGCGCGCATGGGCGAGATCGATGTGGCCGTGCTGCCCATGACTGACCCCTCGCAGTTGGCAGACGCAGGAGCGCGTCTGCCCTGGCGCACCTGGCTCGATTAGGGCAGCACGCCGGCCCGCAGGCCGAGCCTCGAGCACCCTCGGCCATTCGTCCGTCCGTGACTGGGACTAGCGTTCCCCGGATAGCTTGACAATTAAGACATCTGTTGTCCTAAAAGCTCAGTGCAATAACGCACGCTTCCGCCATCCCCTTTCTGGAGGTACCAGTGATCCATCGACGTGTTCGTCCTGCCCTGATTGCGGCAGCCCTCTCCATCTTGCTCGGGAGCCTGCTCGTGTCGAGCGCCTCGGCGGCGGTCACCTCGTCACAGCTGCCGCGATCGTCGTGGACGCACACAACGCATATGACGTGACCAGCGCGAGCAACATCCACCCCGGCGCAAGCGGTGAGCCGTTCCTCCAGCTCTCTGCGCCCAGCTACGATCAGGCGACGGGCGATCTCTCACAGACGGAGACCGAGGAGCTCGTGTTCTGCGAATCCGCAGGGGGTTCGATCGTGGACGAACTCGACCCCAGCAGCGGCGAATGCGAAAAGTTCGTTCCGAGCGGGGTGAAGCTCGTGCGCACGATCGCCACGGGCAAAGGCGGGCTCCAGGCTCGCGTGACCGATCGCTTCGAAAGCACCGACGGAAAAGGCCACACGATCAGCCTCGCCTACGGAGAGGAACAGGCCGAAGGAGGCTCGAACGCAGCGAGCTTCAAGTTCCCGGGAGAGTCGACGTTCAGCGCGCACAGCAGCGGAGACACGGCCCCCGCCGGCTCGAGCGGTCCCGAGACGATCTACTACCAGACGGACACCGAAGCGGCTGATCCTGAAAACGGTCTCGAAAACCCGCGCGGAGCGATCACCCTGTCGACAGTGCCCGACGGTGTGCACTTCACCAGAGAAGAACGGCCATCGCGCAGAACCTGACCGTCAAGCCACACAAACACGCAAAGCACAAGCACTAAGCGAAGCCCTGGGCCTCTCGCTCGGCGCTGCCACACCGGCGGCCGAGCGGGAGT
>JASLDD010000179.1 GCA_030151725.1 Solirubrobacteraceae bacterium
TCGTTGTTCGTGGAGGACCTGTGCGATCTGTTCGACGAGCGGCTGCTCGAGCGCAGAGTCCGCAGGCCGCTGGGTGCGATCGACTGGGACGGGGAGACGGACATGGCCGGCTCGCAGGCGAGCGGGAGTGGGACCTTGCAGCACGTGCGCGTGCTCGACGAGCTGCGCGGCCATGTTTGGTCGGCTTCCTCTTTTGAGACATGGATCGGGTGCCCGGTACGGTGGTTCGTGGAGCGGCTGCTGCGCCCCGTAGACATCGAGCCTGAGGCCGAGCCGCTGGCGCGCGGGGGCTTGGCGCATGCGGTGTTGAAGGACACGCTGGAGTCGCTCAGACGCGAGACCGGCTCGGCGCGTGTGACGATGGGATCGCTGGCGCAGGCGCGTGAGCTGCTCGAGCGCGCCTTCGTCGAGAACGCCGAGCAGTTTCCGCTCTCGATCGCGCCGGAGCGCCGGCCGGGTGCACTGCGCAGGCTGCGATCGGACCTTGGGCGCTACCTGAGCCATGCGGCAGAGGCGGAGAGCGCGCTCGAGCCAAGCGCTCTGGAGCTTGGCTTCGGCTTCAACGCCGAGGATCAGCGCGGTCCCGCGAGCACGCTGCCCCCGTTCGAGCTCGGCGGCGGAGTCAGGATGCGCGGCAGGATCGACCGCGTGGACGTTAGCGAGGAGGGCGAGGCGGTTGTCTATGACTACAAGGCGCGCGTCGCTCCTCCCGCCGCCAAGTGGATCGGCGAGGGCAACCTGCAGGTCGCTTTGTACATGCGGGCGGTCGAGGATCTGCTGGGCGTGTCGGCCGCCGGCGGCTTCTACCAGCCCCTGTCGGGGGTCGACCTGCGTGCGCGGGGCCTTCTCGACAGCGACAGCGGCGTCGAGCTCGACTGTGTCAGGGGTGACGTGCGCGAGCACGACGACGTGCGCGAGTTGCTCGATGAGGCGCTCGCGGGCGCCCGCCGGGCTGCCGCGGAGGCGGGAGCGGGAGCGCTCGAGGCGCGACCGCAGAGCTGCGCGTACAACGGCGGCTGCATGTATCCCACGATCTGCCGGTGCGAGCCATGACGGCCAGCTCACCCGCCCTCGAGATACAAGGGGAGGATCCATTGTCCGGCGAACTGGCGCCCGTGCTGACCGACGAGCAGGAGCAGTCGGTCTCACGTCGCTCCGAGCCGCTGCTGCTCTCGGCGGGGGCCGGCAGCGGCAAGACATCGGTGCTGGTCGAGCGCTTCGTCAGAGCCGTTCGCGAGGACGGTCTCGCGCCGGGGCGCATCCTCGCGATCACGTTCACCGACCGCGCCGCCGGCGAGCTGCGCGAGCGCGTGCGGGCTCGCTTCCTGGAGCTGGAGGATCGCGAAGCGGCACGCGACACCGAGGCGGCGTTCGTGGGCACCTTCCACGGCTTCTGCGCTCGTCTGTTGCGGACTCACCCGCTGCTCGCCGATCTCGATCCGAGCTTCAAGATCCTCGAGGAGGGGACGGCGGGCCGTCTGCGCGAACGCGCCTTCAGCGCTGCGCTGCGTGACTTCTTGGCAACCGAGCACGCCGAGGATGCGGTCGATCTGTTGGCCGCCTACGGCGTGGATCGGGTCCGTCTGTCGATCGCCGCCATCTACGCGCAGCTGCGTAGCCAGGGGCAGCGCCTGCCGCGCCTGCCCGCACCCAAGCTCGACACGGATGCGCAGGAGCAGGACCTTGCCGCGGCCGGCACGTGCCTGCTCCTGGACGAGCTGCTGGCCGGCTTCGCCCGCTCCTACGAGGCGCTCAAGCGCGAGCGCAACGCCGTGGACTTCGACGACCTCGAGCTGCTCGCGCGCGATCTGCTCGTCGAGCACGAAAGTGTGCGCAACGCCTGGGCGGAGCGGTTCACGCTGCTGATGGTCGACGAGTTCCAGGACACCAACCCACGCCAGCTTGCCATCCTGCAGGCGCTCGATCGCGACAACCTCTTCACCGTCGGCGATGAGCTGCAGTCGATCTACGGTTTCAGGCATGCCGACGTGAGCCTGTTCCGCGCCCGGCGCGCCGCACTTGAGGTGCGCGGTGCGAGCCTCGCGCTGAGGCGCAACTTCAGGAGTCGCCCGCCGCTGTTGGAGGTGGTCAACGCCGTCTTCGCCGAGCGCTTCGCCGAGCTCTCGCCGTTGCGGGCCGGTCGAGAGGAGCAGGAGGCCGAGGCGCCCATCACCGAGCTGCTCCTGACCGACCGCTGTGGCTGGGAGGAGGATGAGAAGCTCGCGGGCGAGATCGCCGCCGGGCTGCCCGGCGCCCCACGTTGGCGCCAGGCCGAGGCGCGGATGCTGGCCCAGCGGGTCGCCGAGCTCATCGACAGCGGCCTCGCCAAAGCCGGAGAGGTGGTGCTGCTGCTGCGCGCGCTGGGCGATCTGGACATCTACGAGCGGGCTCTGCAGATGCGTGGCCTGCGCACCCTGGCGGCCGTGGGAGCCTTCTGGGAGCACCAGCAGGTCGGCGATCTGCTTGCCTACCTGCGCACGCTCGCCAACCCGCTGGATGAGGTGGCTCTCTACTCGACGCTGGCCTCGCCGCTGGTTGGCGTCTCCCGCGACGGCCTCGCGCTGCTTGCGCTTGCGGCGCGCGTGGACAAACGAGGTGCGCTCGAGGCGGCTCTACAGGCCCACGAGATCGGCGACCTTTCGAGCGCCGACAGAGCTGCACTGGCCTCCTTCTGCGCGTATCTGGCAGAGGAGCGCGAGCGGATCTCACGGCGGACTATCGCCGAGCTGATCGAGCGCGCGATTGACCACAGCGGCTACGGCGCCCACGTACTCGGCCTCGAATGGGGTCAGCGGCGCATGGCCAATGTCCACAAGCTGCTGCGTCTGGCACGCCGCTTCGAGGCCGCCGAAGGGCGCGATCTGCGCGCCTTCCTCGATCACGTCGCCCATCTCGGCGACGGCGCCGAGTCCGATGCCCCGGTGGAGGGTGTCGAGCCGGACGCAATCCGTCTGATGAGCATCCACGCGGCCAAGGGCCTTGAGTTCCCGGTCGTGTGCGTGGCGGATCTGGGCAGAGCACCGAACACCCGCCTGGGAGACCTGCTCGTGGACGACGCACGAATCGGCCTGCAGCTCGTGCGCCTCGACGGGGGCAAGGCAACGCCGACGCTCGACTATGGGCAGCTCGCCGAGGAGCGCAGACGCGCCGACGCCGAAGAGGAGGACCGGATCATGTACGTGGCGATGACCCGCGCACGCGAGCGCCTGCTCCTGAGCGGCGCCGTGGACTTCGAGCGCTGGCCCGAGGCCCGTCAGGGGTCCACAGCCATCTCATGGCTGGCGCCGGCGCTCTCGCCCGACATTTCGATGCTCGTAGCCGACCCCCAGGGTCCGTGGCAGGACGTGGCACTCCCCGATTCCACTCCGATCCGCGTACGTCTCAACACCCGCGCAACCGTGGGCTCCGTTCTGCGCAGGGAAAAGCTCTCACCCGTTCAGAGCGCCCCGATCGCTCAGCTATTGCCTGCGGAGGCCTCCGTCGGTGGGGAGCCGGCGGAGGATCCGGGCACCGATCGCGTCCCTAAAGGCGATCAGCGCCCAGCGCGGCGCGTCGAGCAACGGGACACCAACCAGATCTCCACTCTCAGCTACACCTCGCTCACCGAGCTCGAGCGCTGCGGCTACCGCTACTACCTCGAACGGGTGCTCGGCCTGCCCGAGGACCGCACCGCGGCGCGCTCCGCGGGCCCCAGGGGGCTACAGGCACGGGCGCGGGGGATCCTCGTGCACAGGTTGCTGGAGTCGCTGGACTTCGCCCGCCCAACAGTGCCGTCGGCCGCCCAAGTGGCCGCCCAGGCGCACGAGCTCGGGGTGAGCCTCGCCGCCGGCGAGAGCGCAGGGATCGCCGAGCTCCTCGACACCGTCACCCGCTCCTCGCTTGCCACACGGATGGCGACCGTCGAGGACATCCGCCGCGAGCATCCCTTCGCGTTCTCGCTCGGCCCCAAGGAGCCGTTGATCACAGGCGTCATCGACCTGCTCGCACGCGAGCCCGACGGCGGACTGGTGGTGCTCGACTACAAGAGCGACCGCGTCGGCCCCGACGTCGATCTCCACGAGCTGGTCGAGCGCCAGTATGGCGTGCAGCGGCTGCTCTATGCGCTGGCCGTCCTGCGCGAGGGGGCGCCCAGCGTGGAGATCGTGCACTGGTTCCTGGAGCGACCCGAGGATTGGATCAGCGTGAGCTATGCGGCAAACGAGCGCGAGGCGCTCGCGCAGAGCCTGCTCACGAGGGTTGCCCAGGCCCGAGTCGGGGGCTTCGACGTCGCCCAGGTCCCTCATCGCGGGCTTTGTCTCACCTGCCCTGGGCGGGCGAGCCTGTGCTCGTGGGGGGAGGAGCAGACGATGCGCGAGCCCCCGGCGCGCGACGGGTCGCTGCCCGAGCGGCCCTGAGGTCCCTGTAGGGCCCTGGCAGGGCAGTTGAAGAGTTTGTCCAACGGGTGTTTTCGCCGGCTTTTCGCTGCTACGCTTTCCGCTCCGCCTCAGGTGCCCGCCTGCCTGCGCGACGGTAGGTATGCCCGAAAAAGGGGTGTGTCCACCCTCCGCGCGGGATGCACCGTCCCAAGGGAGCACTTCCATGAATCCGCACAACATGCAGCCGCCAAAGGCCGTCGGACTCTACGACCCTCGCTTCGAGCACGACGCCTGCGGGGTGGGCATGGTTGTGAGGTTGGACAACCAGCCGACCCACGAGGTCGTCTCACGGGCGCTCACGGCGCTCGAGAACCTCGAGCATCGCGGCGCCAGCGGCGCGGACCCCCGCACGGGCGACGGGGCCGGGATCCTCATGCAGATGCCCGACGAGCTGCTGCGGTCGGTCGTCGACTTCGAGCTGCCGCCGCTCGGCCGCTACGGCGTGCTGATGTGCTTCCTGCCCACCGACGACGCCGCACGCGGGCGCCTCGAGGGGCTGCTCGAGCAGAGCGTCTCAGAGCTGGGCCAAGAGGTGCTCGGCTGGCGCGATGTGCCGATCGACGCAACCCAGACAGGAGACGTGGCCGCCGGCTGCCGGCCGGTCATCCGCCAGCTGTTCGTGGGCGCGGGCGCCGGCGAGCAGGACGACCGGGACGCCTTCGAGCGCAAGCTGTACGTGATTCGCAGGATGTGCGAGCTGAACGCCGAGGACCGCGGGCTGTACGTGTGCTCAAGCTCCTCGCGCACCATCAACTACAAGGGCATGCTGATCAGCTTCCAGCTGGGCGCCTTCTATGAGGACCTCCGCGACGAGCGCACCAAGAGCGCCCTCGCGCTCGTGCACTCGCGCTTCTCGACCAACACCTTCCCCAGCTGGGAGCTCGCCCACCCCTATCGCGTGATCTGCCACAACGGCGAGATCAACACGGCGCCCGGCAACGTCAACTGGATGCGCGCCCGCGAGAGCGAGCTGCGCAGCGAGCTCTTCGGCGAGGATCTCAAGCGGATCCTGCCCGTCGTCAGCCCCGGCAACTCCGACTCGGCCACCTTCGACAACGTGCTCGAGCTGCTGATCCTGGCGGGCCGCTCGCTGCCCCACGCCGCGATGATGATGATCCCCGAGGCCTATCGCAACCGCGACGACCTCCCCGACTACCTCAAGGGCTTCTATGCTTTCCACTCCTGCCTGATGGAGCCCTGGGACGGACCGGCGTCGGTGGCTTTCACCGACGGGCGCGTTGTCGGCGCGACGCTCGACCGCAACGGGCTGCGGCCAGGTCGCTGGGTGGAGACGACGGACGGCCACGTGGTGCTCGGCTCCGAGGCGGGCCTGCTGGACATCCCACCCGCGCAGGTGCGCAGGCTCGGACGCCTGCAGCCCGGCAAGCTGTTCCTCGTCGACCTCGAGCGTGGGCGCATCGTGGAGGACGAGGAGGTCAAGCGCGAAGTCGCCTCCCACCAGCCCTACGGCGAGTGGTTCAAGCGCAACGCCGTACCCTTCGCCGACCTGCCGCCCTCCAGCGAAGTCACGCTCTCAGATCAGCCCATGCGCTTGCGCCAGCGCGCCTTCGGCTACTCCCAGGAGGACCTGCGCGTGCTGCTCGCGCCGATGGCCGTCGAAGGGTCAGAGCCGATCGGCTCGATGGGCAACGATGTTTCCCTGGCGGTCCTCTCCGACCAGGCGCCGCCCCTCTTCTCCTACTTCAAGCAGCTGTTCGCCCAGGTCACCAACCCGCCGATCGATCCTATCCGCGAGGAAATCGTGATGAGCCTGGCGACCAGCCTCGGCAACGAGCGAAACCTGTTCGAAGAAACGCCCGAGCACGCCCACAAGCTGCTGCTCGACCAGCCGATCCTGCTCAACCGCGAGCTGGAGACGCTGCGCCACGTCGACCACGACGTCTACAAGGCGCGCACCATCGACATCACATGGCCGGTCGCCGACGGCGCCGCCGGGATCGGCGACGCGCTCGAGCGCATCTGCCGCCAGGCGCGCGAAGCGATCGCCGAACACGTCAACATCATCATCCTCTCCGACCGGCTGCTCGGGCCGCGCAAAGCGCCGATCCCCTCTCTGCTTGCCGTCGCTGCCGTTCACCACCACCTCGTGCTCGAGGGCACACGCCTGCGCGTGGGCATCATCCTCGAGTCGGGCGAGCCGCGCGAGGTCCACCACTTCGCGACCCTCATCGGCTACGGCGTCAGCGCGATCAACCCCTATCTGCTGCTGGAGTCGCTCGACGAGATGGTCTTCGAAGGGCGAATCGTGCGCACGGGCGCCGACGGCTCGGAGGAGCGGGTGAGCCCTGAGCTGGCCGCCCAGAACGTCGTCAAAGCGATCGGCAAAGGGTTGCTCAAGACGATCTCCAAGATGGGCATCTCGACGATCCAGTCCTACCGAGGCGCGCAGATCTTCGAGGCTGTGGGGCTCGACAAGGACCTCATCGAAACCCACTTCACGGGCACCGCCTCGCGCATCGGCGGCATCGGCCTGGAGGTGCTCGCGACCGAGGCGCTCGAGCGCCACGCGCGCGCCTATCCGGCGCCCCAGGACCAGCTGCTGCCCGTAGGCGGCGTCTACGCATGGCGGCGCGACGGCGAGCACCACATGTGGAACCCCGAGACCATCGCCCTGATGCAGCACGCGGTGCGCGCCGCCAACGGCGACGTGGCAGCGGCCCTGAAGGGCGATCGCGAGGCCCACGAGGTCGTGCGCGAGAGCCCGGCGTTCGAGAAGTATCGCGAGTACGCGCGTGCGATCAACGAGGACGCCGCGCGCAAAGCGACGCTGCGCGGCCTATTGCGGATCGGCGATGGATCCGCCACGCCGATCGCACTCAATGAGGTCGAGCCGGCGAGCGAGATCGTCAAGCGGTTCTGCACCGGAGCCATGAGCCTCGGGTCGATCTCGCGCGAGGCCCACGAGACGCTCGCCATCGCCATGAACCGCCTCGGAGGGCGCTCCAACACGGGAGAGGGTGGGGAGGACCCCTCGCGCTTCCTCCCCGACGCCAACGGCGACCGCCGCCGCTCGGCCATCAAGCAGGTCGCATCGGGACGCTTCGGCGTGACGATCCACTACCTGGTCAACGCCGACGAGCTGCAGATCAAGATGGCCCAAGGCGCAAAGCCCGGCGAGGGCGGCCAGCTGCCGGGGCACAAGGTCGACGAGTACATCGGCTCCATCCGCCACACCACTCCCGGCGTCGGGCTGATCTCGCCGCCGCCTCACCACGACATCTACTCGATCGAGGACCTCAAGCAGCTGATCTACGACCTGCGCTGCGCCAACCCCAAAGCGCAGGTGTCCGTCAAGCTCGTATCCGAGGTCGGGGTCGGCACTGTCGCTGCAGGCGTCTCCAAGGCAAACGCCGACCGCGTGCTCGTGGCCGGCCACGACGGCGGCACCGGCGCCTCGCCGCTGTCCTCGATCCAGGCCGCCGGCGTGCCCTGGGAGATCGGCCTGGCCGAGACCCAGCAGACGCTGCTGATCAACGACCTGCGCTCTC
>JASLDD010000197.1 GCA_030151725.1 Solirubrobacteraceae bacterium
GTTCGCCTTGAGGAATTCGCGCAGTTCGCTTTCGCCGCCCGGGTCGGCGCTCTTGGTGGCCGCGATTCGCTGTGCGACTTCTCTACTCGAGAGTAGATGCCGGCGCGTAGCTTCTTCGCTCAGCCACGCAGAGGAGATCAGAAACGCCAAAGCCCTTTCCTTGGGCGTCTGCGTGCTCGACTTCGCCGCGGCCATCACCGCTGTCCAATGACTTAGATCCTGCTTTGAGATCCCTGTGTGGCCGACTTTGGCCACGGCCGGTTCCTGTGAGCCTGAGCATGCGCACAGTCCTGTCACGACGCCTGCCGCTGCGGCGAGCGCCAAGACCCACAGCAGAGCTGTGCGCGCTCTCGGCTTCACGCCGACAGGGGCATGGGCGTGCGTGTCGGCTTGCGACGTGCTGCGATTACCAGCGCGCCGCCTTTGGGGGCAAAGGAGACAGAGCTCCTGGCGATGCCCTCCGAACGTTGCTCCACGGCGCGCAGGTCGATCGCTTCGAGCACCGCCCTGATCACCTGCTTCATCTCGAGCGGAGCAAAGCTTGCGGCGACGCAGCGGCGCACGCCGCCGCCAAACGGGATCCACGTGTACGTACCCGCGGAATCATCGAGAAAGCGCTCCGGCAGGAAGCTGCGCGGCTGCGGATAGACGTCCTCGCGCAGATGCATCAAAAAGACGCACGGAGCGACAACCGTCTCGGGCGGCAGCGTGTAGCCGCCGATCTCCATCGGCTCGGCCAACCGACGCATCACCACCGGAACCGTTGGACAGAGTCTCAGCGTCTCTTTCACAACCGCATCCAAATACTCCTCGCCTTCCCCGCTGAGGACCTCATCGCGTAGTCGCTCGAGCTTGGGGGGGTGGCGCAGCAGACGCTCGAACACCCACGCAAGCGATGTGGCCGTGGGCCCGTCTGAGAGCATCGTCACGAGTTCATCGCGCAGCTTTGCCTCCCCCACGGCCGCGCCGTCCTCGCTCGCGTAGGCGCGCTCCAGCATCGCCAGGATGTCATCGCGATCGTCGCGATCCGGCGCTAAGCGGCGCCGACGCACCTGCTCCAGCACCAGCTCCTCCACCGGCCTCATCACCGCCCTGAAGCCGGCGTCGGCGGTGATCGAACGTGCTCCCACTGCGGCCAGCAACGCCAGCCGGCGCGGGCTGTTGACCCAGGCGGTCAGCTCGACGAGCCGCCTTTGCAGCTCCTTCAGATCCTCGTGCTCGTCATCGCCGAAGACCGCGTGCATGACCACCGAGAGGCTGATTGCCTGCATCCGCGGCCACAGAGCAAACGGCTCTCCCACCGGCCACGCGGCGATCTCGCGCTGTGCGACTTCGGCCATCATCTGCCCGTATCGCTGCATGCGCGTGCCGTGAAACGAAGGCAGGAGGTTGCGGCGGTCCTCCATGTGCTGTGGCTCGTCTAGGAGCATCACCGATCGAGACCCGAGCAACGGCTCTAGCAATGGGTTTGCATCGCCGGCAGCGGCACGCAGCGCGCTCGCATTGGTGGTGAAGACGTGCTTGACATCCTCGGGCCTGGTCAAAAACACCCACGGACGTCCTGGACGGATCCGCAAGGTGAACGTCTCGCCGAAATCGTGGCGGCAGCGTTCCATGAACGGGAGCGGACGCAAGGCCCAACCGGTGGCTTGCACGATGCTCGGCATACGAGGCCCAGGAGGCAGCGCTGCACGTTTGCGACCTCTACGGAACCCACTCATCTCGTGCCCTCCATTTCGACTCGCACGTCTCTCTCTCGAGACTCTTCTGCACATGTTTCTTTCATTCGAATCCCCTTCAACGAGCCACAATCGTGCCCCCAACCCAAGCTCACCGCCCCCGCGCCCGCCGCCGCACTTGCCATTCGGTTGACTCGTATTTAGGATACCCGATCAAGTCCTGACCATCGGACTTTGCTCACGTACCCAGCTATCCGCCGGAAGGCAGCACAAGCTCCGCCTGCACCAGTACCTTAATCGGTGAAAGGACCGGTCTTAAACACCGGCGATCCGGGTTCGAGCCCCGGCTGGTGCATGAGGCTTCACCTAGATATCCAGATATGAACGTTAATCTTTTCGACTACTTCGAGAACCTCCAAGGGTCGGATACCGGATCTTCGCCGTGGGCCGCACGGGCACCCAGACGCCCGCACGCCGACTATGACCTGAAGCTCACGTCGCGCTCGCCCGATTGGCGCAAGGACCCCGAGGCGCTTGGGGCCCTCGAGCGACTCGCCGCAGAGCCCTGGATCGAGAGCGTGATCCGCGATCGCGACTCGATTCGCGTGCGCCTCGCAGACAGCTGGATCGAGGCGCACGGCGCTGCCCTCGAGGCCGGCGGCAGCGCTGAGCCGCCGCTCGGCGATCTGGCCGCCGGGCAGCGGTTCTCGGTCCAGTTCTGGGATGCAAATGCAACCAAGGCCCTGCACATCGGCCATCTGCGCAATCTCGCCATCGGTAACGCGCTTGCGGCTGCGCTCGTCCAGGCGGGCAGCCACGTCGAGCGTCGCAGTCGCATCTCGGACATGGGTCGCGCGATGGGCGAGGCGATGGCCGGTGTGATGCAGAGCGGGCGCCTCGAGCACGGCTGGTCAGAAGGCGATGAGAAGAGCGATCACTTCGTGGGGATGTGCTACGCGGAGTATGTGGCTGCGGGTGCCGGTGGCGCACCCGCAGCCACTCAGCCGGAACAGGCCGAGGACTCGCTCTCACGCGAGGTGCAGGTGCTCGACGATGTCGCCGATGCGCTGATCAAGCGTGTCCTACAGGGAGACCGCGAGGCAGTGGAGCTCTGGTACAAGACGCGGGCTTGGGTGATCGCCGGGCAGCGCAAGACACTTGCGAGGCTGGGGATCGCCTTCGACAGGGTGCTGTTCGAGTCGGACTTCCTGGCCGAGACCGCCGAGCTGGCCGACATCGGGCTGCGCAGCGGCGCCCTCGAGCGACGAGCGGACGGCGTGGTCGTCTATGCGACAGGGGTCAAGGAGCTAGAGGAGATGCCGCTGGTACGCGCCGACGGCCAATCCACGCAGCACATGCGCTCACTTACCTACGCCCTGACGGCCCCCGATCTGGAGGACACGATCTCGCTGCAGGTCACAGGCTCGGAGTGGGTAGCGCACGTGACGGGCATTCGCAGGCTCGCAGCTGAGCTGAGACCGGGGCTCAACGGCGGCTTTCATCCCAACCGCAGCATCTTCCACGGCATGGTCTCAAGCGAGCGCCGCGCGCTGACCTCGAGCGCCGGCGCGCAGCTGATCGACGAGCTGAGCGAGTGGCTCGACGAGCAGATCGACGGCGACCCCAGCCGCCGCGAGGTGCGCCGCACACATCCAAGCCCCGAACGGATCGCCTCGCAACTCGCCCTCGGCTACTTCCTGCCCCACCCGGCCACACCGGACATCGACTTCGAGCCGGCCAAGCTCCTCTGCGAGGAGGAGAGCCTTGGCTGGAGCCTCGCGCGAGCGCAGGCTGCTCGCAGCCTCCTCCCCAGCAGCGGTCGCCCGGCTGAGGACCCGGACTACCGCTTTGCCGTGGTGCAGTCGGCGCTCTACCGCCGCTACCTGCGCCTTGCCGTCGAGCGGTTTGACGTGCGTCCCCTGGCCCACTACCTCAAGCACCTCTCGATCTGGTATCTGGAGCGCGAGCGCGCTGAACACGTGGAGCGCGTCGTGCACACGCTGCTCGATCGCAGCGCTCATGGCCTGGGGCTGGAACCGGCGCGATGAGCACGTTGCTGATCGACAACTACGACTCCTACACCTACAACGTCTTTCACCTGCTCGCAGCGGTCTCAGGAGAGGAGCCGATCGTCGTCCGCAACGACATCGTCTCCTGGAATGCTCTCTCGCGCTGGGATTTCGACGCGATCGTCCTCTCCCCCGGTCCCGGACGCCCGGAGCGCTGGCACGACTTCGGCGTGTGCGCAGACATCCTGCGCTGCAGCGACATTCCGGTGCTGGGGATCTGCCTCGGACACCAGGGTCTTGGTCACATGCTCAAGGGGATGGTTGCTACGGCGCCCGTGGTCATGCACGGGCGCCGTAGCGCGGTCAAACACCTCGACAGCGGTCTCTTTGCGGACATCCCTCAGGACTTCTCGGTCGTTCGCTATCACTCACTCGCAGTGGGCAACCAATTGGGCGCTGAAGGTCGCGTGACGGCTTGGTCTGACGACGGGATCGTGATGGGCATAGAGCACCGCCGGCGACCCATGTGGGGCGTGCAGTTCCATCCCGAGTCGGTGGCAACAGAACACGGGCGCAAGCTGGTCGAGAACTTCTATCAGCTGGCCCGCGAGCATCGATCGGGTCGTGCTCGCCGTGCGAGCCCCCAACGGATGTCCAGAAGCGCTCCACGCGAAAGCCATCCGGTCGCCAAGGCATGGCAGCTGCGATCGCGCCAGATCGACTCGGAGGTCTCAGCGGAGCCGCTGTTCGAGCGCATGTTCGGATCTGCAGAGCATGCGTTCTGGCTCGACAGCGCCGACGCGCCCACCCCGCTCGCGCGAGCCTCGTTTCTCGGCAGCACCATGGGCCCAGATCGCTGCGTGATCGAATATGACGTCGAGCGCCAGCTGACGAGCTTCGCGCGCGCCGAGGGCACCTCGGTAGAGCCCGGCTCGATCTTCGCGGTGCTCGACCGCGAAGTCCACGCCATGAGCGTGTCGCCTGCGCCCCAGCTACCGGCGGGCTTGATTGGGGGCTTCGTCGGCTACCTCGGCTATGAGTGCAAGGGGGATTGCGGATCGCCCAACGTACACAGCTCAGACGTGCCAGACGCGGTCCTGATGTTCGCAAACCGGGTGGTGGCGATCGACCATCTGCACCATCGCACGCACTTGTTTGCCCTATGTCGCGAGGATGATGCGTCCAGTGAAGCGGATGCGGAGCGCTGGCTGAAGGACACCGAGATGCTCGTGCGAGCGATGCTCGAGCAGGAACCCGAGATAGTCGCCTCGGCGGGCTATGAGGGGCCGAGCGACCGCTCGCCCGTGAGGTTCAGGTGCGGGCGCGGGCGCGAGCAGTACCTCGCTGACATCGCACGCTGTCAGGTCGCGCTCGCCGCCGGTGAGTCCTATGAGGTGTGCCTGACCGATCAGATTCACACACAGGAGAGCCCGGATCCGTTCGAGCTCTACCGGATCTTGCGCAAACGCAACCCAGCGCCGTTCGCCGCCTACCTCAAGCTTGGCGAGCTCAGCGTGATCAGCTCCTCACCGGAGCGATTCCTGTCGGTCGACCGTGAGCGTCGAGTCCAGGCGCGGCCGATCAAGGGCACGGCGCCGCGCTCAGCCGACCCCCAGCAGGATGCGGCACAACGGGAGATGCTGTTGAGCGATGAAAAGACATTCGCCGAGCACCTCATGATCGTGGATCTCCTGCGCAACGATCTCGGACGTGTGTGCGAGGTGGACACGGTGCGCGTGCCGGACTTCATGGTCGTCGAGTCTTATCCCACAGTGCACCAGCTGATCTCGACGATCACAGGGGATCTCGACGAGTCGCGCACGCCGGTCGAATGTGTGCGGGCGTGCTTCCCCGGGGGCTCGATGACGGGCGCTCCAAAGCTCCGCACGATGGGCCTCATCGACGACATCGAGCGTGAGGCCCGCGGCGTCTATTCGGGCGCGATCGGCTACTTTGGGCTCGACGGCAGCGTCGACCTCAGCATCGTCATCCGCACAATCGTGATGCGCCCCGGCGCAACCACGATCGGCGCAGGCGGAGCGATCGTGATGCAATCTGACCCTCAGGAGGAGTTCGAGGAGATCCTGCTGAAGGCGCGTGCACCCATGGGGGCGATCGCGGAGGCCGTCACGGGCACGAGGAACCCAAGCGCGTGGACAGTCGAGATCGAGCGGGACGCGGTCGTGGCGGGAGCGCTGTGAGCGGGGAGTGGCGTGTGCGCGACGCCGAGCACAGCGATGTCGAGCAGATAGCCGGCGCTGTCAAAGCGCTTCTGCTGGAGCTAGGCGCAACTCCGGCCCCTGCTGAGCCGATGCGAGGTGCGGTGCGCGCGCTGCTCGAGGATCCGGCGGCAGGGGCGTTGATCGTGGCTGAGGCGGATGGCGTGCTGATTGGTGTGCTCGGGGCGAGTTGGCAGAGCGCCATTCACATTCCGGGCCGCTACGGGCTGATCCAAGATCTATGGGTGCATGCCTCGTGGCGCAGCCAAGCGATCGGGGCGGCGCTGCTTGCGCGCCTGCTCGAGCGCGCGCGCGAACTGGGCATGGCCCGACTCGAGGTGGGCCTGCCCAATGAGAACTTTGCGGGTCTGGGTGACACAGAGTCCTTTTACCGGGCCAACGGCTTCAGTGTGCTCGGGCCGCGCATGCGAAAGACGATCGCGTGAACGGTCTGGACCCGTTTCGCCGGCACCTTGACGAGCTCGACGAGCAGATCGCGCGCCTGCTAGGCGAGCGCTTTGCCACCTGCCGAGAGATCGCGCTTTACAAGCGCGAGCACGACATCCCGATGATGCAGCCCGATCGCGTAACAGAGGTGCGTGCGCGGTATATCGCTCACGGGCGCGAGGTGAAGCTGCCCGAGGACTTCACCGAGGCGATGTTCGAGCTGCTGATCTCGGCGACTTGCAAGATGGAGGACGAGTTGATCGACGCTCCGGTGAGCAGCGAGGCAGAGCAAGCATGACGCCACCCACGTTCATCACGTTGGGCCCCTCCGGAACGTGCCATGAGAACGCGCTCCTGCATTACTTGGAGTTCCAGGGCCTCTCCGACTTCGAGGTCGTCCTCGTAGAGGACCTGCTCGCGGCGATCGGTCGCGTGCGCGAGCAGCGAAACACGTTCCTCGTGCAGTGCAGCGCGCACGTGCAGGTTCATCTCGTGACCGAGCGCTACCACGAAGAGGTCTTCGTGATCGACACGTTCATCTACCCCACCAAGGAGCTCGGGCTCGTGGTGCGAACCGATGTCGAGGAGCCCAAGAGCCTCGGCATCGTCTCGGCCACACGGGGATACCTGGACCTCGCGCCATGGGCGCCCATCATCGATGAGCCATCCAAGCCAGTGGTGGCCCGGCATCTGCTCGAAGGTCGCTACGACGCGGGGCTCACCCATGTCCATCACGCGGCTGAACATCCTGAGTTGCTGCGTGTGCAGGAGCACTACGGCGCGGTGGATACCACATGGCTGGTCTATGGATCACGCAAGCGCTTCCAGGGCGAGATCATCGCCCAGCACGCTCCATGGCTGTTTGTTGAGGACCGCCCACTTCGCGCACCAGCAACGCAAGCCGACATACCAGGCTGCCAAGCACGAAAGCCTGAAGGCGCTCGATATACCGCGGATGAGGGCTGGGCCACCTAACCCGGACGCTTAGATTCCCCACACGGGGACGCCAGCAACTAATCGCCTAGGCCGAATCATCCGCATGGGAGACATTCTCCTTCCAGTGCTTGACGTACTTCGTCTCAGCGGTATGCTCGATAAGACCTTCTTTTCCGAGCCTAGCCAAGACATCGGGCTCAAACAGTGAACCGATAACAAGGAGGAGCAGTCATGTATCGTCTTCAGCTAGGCGGCGCGACCTTCATCGTCGCAATCGTACTCGTCGCGCTGGCATCGGCAACAGCATCAGCAGCCGCCCCGACAATCTTACCCGGGAGCGGCACATTTGTATCCACCACCGGCTTAGGAACACTATTCACCAAAGCTGGTAGTGAAATCGCCTGCAAAAGCGAGACCGGCAAAGGAACCATCTTATCGGCGCAGGCAACCGACGCCACCATTGATGTCACCGGGTGCACCGCATTCGGTATCCCAGCCAACTCTGTCGGCGATCCGTCGAATACCATGTTAGTCATCCTGTCTGGGAATGACTGCTATGTAAATAAAGCGAACAAAGAAGTTGGAGTAGACCTAAGCGTAACACCACTGAACATTGAAGTCCCGGCGATCGGTGCGAAAATCATCATCAAGGGTAACGTCATCGGAGCCTTCACGCCAGTCAATTCAAGCAAAACCTCTGGCTTCGCGCTCACCTTTACGCAGGCGTCGAACGGCGTGCAATCAATTACAAAATGCGAAGGTGGAATAACACGCTCGCTATTAATCTCCTCCAACGGTGGCACATTCGAAGCAGCAAGCAAGGTCAATACCGACAATATTACATTTGCAGCAACTCACGAAATTATGGCTTAATCCACAACTCCAAGCAGACGTTAGAAGCCCGAAACGCCGGGTCGTTCGAGTCCGAGCTCGTCACCTGAAGCCTAGGTAAGCCTTAAGCCTGATTATGAAGGTAGTCAAAAACATCGACAGGAGAATGAGCACATGCAACGCATCAGAACATTCGGCGGGGTCTTCATCGCCGTCATCGCGCTCACCGCGCTTGCATCAGCAACCGCACCAGCAGCCGCGCCAACCATCTTACCCGGAAGCGGCACATTCACTGCTACTAGCGGCTTAAGCACGCTATTCACTAGATCGGGAAGCGAAAATGTCTGCAAAGCCGGCACCGGCAAGGGAACAGTCTTAGGTGCACAGGCAGGCGACGCCAGCCTGGACTTTACCGGCTGCACGGCGTTCGGAGTTCCGGTCAACTCTGCAGGTGACGCGTCTGGAGTTATCTTAGTAGTCCTAACTCACGGCGCCTTCTGTTACACAAACAAAGCCAACACAGAAGTCGGCCTCGACCTAAGCGTGCCACCCCTCACACTAGAAATACCTGCGGTCGGTGGAAAAATCGTGGCTG
>JASLDD010000201.1 GCA_030151725.1 Solirubrobacteraceae bacterium
TATGGGCGGGTGCTGGAGGAGACGGGGGAGCGGGCCTGAGGCCGCAGATCTCGCGGCAGCGAACTGCTCCCTGGGATTGACACAGCGCTGACACGAAGTTGGCACATGGACGGCACCGCGTTGGACGATTCCATCACAAGCGTTGAAGACAGTACGGTGCATGGATCGTGCGTTGCTGGAGCGGTATCTCGAGGAGCAGCTGTCGCTGGCTGTCAAGCAGATCCTAGTCGAGGACGCTGGCGGGAGATGCATCAACTGCGGTTATGACCGATGTGCAGCGGCCCTCACGTTCCATCATCTGGTGCCGGCGGAGAAGAGCTACACGCTGAGCCACAGAGGGGTGACGCGATCTCTGGCGGAGGCACGGCTGGAGGCGAGGAAGTGCGTGCTCCTGTGCGCGAATTGCCATGCGGAGGTGGAGGCAGGTCTTGTCTCGCTGGCATAGAAGATTCGGAATAGAATGCGCGAAGCGCTCCGCTCCATGCGGGGTAGCTCGGTCCGGGGTAGCTCAATGGCAGAGTAGTCGGCTGTTAACCGATTGGTTGTGGGTTCGAGTCCCACCCCCGGAGTAATTACATCCGCATAAGGACTGTGGGCGATGCCGAGCATGGAAGCGAAGGCCGCGGTCCGCGCGTCCTTCGCTCTGGATATCAGGCCTGGCCGAATCGTGTTACGCGCGGCTGTACGTGCCCAACTCGGCTGCACTACCTAGACTGGGGTCGATGTCGGAGATCTCCCCCGCGATGTACAGGGCTGGGTCTGGCGAGCCGGTGGTGCTGCTGCACGGCTTCACCGCGGCGTGGAGGATCTGGCACCCGATCCTGGCCGACCTCGTCGCTCGCTACGAGGTGATCGCGCCGACGCTGCCGGGTCACCACGGTGGTCCTCTCTATCCCGCCGATCAGCCGATCACCTTCGGGCATTCCACGGACACGGTCGAGCGACTGCTGGACAAGCTGGATGTGGGTATGGCGCACTTCGTCGGCAACTCAATGGGCGGGGGCATCGCACTTGAGTTGGCCAAGCGCGGCCGTGCTCGATCAGTCGTCGCGCTGGCGCCCGCCGGCGGCTGGACCCACGGCGACAGCGAGGGTCCGCGTATCGGGAAATTTTTTGCCAGGCAGATCAAGATGCTCGAGCGAACCCACGCCTGGAGTGAGCGGATCATGAGACGTCCCGGGACTCGTCGCCTGGCTTTCAGGGAAATCATGCGTCATGGCGAGCTCGTATCCCCGGCGGACGCAGCGTCGATATCGCAGGCAGCTCTGGGCTGCTCTATCAGCCAGCGAGCGATCCAGGCGCTGCGCGCCGACGAGGCTGAGCTCACGATCACTGATCTCGACCGGATCACATGCCCGGTGCTGCTGGCCACACCGCAGTTCGACCGCGTACTGCCGGGTCCTCGCCACGCCCCTCGCTATCGTCGCGAGATACCAGGCGTCAGAGCCGTCACGCTCGCCGGCTGCGGGCACGTACCGGTGTGGGACGACGCCAAGCTCGTGACGAAGTTGATCGTCGAGCAGGTCGACGGGAACCTCGCGCCCAGCCCTGACGTCCAGACAGAAGTGCCGTCACAGCGGACGGCAGTAGGGGCTTGAGCAGCAGACTCGTATGGATCGTCGGAGCAGGTTGCTGGGTGTCAATAGCTCTGGCCGAAGCGGGACTCGACAAGAAGCCGGGGTGCCCCTTTGCTAGCGACCCCCACCAACGTCGACCAGATCCCCCGCTCCGAGCCGCTCGACCAGCTCGGCTGCACGCGCCCCGGGATCGTTGACCGCGATCCACTCCTGAAACCCGCGCGCCCGAACCCGAATGGAAGGTTCCCCAAGTGCCCGCTGGACAGCCAGCCGCAGGGGCCGAGCGGAGACGAATCGCCGCGGAACGCGCACGCCGGCGCCGGCCCAGTCGAGGCGGGCGGCGTTCTCGTTCATGTCGCCGACGGCGGGACACGCAACGACGGAGCAGCCGCTGGCGAGAGCACGTGCGAGGGTGCCGTGCCCGGCGTGGCAGACGACGACGTCGCAGGAGGGCATGGTGCGCGAGTAGGAGACCCAGTCGACGAGGCGGGCGTTATCGGGCACGGGCAGGGGCCGGGAGGGCAGCCGTCGGTTCCAGGTGGCGAGCACGCGCACGTCTGCGGAGGCGACGCCGGTCAATGCCTGGTGGAGCATGCGGTGCTCGGGATCCTGGGCGGTGGAGGGGGCGACGAGCACGAGGGGGGCATCACCGGGGGGCAGCTCAACGTCATCGGCGGGCGGCTCCCACATGAGGGGCCCGACGACGTGGACATGCCCAGGCCAAGTGCGTGGGTACTCGAGCTGGGGAAAGGTCCCGACGATCGCGAGCCGGCGGCTGATGCCGCCGTGGACGTAGTCGAGAGGGGGGAGGCCGAGCCGCCCGCGGGTGTGGTTGAGCTCGACGCGCCCGAGCTGGAGACCGCGGTTGACCTGGGATTGGGCGCGACGCCAGAAGGCCCGCCCGGCGCGACCGCGGGGCATGCGGGCGCCGAGAGAGTAGATGGGGAAGTGGGGCTCGCCGTGGGGGTAGACGTGGGGGATGAGGGTGGCGCAGCGCACGCCGCAGCGCTCGGCGGCGAGAGCGGGGGCGAGGGTGAGGATGTCGGCGGCGACGACATCGGGGACCAGCGACTCGACCAACGGCAGGGTGTCGCGGGTGGCGTGGACGACGGCCTCGTAGAAGTCGAGAGGCTCAGGACCGGAGGGGAAGACCTGATACTCGGGTGCGGCGGCGAAGCTCATGCCCTCGCCCTCGACGGCGTCACGCCAGCGGGTCCATGTCTGCAGGGTGACGGAGTGCCCGCGGGCGACGAGGGCGCGGCCGAGGGCGATCATGGGGAACGCGTGGCCGGGGTCGCCGAAGGCGCCCAGCAGGACCTCCATGGCGAAAACCTAGTCGGCGGCGAGCTCGGCCAGGAGCTGCAGCTGCTGGAGTCGCTCTGCGGCGGTGAAGGCGGTGGGGGTGACGCCGAGGGTGCCGACGCCGGCGTCGCGGTAGACGGCGAGGCGCTCGCGGACGACGTCCTTGGGCCCGCAGAGGGAGACGGTGTCGATGAGCTTGTCGGGGATGGCTGCCATGGCCTCGTCGCGCTTGCCTTCGAGGTAGAGGTCTTGGATGGTTTTGGCCTCGGCCTCGTAGCCGTAGCGAGAGACGAGCTGGTTGTAGAAGTTCTGCTTGCGCGAGCCCATGCCGCCAACGTAGAGGGCGATGAAGGGCCGCATGGTGTTGCGGGCGCCCTCGAGGTCGTCGGTGATGCAGAGGCTGACGGTGGGGGCGATGTCGAAGTCGTCGAGCGATTTGCCGGATCGATCGGTGCCTTCCTGCAGCAGGGGCCGCAGCTCGGAGACGTGCTCGGGTGAGAAGAGGGTGGGGATCCAGCCGTCGGCGATCTCGCCGGCGAGGGCGGTGTTCTTGGGGCCGATGGCGGCGAGGTAAATGGGGATGCGCTCCTGGACGGGGGAGATGGTGAGCTTCAAGGCCTTGCCGGGGCCGTCGGGGAGGGGCAGCTCGAGGGTTTCGCCCTTGAACTCGACGCGTTGGCGGGCGAGGGCCATGCGCAGCACGGCGACGTAGTCGCGTGTGCGCTGGAGCTGCTTGGCGAAGCGCTGCCCGTGCCAGCCCTCGGCGACCTGAGGGCCGGAGGAGCCGATGCCGCAGATCATGCGACCGTTTGAGAGCTGGTCGATGGTGGCGGCGGTCATGGCGGTCATGGCGGGTGAGCGGCCGGGCATTTGGAAGATGCCGGAACCGAGGCGGATCTTGGATGTCTGCCCGGCGAGCCAGCCGAGCACGGTGGCAGTGTCGGAGCCGTAGGCCTCGGCGGCCCAGACGGAGTCGTAGCCGAGCTTCTCGGCTTCTTGCACGATCGTGAGCTGGTCTTGGGAGCTGAGGCCGAGACCCCAGTAACCGATGTGCACGCCGAGCTTCATGTGCAAGTTTCCTTTCAGGCAGAGGGAATGCGTTGCGGTCAGAGAATGCGCGACCTAGGCTTGGCCGCGCACAGTCCGCAGGCGCAGAAGGCGTGCGGGCGCTGCACAGCCTATGCGAAAAGCGCGCCGCCAAACGAGGAGCACAGTGGAGGGGCTGCGCTTGGCCATTGACTGCATGCCGGTGGCGACGCGAGAGGCGATGCTGCGGGGCGTGGGGGAGAGCGAGCGGATCATTGTGGGCGCGTATGTGGACGAGGCGGGGGGCGTGTGCCCGATGCTGGCGGCGCACCGGTGCGGTGGCCGTACGGACTTCCTGTCGTTTGCGAAGTCGTGGGACCGCTTCACGCGGGCGGAAGGCCGAGCGCGCAAGGCGAGCGCCCGCGAGGTGAGGATCCTGAAGGCGCACTTGGAGGACAGCCTGCAGAGCTCGAGCGGCACGGAGCTCGATGAGGCGATTCGCGAGCACCGCAAGCTGGTGGCGAGTAGTCGCAGAGGCAGCAGATGGGGCAGGCGTCTTCCCGATCAGGCGGACCCGAGAGGGGAGATCCGAGCGAGGCGTTTGGGCAGACGGCGGTGGGGCTTTGGGGGAGACAATCGCGCGAGGACGCCCGAAGAGGGCGCGGAGTCGCCGGTCGCAACGCGAGGCTGAGCGAGCCCTCGCAGCTGCGAGGCGTCCGACTGCTGATGGCGAGGCTCCAGCTAGAGGGAATCACCGGGCCGGATGAACATGATCTCGGGAACGATGCAGGCGGGGGATGTCTTGAGCAGATAGCGGACGGACTCTGCGATGTCCTCGGGGCGGATCATGTCGTGGGCGGAGACGTGCTCCTTGACGAAGTCGGTCATGGGGGTGTCGACGAAGGCGGGGCAGAGGGCGGTGGACTTGATGCCCTCGGGGCCGAGTTCCTTGTTCATGGCTTCGGTCCAGCCGACGACGCCGTGCTTGGTGGCGGAGTAGACGGAGAGCCAGCCCTCGGCGCGCTTGCCGGAGATAGATGAGGTGTTGACGACGAGGGCGTTTTTGTGCTCGGTTGCGGCCTGGCGCAGCAGGGGGACGCACTCGCGGTAGAAGAGGACGATGGACCGGAGGTTGATGTCGAGCTGCATGTCGAGGCGCTTGGTGTCGATGTCGGCAACGGAGGCGCCGACGCCGACGCCGGCGTTGTTGACGAGGACGTCGAGGCGGCCGTAGCGCTGGGAGTGCTGAGCGACGACGTTCTTGATCTGCTCCTCATCGGAGACGTTGGCGGCGACTGCGTGGACGTCGAAGCCTTCGTCGGCCAATCCTTTGGCGGCGGCGTCGAGCTTGTCGGGGCGGCGGGCGGCGACGGTGAGCGCAAACCCTTCCTGGCCGAGCACTCGGGCGATGGCGAGTCCGATGCCGCTGGAGGCCCCTGTGACGATGGCTGCGCGGGCTGCTGACATGTGGTGTCCCCTCTCTCGTTCTGAACCGGTCCCGCGCGGGCGAGCGCGGCGGGCGGGGAGCATCCCATATCTCGCTGGTAGCGTCTGCGGGGCGCGCAGGGCTCTCGCCGGCCAAGCGCGTGGAGGGCCCGTAGCTCAGTTGGTTAGAGCTGCCGACTCATAATCGGTAGGTCGCTGGTTCGAGTCCAGCCGGGCCCATTTCAACGAGACTGAGTTGGGCAAATCGAACCCGGCGGAAAGACACCGAGCACGCAGAGTGCGATCACTTCTAGGCCTACCGCCACACGGCGATGGGGCGGAGGAGTATCAGTGGCGCGGGCATTAGTAGATCCTCGGCGGTTAGCTCGACTCCAAGCTCCGTAGCAGGCTCGATCAACCCTAGGCCGCCCTCCAGAATGCCGTCACGTTCTGTCTTGCCTGGCGGCGCACCGCGAATCGCCCTGAGCGTCAAGAGCTCCTCACCAGGCCCCGTCAGCACCTCATCAACCTGTACGAGCGCTGAGAAGTGGCCCGTGAGATCCTCGACCGATACCTGGATCGCGGATCGGTCCACGAATGCGACGATCCGGGCAGCTTGGGTGTCGCCGGTCCGAAAGTCCAGCAAGATCCTCCCATCCTTGTCTCCCGTGCCCATTAGCGCCTGCATCAGAGGAAGAACTTTGCGAAGCTCTTTGGCCGCCTCAGCCTGCCCAAGGGAGTTGGCGTTGCGCAAGAAGCTCGCCATCACGGCGTCGATTTGGAAGACAGGGTGGAGCGACACGGCTGCCCAAAGCTCAACCACCATCCCTGGTTGGACCGCCGACAACGCCTGCTCGTCGAGCGTCCCCTCAAGAACGCCGACTGCCTCGCGATCTCGCAACGAATCGATGAGCGCAGACGCGGCGGAGTGCTCTGTACGCACTCGGCGCATCTCCTCCTCAATACGCTGGTTCTTACCGCGCTTGCCCCGAACCTTGAGGGGCTCAACGCCGATCTCGCCAGCGATCTCTCGGTCGGTGTCGCCGCTGCGCCTCGTGAGGATCTCGTCAACCGCGCCACCATCCAAAGCAGAAAGTGCAGCAAGAATTTCCGGCCCATCCAGCACGACGAATCGGCGGAAGGCATCCTGCTTGGGTGGTTTGAACGGCATATATGCATTCTTGCATCGCGTCGCCGGACCCGGTGCGACCAGACACAGTCCAGCCGCGCTTCTTGCTCCAGCTCCGTGAGCGCGTCCATCGATGCCCCAACCTGGGATCTCGGGCTCCTGAGGCGTCCGGGCACGTCTGCGGCAGGGCGTAGCTTCCCAGCTGTGGCCCACGAGAACCAGAGACCCAGATGGTCGCCTCGTCGTCTTCGATGCCGGCACACGTCTGCACCTTGCGCTCGGCAGAGCGGATCTCATGGATGAGGTCGAGCTGATCCTCGGCACTGTGGCCCATCCCGACCACAGGGCTCCAAACGCGCTTCCGGGCCGTGAGCACTTTTACCGTCGTCATCTTGATCCTCGTCGATGGCTACGCGTGGTCGTAGACTTCAACGACGAGCCTGCGTGGGTCGTGACCGCATTGGTCCAGAACAACCCTCCGCGCGGCTGGAAGCCATGACCATCACCATCGCCGGCATTTCATTCGACCACCACCACTACGACGAGCGTGGCGATGTCCTCTACCTCAACGTGGGGGAGCCGCGTCCTGCCGTGCGTGGTCTTGAGACACCTGACGGACATGCCATCCATTACGACGAGACTGGTGCTGTGATCGGGCTCACATTGCTGAACGTTCGCCACACGCTTGCAACGGACGGGCAGCTCACCCTGACCCTGCCGCCGGAGCACCTGGCAGCGGACGTCTTGAAGTCGATCCTCGCAGCTGCTTGAGCGGCCAGGATTCGTGGGATCAGCGCATCTACGACGCGATCTGACTCACGAGCCGATAACGACCTCGCCCCAGCCGCACGAGCAGCGCGTCGTCGCCTTAGGCGTGGCGAGCCAGCCAGTTCTTGACTGCTGACGGCGACACGTGCTGGCCTACCAGCGCTTCAACCTCGGCATGGATGTTCCGTACCTCATCGGCTCGGCCGACTCGTTCAAGACCCGCATGATGGCCTTCGGAACCAAGCCACAGCGGAGCCTCCGGTCAACGCGAGCCGAGGGACGCGGAGCGGCGTTGCCTGCCGCCAGCCGGTCTAGCTTTTCGGACAGCCGCCGTAGCCGTCCCTGGATCTCACCCAAGCAGCCCCATCTCGGAAACCTCTGCAAATAGAGCAACTAAGCGTATCAGTGCCGGGGGACGAGGCCGCAGATTTCCCTACCGATTTCCCTCTAGTTCAGCTTGACGGAACTCTTGATCCTAGCAAGGAGGCCACTTATATCGGGCCTTTCAATCCTCAGCACGGCTCCTTTGCAGCCGTAGCGACGCTTTCCCATTGTCCTTCGGGTCCAGCACCGAAGGACAGCACGGCCTTGACCGGGTATCCACCGGCCGGGCAGCTCTTTGGCAGCGTGACGAGTGAGACGAAGCTGTGGCCTTGGGAGTAGGCGGCACCAAGCGCCAGCGTGAGCGACGCGGTGGCAAGATCTCGGCCCACCGCTGTTTGCAGGGGCAGGTTCTCGGTGAGCTTGTAGGTGCCGCTCGAGGAAGTCAGCCCGCCCGTGTTGAAGCCTCCTGAGACGAACGGGCCATTGCCGGTCGTATGAGTCCAGAAGCCCAGGCCGCCACCGGCCGGGAAGAAGGCTCCATGAG
>JASLDD010000211.1 GCA_030151725.1 Solirubrobacteraceae bacterium
CAACCAGCTCCCTTCCGTCTGGAGCAGGCGGTGTGCATTCACTGAGCGCCGTCTGATCCACGTCTGATTCGCTTGGAGGCAAGGGCGATCCAAAGCGTCCTTCGACCTTCACCTTGTCGCCCTCCTGCGTTGTCCCCTGGACTACGAACGACGGCGCTCCAGAGGGCGCCGTCTCTGCCGTCGAACTGGTAGTCGGCGCTGTCGTAGGATCAGATTGCGTCGGCGTGTTGACCGATGCCGTGGGGGCGGTAAAACTGCTCGTGCTCGAACTAGAACCACTGGACCCACAGCCAGCCATCAGGAGGGCCGACAGAGCAGCCAATCCTGCCACTGTCTGCCGACCCATCCTGCACCGTGCGTTGCCGCGCATCGTCTCGCCCCGCTCGCTGTGGCCCTCCGCTATTTCTTGCGCTGTTCTTTGAGTTCCTGAGCTAGCCCGACGCCGTAGCCAAGTTCAATCTCGGTCACGTCACCCTTCGCCGTTCCAAACAGAAAGCTGGTGAAGGACTTGCGGCCGTGAGAGCGGGCGAGGACTGCGCAGTAGAGCGACTGCGGGCCATACGGCCCTTCGGCACACTTGGCCTGCGGATAGGCCCGTTTCAACTGAGCGCGTGACGAACCCATGCCGATGCCCTTGTTGGTCTTTTGCTTCTTGGAGAAGATCAGTGCTCCGCTGACCCGTCCATTGGTCATAGTGAAATGCAGACCGATGCTGGTCGGGTAGTAGATATTGACCACGCCGGGATATGCAGTACCGGCACTTTCTTTGCGTTCAGGTGCCCCGAGCACTGCCGTCACCTGGGCTTCGCTCTCCCCGAGCTTGACGCCAGCGACGCTCTGGCCGATGACGATGTTGGCGAGCGCGGACGGTGCGGCGACCATGATCGCGGCGCACGACAAGATCGACAGCACGGCCACGACGTTGATGCTCCGTCTCATGTTCGGGGCTCCTTTTGTTCGTTGGGGTCGGTAGAGCCATGCGCGCAGCCTGACTCCCGGAGTAGCGGGCCATATCCTATATCACGGGAACCGGCAAGGAGCCCGGACGCCCGGCTCGTAGCCTCCGGTGATGACAAGTCCAAGAGGCAAGACCGAGGCCAGCCGGGCTCTGGCGCTGGGCGCGCTGGTACGCAAGCTCCGCCGTGAACGCCGCATGACGCTCAATCAGCTCGCCGACCTGGTGCCAATGTCGGCATCCAACCTCAGCCGCATCGAGCTCGGCTCCCAAGGGCCGCCACCCGATGAGGTCATTGAGCGGATCGGCCAGGCGCTTGAAGCCGATCCCGCCGAGCTACTGCGCGCTGCTGGTCGCTACGCAACTGGCAAGACCTTCGAGGAGACGGTTCTCGCCCGTCTCGATGCCCTGAGCCGCGATATGCGCCAGGTCAAGGGCGACGTTGGCGAGGTCAAGCAAGCGCTCACCACCGGCCGCAAGACCTGATAGGGTCGGCCCGCTCACCGGGCTATCTGCCGGGGTGACGCACCAACATAGTCAACAAAGTGGCCCCCGCGCCGGTTGGAGCCAGCCGGGGGCCGTGGCACAGGAGGCTATAACTCCCATGCAGGCCAATCCTAAACGCACGCTAGGGGAAGACGACGACCGCGACGATTGGGGCGTGCTCGTCTTGCTCGTTGGACCGGATGATCAGCGGCCGTGGTCGGTCGCCGAGATCATCCGAGAGCGTGGAGACGAGATCGCCGCACTCGACTCGCTCGATCGGCTCAACAAATCCGGGCTGATCCACCGGACACGCGACGATCTGGTCTTTCCGACCAGGGCAGCGCTGCACTACACGCGGATCAGGGTGTAAAGCTCAGAGCAAACGCGCCGCGCTGCTCGGACAGGGCGCGGCGCTTTCGCTATCTCCGGCGTTGACGTGCTCAACCCATCGAGCGCGCATTAGCGCTGTGCGGACACGGGTCAAGATAACTGCGACGAGAGCTATTCGGCCTTTTCAGCGAGGACTGAGCCGATACACGCCGCTGGACACGCGCTCAAACTGCGGTTTTCTACTCCGAGTACCTGCGGCTAGACACCAGCCAACAGAGTCTTTCGAGACAGGATGCCCAAGCAGACGTTCAACTGCCAGATAGATGTCTGCAATAGGCAGCGGCCCTTTCGCCGCCGCCAGTACCTTGACGACTGCCCGCTTGATCTCGCCGTTGCGGAGCCTGCCAGCTACGGGCATCGGCTCAGGTGGCTGTCTGCTCGGCTTGATCGGCTCGTCCGGCAGTGCCTCGAATATCGCTGCCAGGGGTGCGGGTATGTTTGTATAGCGTCCTAGAAGATGCACATCTTTGTCTGTTGAGACCCTGGCCCCAAAAACGGGGCCACACTCTGGTGGCCGTAGAGCGGCTGCTGTCTACGTCCTCTCGATCGGTGCGGGGCGTCCGAGGTGAAATCCCTGAGCGAAGTCGACGCCGTAGTCCTTGAGTAGGGCGAGTGTCTCGCCGTCCTCGACTCCCTCGGCGATCGTCTTGTAGCCAAAGCCGTCGGCCAGCCCCACGATTGCCTTGACGAGGTGTTGGTTGGCCGGGTTGGACCCTAGGTCTCGCACGAAGTCGACGTCGATCTTCAAATAGGTGACGGGCACCGTCTTTAGGTAGGTGAAGCTGCCGAACCCTGTGCCGAAGTCATCGAGAGCGAGCTGACAGCCGATCCCGGCCAGTCCATGCGCGAGTGCCGTGCCGGCCTCGACGTCCTCCATCAGCGCGGTCTCTGTGATCTCGAAGATGAGATTGGATGGATCAGCGCCGGCGGCGTGCAGTTGTCGCTCGATCAACGACAGCAGATCGAGGTTGCCGACCGATGCCGCCGAGAGGTTCGCCTCTACGCGCAGGCCGCCGGCGGCGAGACGGACCGCTTCGCTGATGACCCAGCGGTCGATCTCGCCGATCTGCCCGTACTTCTCAGCGACCGGCAGGAAGCTTCCCGGCGCGATGATCTCGCTGCCCTGTCCGCGCATTCGCAGGAGCAGCTCTTGGCTTGGCTGGCCTCCTGCGAGGGGAACGATCGGTTGTGAGTAGAGGACGAACCGGTCGTGGTCGAGCGCGTCCTGGATGCGACCGACCCAGGCGAGCGCGTCCAGTTCGCGCTTGGCTCGGTCCTCCTCGGCGCGCTCGAGGCTGGTGTCGCGAAACACGACAACGACTCCACGAACATGCGTTCCGCTCATCAGGGGCGCTGCTGAGTAGCTGACGGGGAAGATCGTGCCGTCTTTGCGGGTAAACGCGTCATGCGTCATTCGCACGGGGCGCCCTTGCTCCCTGACCTTCAGCAGCTCGCATTCGGCCTCCGGGTAGGGCGAGCCGTCCGCGTGCTGATAATGGATTGCATCGTGCACCGACTTCCCAAGCAGTTCTTCCTCGCTCCAGCCGAGGAGCTTTGAAGCCGCCGAGTTCATGAACGTCAGGCGGCCCTGGTCATCGAGTGCGTAGAGCCCCTCCACCATCGTGTCCATCACAGCGGCGCGAAAGTGCTCCAATTCTTGGCGCTCGGTTATGTCGGTCACGATGATGCCAAGCCCGAGCACATCTCCATCGACCCGAACTGGGTAGTAGCTCGCAAGCCAATGCCGAAAGTCGGGCTCACCTTGTCTTTGGCGCTCGACCTCGATGTTCATCGCAGGCTCGCCGGTCTCCAGGACGCGACGGTACACGTGCTCCATCTGGTCCCAAACGTCCGGGACCATTTCCTCGATGGTCCGGCCGATGTGCCGATCCGGGGGGGCTCCATTGACCTCGGCGAGCGTCTCGTTGATCCGAACAATGCGGCAATCACGATCGACAAACGCAAAGCCGACCGGTGCGGCCTGCTGGAGCGTTTCCATGAGCGTCAACGACTCAGCCGTGCGCCGCTGCGACTCGGCGAGAGCCGTCACGTCCTGGACCGCACCGACGAAACGGCGTGTAGCACCCTCCCGCTCCTCTGCCACAGCCGCAAAGGAGCGCAGGACGTGCAGCGTGCCGTCGGGCCATATCGTGCGATAGGCAGGGGCGGGCAGCCTCCCATCCCGTCTGGCCAACTCAACCTCTCGCTCGACGCGGTCTCGATCGTCCGGGTGTACACGCCCGATCACATACTCAGGGGTAGGAACGACCGAACCCGGCTCGATGCCAAGGAGACGAAACATGTTGTCCGACCACAACAGGACGCCGGTATCAACATCCCACTCCCATGTACCGGTCTGCGCGAGTTGCTCAGCTCGCTCGAGCGCCTCTCGGTCGGGGCTGCCCCGAGAAGCCGCGCCAGCCCTGCTGTCAGCTGGGCGCTGGGGTGGTTCTCGGCTACTAGGCTTCCGCGACATGTGGCCTAGTCCACTGTATCGCCGAAAAGCGGCCTAATTGAATACGCACTCGGAGGCGGACTCAATTCGGCGTGTGCCACCGTGTCGGTCGGTTCGGTAGATCCACTTCAAAGCGGCGGGACTCAGTCGACGGGAGTTCCGGCGACTTCTTTTTAGGGAACGGCGCCCCCTAACGGGCTGTGCGACGTACGACGGCCCTGCGTACCTAGCCCGGCTCAACGAGCGCCGCAAGTTTTGCAAGTGCCATCCGCGTGCCGGTCTCGTTGTCGGGCGCCGACACGCCACTCGGTATCCCTTCGTGCACCAGCAGGACGTCGGTCCCGCCGTCTGCGTCAGCGAGCGTTGTAGTAATCGTCATCTCGCCGCGGAACTTGGGATCTGCCGTCTCGAACTCCAGCACTTCGACTACTTGCTCGTCCGGCACGAGCTTCACAAAGTGGCCGTTATAGGTGTCCGCTTGTGCCGCTGTCTTGCCAGCTCCGGTCGGAGCGTCGTACGTGAGCGAGACGCGAAACGCGCCACCTTCGCGAGCGTCGAACTCATGAACATGGCTGGTCATGCCGTCCGGCACCTTCCACGACTCGATCGCACACGCGTCAAGAAGCGCTCGATAGACAGCGTCGCGCGGAGCGTTTATGTGGCGAGTGATACGGGTCGCACCCATACTGATATTTGTACTCTGGCAGACTGATACTTTCGCAAGACGCAGCGATGGAGTCAGTCGCTCCCTTGCCGCTTGTGCGACGCTGCCAACGCTACAGATCGACTCACCGGCGGGCGCCGCTCCGGCAACTCGTCAGGTGTTCGGTACCCCAGGTGTCGCACTCTCCTACACCTCTCTCGTAACCACCTCAACCACCGCATCAACCACCCGCGGGTCAAACTGCACCCCAGCATTGCGACGCAGCTCGTCAATAGCCATCTCCCGGGACATAGCCCGCCGGTACGAGCGAGTGGTGGTCATCGCGTCAAACGCATCGCATGCAGACACGATCCGCGCCTCGATCAGGATCGCCTCGCCGGCAAGCCCGTCGGGATACCCGCTGCCGTCCCACGACTCGTGCGAGGAGCGCACCACGCCTCCAACCTCCCCCATGAAGCCGCCCACCGTGGCGAGCATCCGCTCGCCCTCGAGCGTGTGTGTCTTGATGATCGCCCACTCCGCGTCGTCGAGCTTGCCGGGCTTGTTGATGATCTCCTTGGGAACCGCGATCTTGCCCACGTCGTGCAGCAGCGCGCCAAATTCCACCTTCCGTTGCTGGTCGGGATCGAGGCCCAGCTTCTTCGCGACGGCGATCGCCACCAGCACGACCCCCTTGCAGTGCTCGCCGGTGTAAGCGTCGTCGGCCTCCACCACATCGCCCAGGAGCAGAGCCGTGCCCTGGTAGGCGTCGTTCAGCTCGACGAGCTGCTCCAAGCGCCCAGCCCGCTCACGGGAGAGAACGCTCAGCAGCCCGAACTGCGGGACTATCAGCAGCACAGCCAGCTGACTGTGCAGTGCTGAGGCGGCAAACGCCGCTGCCAGACCGAGAGCAGCGAGCGCGAAGTCGATCGCGTAGACCTCCCGCACCTCGTTGAACAGCGCTGCAAGCGTGATGTCGGCAAAGACGCGCTCGACCAGCGAACTGGCGGTGAAGTCACATGCGAACTGGGCTGCCAGCGCGAGCAGCAGCACGCCGGTGTGCCCCCCTGGGGTGTGCACACCGGTGACGATGAGCACCACGCAGGGGCCGATCGAGAACGCGCTGTTGGCGAGCACTGTTATCAGCCGCGCACGCACGATCCGCCGGCTGATCACATCGGGGGCCATCCCCAGGGCTAGGCCGAGCGCGACGCCGACCGGCACCACGCTCGCGGGCAGCGCGAACAGCATCGGCACGAACACCGCCTGCGTCGGCACCGTGAAGCCCGCGCCCACGTCGAAGCGAAAGCGGCTTGCAATCGCGATCGCAAGCACGTAGATGACAGTCGAGCCCAGCGACACGTGTCCAACACCGTCAATCGCCACCAGCAGCCCGACCGCCATGAGGAACAGCGCCCCGACCAGGAGCGTGCCCGCCTGCTCCCTGCTCGCGATCCCCTTGGCCCTGCGGGCATGGGAGATCCGCGCGCGCTCAGCTTGCTGGAAGGACGACACAGACATAGGGCCTCTGCGCTCCTATCGACGCATCTTCTCCGCACTTGACCTTCTTGGCCGCCAGGAGACACAGCGGCCATCTGCGCCCACTCACGACTCAGACGTGTGTCCAGAAATCAGCGCCATTCGCTTCAGCTGTATTTCAGACATGCCGAACATGCCAGAACCCTGCGAAATCAAACTCTGTCAAGGGCAAACCCGTCGTGAGGCGGGGACGCAAAGCAAGAGGTCTCGAGAACGCGAGATGGCTCGGCCGCCGGAAGAAGGAGGCCCCGTGTTCCCAAGACGATCATTGACAATCCGTAGCGCTCGCAAGGGCTACATCCGACTCTTCAGCGCCGGCGTGATCGCCTGCGGCATGTTCTCGGCGCTGCCCGCCTCGGCAGGTGCGGCGCTGATCAGCACCGGCGCATGCAACAGCGCCGAGCTTTCCACACCGTTCGCCCGTTGGGGCGACTCCAGCAGCTATGAGGCATTGCCCGGCGGGGACTTCGAGGGCTCGCTCGCCGGCTGGGCCACGACCGGCGGCGCACACACCGTGGACGGCAGCGAGCCTTTCAACGCAAGCGGACCGGGCAGCAAGTCGCTGCTCCTGACGCCCGGCTCCACAGTGACTTCAGCACCCACCTGCGTCAACGCGAGCTATCCCACGTTTCGCTTCTTTGCGCATAACAGCAGCCTTCTTTCGACCGTCCTCGTGCAGGTCGTCGCCAGCACCCCTCTGGGTCAGCTGACTCAGTCGCTTGGCGTCGTCGCGCTCAGCGGTAGCTGGCAGCCAACCCCCGTGATGCTCACCGACGCTCTCGTCGGTGGCGCCCTCTCCGGCGGCAGCGCCCAGATCTCGATCCGGCTCACTGCGCTGACCGGCTCCACGCAGGTCGATGACATCTTCATCGATCCTCGTATGACGCATTAAAAGCCGGCTAACGCACAGTCGCCGAAACTGCCGCCGACCCCCCGCCTACCATTGTGGGCGTGATCGAGCATTGCGATCGTTGCCTGGAAATCGCCCCCCCCTGGGACTCCGTCGAGTACCTCGAGTGGCATCTCGGCGTGGACGAGGACGGTGAGTACCTGGGCGTCGTGTGCACCGGCTGCTTCGCCGGCGAGGGCATGTCGTTCATTGGGATCGAGGCCCGGACCTCCTCCGCCCGTGCCGCCCGCCTGAGCGTCGTCAGCTCCAACGCTCGCGCCGGCGATGAGGCGGACAGCCCGCCCGCGATGCGCACCGCCGCTTAGCCGGCGCAAAATTTCAAAGAGCGAGGCTGAGAGGCCTCTCGAGCAGGCCCTTGATGTCGGAGAGCAGCCGCGCGGCGTCCGCGCCGTAGAGGATCCGGTGATCGCAGCTCAGCGTGAGGGTGAGCAGTGTGCGATCGACGATCTCGCCGTCCACGCGCGCCAGCGTCTCACGCAGCGCGCCGACGCCCAGGATGGCAGCCTGCGGCGAGTTGACTACGGGCGTGATAGCCGTCATGCCGAACATGCCGAGATTTGACACGGTGAACGTCGCGCCAGACAGCTCCGGCGGCGTGATCTCGCCGGAGCGCACGCGCTCTGCCAGCCGACGGCTCTCGCGGGCAATCTGCGCCAACGACTTGGTGTCGGCGTCGGGCACCGTGGCAACGACCAACGCATCATCGCCAGCCACGGCGATGCCCACGTTGACACGCTGGTGAAGCTCGAAGCGACCGTCGCGGTATGAGCCGTTCGCGCGCGGATGCGAGCGCAACGCGACCGCGCACGCCTTGACGATCATGTCGTTGAACGACGGGGCGCTCCCCGCCTCGGCGATCTCTTTGAGCTGCGCCCGCAGGGCGATCGCAGCATCCATCGCGACCTCCGCCTGGATCTGGAAGTCGGGCACCGTCGCCTTCGTCTCGGCCATTCTGCGGGCGACCGTCTGCTGCAGGCGCGAGAGCTCTTGGATCTCGCTGCCCCCCTTCGCGCCGGGGGCTGACGCTGGAGCCAGGGCCGCCTCCGGAGCCGCTCGGCGGCGGGCAAGGACGTGGGCGGTGCAGGAGCCGCTGCGCTCGACTTTGACGCGACCGGCGTGGACACCGAGCGCTCGCCCTCCGAGGACCCCTTGACGGAACCCGCATGCTCGCCGTCCCCCGCGGCCCCGACTTCGACCTCCGCCACCAGCGGCCCAACCCGCGCGATCAGCGCACCCACTGCAACCGTCTCGCCGGGTTGGACGACGATCTCGAGGATGCCCTCGACATCTGAGATGTGGGTCATGGTCGCCTTGTCGGTCTCGATCTCGACGAGCTCCTCGCCTTTGGCCACAGGCTGGCCGTCGTCGATCAGCCAGGTGAGGATGGTGCCGTCCTCCATCGAATCGGACAGCCCCGGCATGACGATGTCGATCACGGCCTGCTCCTCATCGGATGAGATCGAGGGCCGCGCCGACGATCGCGTCGGCGTCTATTCCGAAGTGTCTGTAGAGATCCTGAACGTCGCCCGACTGCCCGAAGTCCTGGACCCCGAGGCAGGCGATCGGCGCTCCGCGCACGGCGGCGAGGAACGACAAGGTGTGGGGGTGCCCGTCGAGCACGCTCACGATCGGCGCGGCGCGCAACTCGGGGAAGAGAATGTCGAGGATCTCGCTTGAGCCCTCCTGCTGACCCTGCCGCGCCTGCCACGCCCGCCACACGAGGTCGGCCGATGTCAGGCACACGACATCGGCTTCGATGGCCGCCTCAGCAAGCTCCTCAGCGGCGGCGATCGTCTCGGGCATGATCACGCCCATGCCGACCAGCACCACCTCGGGCGTGCCGGCGGCCTCGCGCAGTAGATAGCCCCCGGCGAGCACCTGCTCGCGCCGGCGAGCACGCGCGTCGCTCTCCTGCGGGACGGCAGCCAGCGCCTGATCGACCGGGCGGGTGCTGAGGCGGAAGTACGCCGACGTCCCATCCACGCGGCCAAGGCGTCCGAGGGCATGCAGCAGAGTCCACTCGAGGTCCTGCCCAAAGGCCGGCTCCCATGCCACGCAGCGCGGCTGCTCGAGCCCGATGGAGGGCGTGATGATCGACTGGTGCGCGCCGCCCTCGGGGGCGAGGGTGACGCCGGAGGGGGTGCCGACGAGGATGCTCTGCCCACCTGCGTACATGCCGAAAGACCACGGCTCCAGGGCGCGGTTGACGAAGGGGTCATAGAGCGTGCCGATCGGCAGCAGCGGCTGCCCGTCGCGCGACCATGTGGCCCCTAGCTCGCCGATCAGCCCGACGAGGTTGCCCTCGGCGATCCCCAGCTCGATGTGCTGCCCGCTCTCGGACTCGCGCCAGCGGACCAGCGTGTCGGTGTCGTCGGCGAACCAGTCGACCCGCTCGCCGGGGTTCCACACGCCGGCGCGGTTGATCCAGCCGCCGAGGTTCGTGGAGGAGGCCACGTCGGGGCTGACCGTGACGACGTGCTTGGCCAGCTCGGAAGCCTCGTGGGCGAGATCTACGAAGAAGCGCCCAAAGCTCTGCTGGGTGGAGGCGGAGCCGGCGTGGACGCGCCCGAAATCGCTGGGCGCAACCGGCGGCTCGCGCCGGGGCAGCTCGACGCGCCGCAGGCGCTCGGCGGCCGCGCGACAGAGCTCCCACTCGGGGGTGCCCTCCCCGAACCCTCGCCACGGGTCAGAGTGCTCGGCGCCGAGCCGCCCGGCGAGCTGCTGCCACTGCTCGCTTGAGAGCAGCGCTGAGTGGTTGGCCGGGTGCCCCTCCGTGGGTAGCCCCCAGGCCTTGATCGTGTAGGCGAACACGACCGCGGGACGGTCGGTGAGCGAGTCGGCGCGCTTGAAGGCGTCGAGCAGGTCGACCAGGTCGTGCCCGCCGAGATCGCGCACAGCGACAACCAGCTCCCCGTCGTCGAGATCGTTGAGCACGCGCTCGATGCTCTTCCTGGCACGCCCTTCCCCACACAGGCGCTCGCGCAGCTCGCCGGGAGAGCTGCGCAGCAGCCGCTGGTACTCCTCGTTGGTCATGGCGTCGATTCGTTGCTGCAAGGACTCTCCGCCGCTGCGGGCGAACAGCTCGCGCAGACGCCGTCCGTACTTGACGGTGATCGTCTCCCAGCCGGCCGCCTCGAACATGCGCCCGATGCGCCCGGCGGCGATGTCGGGGACGACGCGGTCGAGCGACTGGCGGTTGAGGTCGACTATCCACAGCATCTCGCCGAGCTGCGGGACCATGGGGTCGACCAGCGCCTCCCAGATGGCGCCCTCGTCGAGCTCGGCATCGCCCACAAGCGCGACCTGGCGCCCACCGCGGGGAACGTCGAAGTGGCTTGCCACGTAGCGGTGGGCGAGGCTGCTCCACAGGGTGGCCGTGGCACCGATCCCGACGGAGCCGGTCGAGAAGTCCACGGGATCGGGGTCCTTGGCGCGGCTGGGGTAGCTCTGCAGGCCGCCGAAGGCGCGCAGCTCGGTGAGCTGGTCGCGCTCGAGCGTGCCGAGCAGATAGTTGATCGCGTGGAGGACTGGCGCGGCGTGAGGCTTGACGGAGACCCGGTCGGGCGCGCGCAGGTGCTCGAAGTAGAGCGCACACATGATGCTCACCATCGATGCGGAGGACGCCTGATGACCGCCCACCTTCACCCCGGAGGTGGTGGTCCGCTCCTTGTTGGCGTGGTGCACGATGCTCGTCGCCAGCCACAGAACGCGCCGCTGAACCGCTTCGAGCGCCTCTAGCGAGGTCTCGAGCTCAGCGGTCGGCTCAGCAAAGGGCATACCCAGAGCAAATCAGAGTTGCCGCATCGAACACAATCAATCGCTGCCGATCGGCGACTTACACGCAATATTCAGCCGCCAGATGCTGTATTTGATTTGATTTATTCTGGAGATCTCGCGGGCGAGCGTGCGGCTTACCCCACGGTCATGCGTGGCGGGATCAGCCGTCGACGAGAAGGCTGTCGATCGGCCCCAGCAGCGCCATCGAGCGCCGCGAGGAGCCGGGCAGCTCGAACAGCCGGTGCGTCTGCGCCTCGCCGCGGTTGCGTCGGGCGAGCTGCTCGACGGCGATGGGGCGCCACAGCTCGTCCACGACGCGCGCCGCGTCGCCGGCCACCTGCTCGACGGAGAGCTCCAGGTGCTCGGCCCACAGACGCAGGCGCGTCTCGCGGGCGAAGGCGGGATCGCAGATAACGACGTTCATCTCGGAGTCGTTGAAGAACGAGTGGTCGTTGAGGTTGGCCGAGCCGATCGTCAGCCAGGCGTCATCGACGATGCCGATCTTCGCGTGCACGTAAACGGGCCCCGTCAGCGTCCCCGTGCGCGCGCCGATGCTCGTCGCCAAAAAGCGCCCCGCGCCACCGTCCGCGTCGGCGAGCACGCCGAGCTGCCCGCGGGTGGTGTCGGCTCCGTTGTTGGGCTTGGACGGCAGCAGCACGACGACTCGGAAGTCCTCGGTGGGCGGGTTTCGCAGCTTGTCCACAAGGATCTCCACCACAGGCACCGACCACAGGAACTGGTTCTCGAGGTAGATCAGCTCGCGCGCCGAGCGCAGCGCCCGCATGTAGGCCTCGAGGATGCGGAAGTCCCCCTGAGGCAGGAAGTCGTAGACGTGCTCGGGGACCGTGCGCACGACCTGCAGCTCGTGCTGACCGGCGGGCGGCGGCGGGGGCGTCTCCGCCAAGCGCTCGCCCGTCACCGCGTGCCAGCGAGCCGCGAAGTGCGCGGCAACGTCGGCCACGGCCGGCCCCTCCAGACGACTCGCCGCGTCGTGCCACCCGAGCCGCCCGTGCATCGGGTGGTCGCTCTCGTCGAAGCGATCGCCGCCCAGGGATGTCAGGTCGATGCCGCCGACGAACGCCACCTCGCCGTCGACGATCACGAGCTTCTCGTGATGGCAGTGAAGCGGGCGCTCTTTGGAGTCGAGCACGCAGCGCACCTTCGTGCCGCGCATCAGCTCGCTGCGGACCTCGCGCACGGCCGAGCGGGCGGGGGTGAACACGGGCAGCGGAGCGCCCGCCCACAGCAGCACCCTCACGTCGACTCGCTCTGCGAGCTCGCCGAGCAGGTCGCGCAGTCGCCGTGCCTGCTCGTCGCGGGTAAGGCCGAAGTCGGCGGTGATGTGCCACCCGGCGATGTGCACGTGCGAGCGAGCGCCGGCGAGCGCATCGGCGATGCGGGGCAGCGCCTGCGCGCCGTCGATCAAGATCTCCAGCGCGCAACCGGCGCGCGGCGGCGGATCCCCGGCGCTCCACAGCGAGCCGTCGTGGGGAGGCTCGAAGCGCTCGAGCTGACCGGCACGGCGCAGCCGACGGCGGTGGTGTTCGCGATTTGCCCGCTCGATGCCTTCCCCGAGCAGACCGTCCATGCGCTCCAGCAGGCCGCTCATGGCGAGCGTCCGACTACGCGGTCTGAGCGATCGGCGCCCGGCGCCCGGCCCACGGGCGTGCCTGCTCGAGCTGAGCTGCCAGACCGATCAGCTTCGCCTCCTGCCACGGACCGCCTACGAGCTGGACTCCTACGGGGATGCCCTCGTCGGTCCAGTGCAGCGGCAGGCTGACGGCCGGCAGGCCGGTCACGTTGCCGAAGGCGGTAAACGACACGCTGGCCACGACCTCGAACAGCGGCTGGTCGGGCGTCGCGTGCTGGGAGGCCAGCAGGGCGCCGGCCTGTGGCGGCAGGATCGCCGAGACGGGCGTCATGAGGATGTCGAAGTCGCGCCCCCAGCGAACCACCTCACGGCGGCTCAGCAGCTCGAGCGTGCGCGCGGCGAGGACGTAGTCGTAGGCGCCGGTCTCGCTGCTCAGGCCGCGCTGGTGGGCGATGTGCGGCTCGACCGCCGACCAGTCCACGCCCTCGTAGTCGGCGAGCCCACCCTGTGTGAGGGCGATGAACGGGGGCACCATCTCTTCGGAGATCGTCGGAACCTGCACCTCCTCGACCGAGTGGCCGAGCTCCTCGAGAGCCGCAGCCGTCGCCCGCGCCGCCTCGCTGCAGGCGGGGTCGGTGGGGATCCCGAGCGGCGCCTCAGCCATCAGGCCGATGCGAAGCGTGCCCGGGGGCATGCTCGTCTCCTCAGCAAACGGGCGGGAGGGAGCCGGCGCGTTGTACCAGGCGAGCGAGTCCTGGCGCGCAATCGCATCGAGCACCACGGCGGAGTCGGCGACGGTCTGAGAGACGACGCCCTCGACCACCGCGCCGAGCCAGCTCTGGGCCAGGCGCGGCACGCGACCGCGACTCGGCTTCAGGCCGACCAGGCCGCAGTAGGAGGCGGGGATGCGAATCGAGCCGCCGCCGTCGTTGGCGTGGGCAATTGGGAACATGCCTGCCGCCACGGCCGCGGCGGCACCCCCGCTCGAGCCGCCCGGCGAGCGGTCTGTGTCCCAGGGGTTGCGCGTGATGCCGTAGCGGCTGTTCTCAGCGACAGTGATCACGCCAAACTCCGGCGTGTTGGTGCGCCCGCACAGCACAAAGCCGGCCGCCACGAGCGCATCGACGACCAGCTCGCTCTCCTCGCTCACGCCGTCAGGCGCGCCGTTGGAGCCATAGGTCACGGGCCAGCCGGCGACCGGCGTGAGGTCCTTGATCGGCAGCGGCACGCCCAGGAACGGCGCGTGCTCGCCCGCCGCCAGACGACGGTCGGCCTCGACAGCCGCCGCGCGCGCGTCCTCGTCGTTGCGCCAGATCACAGCGTTGATCTGCGGGTTCAGCGCGTCCACGGCTGCAAGGCACGCATCGAGCAGCTCGACCGCGGAGACCTCGCCGACGCGCAGCGCCGCAGCGAGCTCCAGAGCCGAGGAGGACGGGCCAAGCTGAGCCATTGGCCGACCCTACCAGGGTAGGCTCTGGCGGTGTCCACGATCTTCAACACCACCGGAGGCCCAGCGTGAGCCGCACCCAGAGCGCTCCCTATGACGTCAAAGGCCGCACCGTCTTCATCACCGGCGCCGCGCGCGGAATCGGCGCAGCGACGGCTCGGCGGCTGCACGCGAAGGGCGCCAACGTCGCCCTCGTGGGGCTCGAGCCCGAGCGCCTCGAGCAGAACGCGGCCGAGCTGGGCGAGCGGGCTGCGTTCTTCGAGGTCGACGTCACCGACTTGGAGGCCCTGGAAGGCGCGGTGGGCGCGACCGTCGAGCGCTTCGGCGGGATCGACGTGGCCATCGCAAACGCCGGCATCGCCTACACGGGCGCGCTTGCCAGCGCACCGGTGGCGCAGGTCGAGCGCACGCTCGCCGTGAACCTGCTGGGCGTGTGGCGCACCGACCGCGCGGTCATCGGCGAGATCGCCAAGCGCCGCGGCTACCTGCTCAACATCTCCTCGCTGTCGGCCATCAACCACTCGCCTCTCATGGGCCCCTACACGGCAGCCAAGGCCGGCGTGGAGGCGCTCACAGATGCGCTGCGGATCGAGATGGCGCCCAGCGGCACGCAGGTCGGCTGCGCCTACTTCGGCTTCATCGACACGGATCTCGTGCGCGCGAGCTTCGCGCAGCCTTCGGCGCAGACGCTGACGGGGAAGATGCCCGGCTTCATCCGCAACCCGGCTCCCCTGTCGAAGGCGATCGACGCGATCGAGCTGGGCATCGAGCGTCGCTCGGCGCGTCTTTGGGCGCCGCGCTGGGTGGGAGCCATGATGCTCGCGCGCGGGCTGCTGCAGCCGCTGAGCGAACGCATGGCGCTCAAAGACAGCGCACAGCTGGCCGAGGCGATGCGCCAGGCCGAGGCATCGGGCGAGTCCGAGAACCAGGATCCACTGCTCGGCGTCGCCATGCAGGCGACCGACCCGCGGGTCACTCAGCGCGGCTGAACTCCACGATCGCGATCGTCAGCATCGCAAGGCCGAGCAGCGCCACCACGGCCGCCTCGACCAGGCCGGGGACGTGCCAGCTCCACCACGTGACTCCTGGATCGAGCGCCCGCCGCGCCGCGGCGGGGATGTGCAGGTGGGCGAACACCGCCCGGCGCATCGGGTCCACGGCGTAGGTGAGCGGGTCCAGGCGGTTGAGGATCTCGAGCCACTGCGGCAGGCCCGAGACGGGGAACAGCGCGCCGGAGAGGAAGTACATGGGCATGATCGCCATCTGCATCAGCGCCATGAACGACTGCATCTGCGTGATGCGCGCCGCCACCATCACCCCGAAGGCCGTGATCGCGAACGCCAGCAGCAGCTGCAGGGCGAACACCTCGACGATCAGCACCGCCGAGTAGGGCACCCCGACGAGGCCCGCCAGGCACAGTACGATCACGCCCTGAAAGCCCGCCACTGTGGCGCCGCCGAAGCACTTGCCGAGGACCAGCGAGCTGCGCCGCACGGGCGCCACCATCATCTCGCGCAAGAAGCCGAACTCGCGATCCCACACGAGCGATGCGGCGGAGAACATGGCCGTGAACATCACCGCCATGCACAGCACGCCCGGGTAGACGAACGTGCGCAGGTTCACGCCGTGCGTGCCCGCGGAGGCCAGCCGCGAGAGGCCCGTTCCCAGCACGAACAGGAACAGGAACGGCTGCATCAGCGACGTGAGGATCCGCAGCCGGTCGCGGCTGAAGCGGATCAGCTCGCGCTTCCACACCACCTTGATCGCCCGCAGCTCGCTGCCGGCGCTGCGCGTGGGCACGCGCACGCTCGCAATCTGGTGGCCGGACGCTCCGTTCGCGCTCGGCTGGGGGACCACGCCGGGAGCTCTGGTCTCGCTGGCCATCAGCGGTTCATCATGCGCGCGAAGTTGCGCCTGGTGTCGGTCTGGGTGGTCTCGGCGTCGCGGATGGTGGAGCCGGTGTAGGACATGAACACGTCGTCCAGCGACGGCCGCGAGACGCTCACCGAACGGATCGGGCGGCCGAGCTCTGCGAACAAGCGCGGGACGAACTCCTCGCCGGCCGGCACCCCGAACGTCACAAGCCCCTCGGCCACCGTCGCCTCGATCTGGAAGCGCTCGCGCAGGGCCTCGATTGCGGCCTGGTCGTCGTCGGTCTGGATCTGCACGCGGTCGCTGCCCACTTTCGCCTTGAGCGCCTCGGGGCTGTCGAGCACGATGATGCGCCCCTGGTCCATGATGGCGATCCGATCGCAGTACTCGGCCTCGTCCATGTAGTGGGTGGTGAGGAAGATCGTGATGTCCTCGCGCGTCTTCAGCTCGCGGATGTAGCTCCAGATCGAGCTGCGCGTCTGCGGGTCCAGACCGACGGTGGGCTCGTCGAGGAACAGCACCCGCGGCGAGTGAAGGAGGCCGCGCGCGATCTCCAGGCGCCGCTTCATGCCTCCCGAGAACGTGTTCACCATGCCGCCCCTGCGGTCCCACAGGCTCACCATCTCCATCACCTGGCGCATGCGCTCGTCGACCAGCTCGCGCGGAACTCCGTAGAGCTCGGCGTGCAGGCGCAGGTTCTGCTCGGCGGTCAGATAGCCGTCGAGCGTCGTGTCCTGGAAGACCAGGCCGATGTTGCGCCTGACCTCGTCGCGTTCTGAGACCACGTCGTGCCCGGCCACCTGCGCCGAGCCGCCGCTGGGGCGCACGAGCGTGCACAGCATGTTGATCGTCGTCGACTTCCCCGCGCCGTTGGGGCCGAGGAAGCCGAAGATCTCTCCGCTGTGCACCTCGAAGTCGATGCCCCGCACCGCCTCGACCTCGTCGTAGCTCTTGACGAGGCCGTTGACCGACACGGCTGATGCGGGGCTCGATATGGGGGCGTCCGGTTGGCTCAACTCTCCTCGTCCACCGTACCGCCATCGCCGCCGGGCTCGCCGTCGGCGAGGATCTGGTAGAGGTCGCGGCGGGCGCTCGCCAAGACCCCGCGGGCCTTGCCGATCTGATCCTCGCTGCCCGTGCGCATCACCTGCGCGAAGGCGAAGGCAACCTCGCGCATGAGCTTGCCCAGCTCGTGAGCCTTGGCGCTGATGTCCTCGCTCATCTGATCCCACGGCGCGGGCTTGTCCTCGCCGCGTGCCTCAACGACGGCCTTGCCGGCGTCTGTGAGCGCGAACAGCTTGCGCCCCTCAGACTCCGTCGAGCGGATCAGGCCCTCGTCCTCGAGCTGCTGCAGGGCCGGGTACACCGAGCCTGGGCTGGCCCGCCAGACACCGCCGCTTCGCTCCTGGACCTCCTGCATGATCTGGTAGCCGTTGCGCGGCTCCTCGCTCAACAGCAACAGCGCCGCCGTGCGAATGTCGCCGCGACGAGCCTTGCGGCCACGGCCGCGAGGGCCTCCGCCGCCAAACCCGCCAAATGGACCGCCGATCCCGCCGAACTCGCCACGGGGACCGTGGGCGAAGTGGTGGGCGCGGTGGCCGCCATGGCGGGGGCCACAGCGTGTGGACTTCTCGTCCGTTGTGTAAATTGCATTGCCAAACATATCTACTCCTATCGTGAACTATCTAAGTAAGATCACGATATATCGTTATCTTCGTTATTTCAAGTCCTCTGCCGAAATTATTTGACGCAGGTCGACGCCACCTCCGAGTCACGGGAAGCGCGACCGGTCGGCGGCATGTGCTCTCTTTGCGAACGCTGTATAGCGAACGTAGCTACAGCTTGGAGCTGCTAGTGCCTGAAGTGGCGGCGGTCGGTGCCTACCATGGCCACCCCCGCCGCATTCACGGCCGCAACCACTTCCTCGTCGCGGACCGAGCCGCCGGGCTGCACGATCGCCGTGACGCCCGCGTCGATCGCCAGCTGCGGGCCGTCGGCAAACGGGAAGTAGGCATCTGAGGCAAGCGAGGAGCCGACAAGCAGCTCCGGCTGGAAGGCACGCGCCTTCTCGATCGCTATGCGCACCGCATCCACCCGGCTCATCTGCCCGGCGCCGATGCCGATCGTGGCCCCGCCGGCGGCGATCACGATCGCGTTGGAGCGAACGTGGCGGCAGACCTTCCACGCGAACAGCATGTCCTGCCACTCCTGCTCGGAGGGCTCCTTTGCGCTCATCGTCCGCATCTGCTCGCGCGTCTCCGTGACCACGTCGCGGGTCTGCACCAGCTGCCCGCCGAGCACCGCCTTGCTCTCGACCTCGCCGCTCGGCGGCGGCCAGTCGGTCAGCTCGAGCAGGCGCACGTTCTTCTTGACCTGCAGCGTCTCGAGCGCCTGCGAGTCATAGCCGGGCGCCAGCAGCACCTCGATGAATTGCTTGGCAAGCTCCTGCGCAAAGGCGCCGTCCACGGGCCTGTTGACGGCGATCACGCCGCCGTAGGCGCTCTGGGGATCGCACGCGAAGGCCTTCTCATAGGCCGCCTGGACGTTGTCGCCGATCGCGCAGCCGCAGGGGTTGTTGTGCTTGACGATCGCGCATGCCGGATCGTCGAAGGCCTCGACCAGCTCGCGTGCCGAGCTGAGGTCGAGCAGGTTGTTGAACGAGAGTTCCTTGCCGTGGAGCTGCTCAACCCCGTCGAGCAGATGGGTGGGCGCCCCAGCGCGGGCATAGAAGGCGGCCTGCTGGTGGGGGTTCTCGCCATAGCGCAGATCGGAGACCTTCTCGTAGGCATCGCTCCAGGCCGGCGGGAAGCCCTCGAAGGTGCGGGCCGCGAACCAGGTCGCGATCGCCGCGTCGTAGCGAGCCGTACAGGCGAAC
>JASLDD010000249.1 GCA_030151725.1 Solirubrobacteraceae bacterium
TCGCGGTGGGCCACCGTCAGCTGGAAGCTGTCGCGATAGAGCTCGAGGGCGGGATCGATCTGCTCGACGGCCACCCCGATGTGATCGATTCGACTGAACACCCGCCGCAGTCTATAGCCGTCCGGCGCCGCCCTCCGGCGGGCCCTCGGGCAGCGGGATCGCTGCCGGGCCCGGCAGCGGCTCCTGGGGAGTCGCCGCAACCACGCGCAGGCCGACTCCCGGCGCGCGCTCCATGCGCGGCACTCCCTCCATGATGGTGTCGATCGCGTCGCGGTCGAGCACCTCGTTCTCGAGCAGCTCCTGAGCCAGATCCTCGAGCTGGTCGCGGTGTGCGACGATCAGCTTCTGAGCCGCCCGGCGCGCCTCTTCGATGAGGTCGTGGCGCTCCTCGTCGCGGATCCGAAGCGTTGTCTCAGACAGCCTCACATCCCCGTCCGGCGCGCGCCCCACGCCCGAGGTCACCATTGCGAAGTCATGGACCATCGACTGTGCGATGTCGGCCACGCGCTTGAGGTCGTCGGAGGCACCAGTTGTGATGGCGCCGAAGACGATCTGCTCGGCCACGCGCCCACCGAGCAGCACCGTCATGTAGTCGAGTAGCTCCTCGCGCGTCTTCAGGTAGCGATCCTCTGCCGGCAGGTTCAGCGTGTAGCCGAGCGCCCGTCCGCGCGGCACGATCGAGATCCTGTGCACGCGGTCGACCGACGGGAGGATCTCGCCGCACAGCGCATGCCCCGCCTCGTGGTATGCGACCACGCGCTTCTCGTGGCTGTTGAGCACCCGCTTGGACTGCACGCCGGCGATCACACGCTCGATCGCCGAATCGAAGTCCTGGATGCCGATCGATTTGGCGCCCCGTCTGGTGGCGAAGATGGCCGCCTCGTTGCAGATGTTGGCGAGGTCGGCGCCCGTCAGGCCACTCGTCTGCTGCGCCACCAGGCCCAGATCCACGTCCGCCAGCGGCTTGTCGCGCGTGTGCACCTGCAGCACGCCCAGCCGGCCTTTGACGTCCGGCGGCACAACGAAGACCTGGCGGTCGAAGCGACCGGGGCGCAGCAGCGCCGGGTCGAGCTTGTCCAGCAGGTTCGATGCCGCGATCACAACCACTCGCCCGCTCGACGAGAAGCCGTCCATCTCCACCAGCAGCTGGTTGAGCGTCTGGTCCTTCTCACCCGAGATGTCCATGCCGCGGCGCCCGCCCACGGCGTCGAGCTCGTCGATGAAGATGATCGCCGGTTCGTTTTTGCGAGCCACCGCGAACAGACGCCTGATGCGTGCCGCGCCGAGGCCCGCGAACATCTCCACGAACGAGGCCGCCGACTGGGCGAAGAACTGCGCGCCCGACTCCTTGGCCACGGCCTTCGCCAGCAGCGTCTTGCCGGTGCCCGGCGGCCCGTGGAGCAGAACCCCCTTGGGGACTTTGGCGCCGAGCGCATGGAAGGACTTGGGATCGCGCAGGAACTCAACGATCTCCTGAAGCTCCGCCTTGGCCTCGTCGACGCCCGCGATGTCCGCGAACGTGACCGCCTGGTCAGAGGCCGGCTTGATCCGCTGCGGCTTGATCCGCGGCATCACCTTCAGCGTGCGCCACAGCACGAACAGGATCGCGCCGAAGAACACGATCATCAGGACCGGCTGCCAGTTGTAGGCCCAGTTCTGGACTTCCTGGGCGAACGACGTGTGCGGGACGGCGCTCGCCGGCACAGTTGAGTGCACGACCGTATGGGCTGCCACAGCGTGCTTGGCCACCGCGTGAGCGGCGGCGTGGGTCGCTGTGAGGTGAGAAGCGGTGGTGGCGGTCGTTGACGTCCCGCCCGTCGAGCCCGGCCTTACCGTGGCCTGCGCGCTCATCTACCCATCCTCAGCAATTGCACCATCCGTGGCATCGCAATCGATTATGGGGCATTCCCAAGCAGATGTCGAGGTCTGACCGATTCAGCCCAGAATGCGCATGGCCAGATCGCGGAACAGCTCGGTCGCGAAGGCCAGGTCGCGCACGTCGATGCGCTCGTCCGCTCCATGGATGAGGGGGGCCGTCTCGAGCAGCGTCTGGTGGCGGTGGGGGAAGAAGCCGTAGGCGACGCACTCGGGGAACGCCAGGCGGAAGTGGCGCGAGTCGGTGAAGCCGGGAAGCACCACCGGCACGACCTCCGCCCCCGGATCCTGCTCGGAGACCCACGTGGAGATGGTCTGCATCAGCTCCGAGCGCAGCGGCGAGCGGTTGCCCTGCACGCGCTCCGTGAAGTCGATCCGCCAGGGCGCGCCCCCCTCCTCGCCCAGCACCTCGGCGATGCCCCTGCGGACCTCCTCCTCGCCGAGTCCCGGCGGCACCCGGCAGTCGACTTTGAGCTCCGCCCGATTGGGGATCACGTTGATCTTCTCCGAGGCTTTGATCCGCGTGGGCGTGAACGTGACGCCGAACATCGGCTCGAACATCGTCGCCAGACGGGGGTCCGCGCTGTGCAGGCGTGAGATCGAGCCGGCGAGGTCGTCGGGGTCCTCGCCGATCCCGCGTAGGAACGCCAGCGGCTCCTCCGTGGACAGGTATGAGGGCTGGCTCGCGCCGAGGCGCTCGAGCACCGGCGCCATCTTCAGCAGGGCGTTCTCGCCCATGCCCGGCATCGACGCGTGCCCGGCCACCCCATCGGTTGTCACCGTGAAGCGAAAGACGCCCTTCTCCGCGCAGCACACGCCGTAGCAGCGCTTGCCGCCGTATTCGAACACCGCGCCGCCGCCCTCGTTTACGAGCAGATCGCAGCGGACCTTCTCGGGGTGGTGCTCGGTAATCCACTGCGCGCCCAGCGAGCCCCCCGTCTCCTCGTCCACGACCGCCACGATCAGCAGCTCGCCGCGGGCGGGGCGCCAGCCCGAGCGCGCGAGCGATGCCGCAGCCGCGATCTCGGCGGCGACCTGCGACTTCATGTCGAGCGCGCCCCGGCCCCACAGGAAGCCGTCGGCGATGTCTCCCGACCAGGGGTCGCGCGTCCAGTCCTCGCGGTCTGCCAGCACCGTGTCGACGTGGCCCAGGTAGCAGAGCGTCGGGCCGTCCTCCTCGCCGCGCAGGCGTGCAACGAGGTTGGGGCGGCCGGGCTCGGCGCCCAGCAGCTCGCACTCGAAGCCCGCCTCCTGCAGATGGGACGCCAGGTATTCCTGAGCCGGGAGCTCGTTGCCGGGTGGGTTGACCGTGTTGAAGCGGATCAGGGCCGCCAGCAGCTCCTCGGCCTCGCGCGCATACTGGGCGGGCTCAGCGACGTCTGTGCTCATCGCGCAGATCGTACGCCGATCTGCGCCACTTCCTCGCGCGTCAGCGGGTAGTGGCAGGCGGCGCGCGTGCCCGAGTCCATCTCTTCCAGCAGCGGCTCCTGCGTGGAGCACAGCTCCTGCGCCTTGGGACAGCGGGTGTGGAAGCGGCAGGCGCTCGGGGGGTTGGCGGGACTTGGCACGTCCCCGCTCAGCAGGTGGCGCTCGTCGCCGTGACGGGCGGGGTCGGCGACCGGCACCGCCGACAGCAGCGCGCCGGTGTAGGGGTGGCGGGGAAAGCCGTAGAGCTCATCCCCGGGCCCGATCTCCACGATCTTGCCCAGGTACATGACGGCCACGCGGTCGCACATGTGCCGCACGACCGAGAGGTCGTGGGCGATGAACACCACCGTCAGGCCGAACTCGCGCTGCAGGTCGCGCAGCAGGTTGAGCACCTGCGCCTGGATCGAGACGTCCAGCGCCGACACGGGCTCGTCGGCGATCAGCAGCTTGGGCTTCAGCGCCAGGGCGCGCGCCACACCGATGCGCTGGCGCTGCCCGCCGGAGAACTCGTGGGGGTAGCGGTTGTAGTGCTCGGGGTTCAGCCCCACTGTCTCCATCAGCTCCTGCACCGCGCGTTTGCGCTCGCCCTTGCCCGTCTGCAGGCCGTGGATGGTGAACGGCTCGCCGATGATCGAGCCGATCGTCTTGCGCGGGTTCAGCGACGAGTAGGGGTCCTGGAAGATCATCTGCATCTCGCGCCTGACCGCCTTCAGGGCAGCGCCCTTCAGGTGGGTGATGTCGTTGCCCTCGAAGCGGATCTCCCCCGAGGTGGGCTTGAGCAACCGCATGACCAGGCGCGCGGTGGTGCTCTTGCCGCAGCCCGTCTCGCCCACGATGCCCAGCGTCTCGCCCGGGGCGATGTCGAAGCTCACGCCGTCCACCGCCTGCACGGCCCCGACTTTTTTCTGGACCAGGATCCCCTGGGTGATCGGGAAGTGCTTTACGAGGTCGCGGACTTCGAGGATCGCGCTCACGGCTGCACCCCGTCTGTGCCGAGTACGGCCAGCGCCTCCTCGGGCGTGCTCCCGGATCGCAGCTCGGCCCACAGGCGTTTGCGCACGTCGCTCTCCAGCAGGCACGCGATCTGGTGATCGGGACCGCCGGGGATGGGCTCGAGCTTGGGATCGATGCGAGCGTGATCGGGCTGCGAGTAGGGGCAGCGCGGGTGGAAGTGGCATCCGGAAGGGCGGTTGATGAGGCTCGGAGGCGTGCCCGGGATCGGCACGAGCGGCTCATCGCGCGCGCCCTCGAGGCTCGGCAGGGACTTCAAGAGGCCCCACATGTAGGGGTGCTCGGGGTTCGCGAACAGCACCTCCGCGGAGCTCTTCTCCACGATCCTGCCCGCATACATGACCGCGATCTGGTCCGCCAGCTCCGCCACCACGCCGAGGTCGTGGGTGATGATCACGATCGCCATGCCCAGCTCGCGCTGCAGGCGCTCGAGCAGCGCGAGGATCTGCGCCTGAACGGTCACGTCGAGCGCCGTCGTAGGCTCGTCGGCGATCAGCAGCTTGGGCTCGTTGGCGAGCGCCATCGCGATCATCGCACGCTGGCGCATCCCTCCTGAGAACTCGTGCGGGTACTCATCGACGCGCCTGCTCGGGTCGGGGATGCCGACCAGGCCCAGCAGCTCGATCGCGCGCGCGCGGGCGGCCTGCTTGGAGACGTCCTGGTGCACGCGCACGGCCTCCACCAGCTGCACGCCGACCTTGAAGAAGGGGTGCAGCGAGGAGAGCGGGTCCTGGAAGATCATCGCGATGTCGTTGCCGCGAATGGAGCGCATCTCATCTTCGGAGAGCGCGATCAGGTCTCTGCCCTCGAAGACGATCCGCCCGGACACCCGCGCGCCCTGCGTGCGGGTCAGCCCGAGCGTCGTCAGCGAGGAGACCGTCTTGCCCGAGCCGGACTCGCCGACGATGCCCAGGGTGCTGCCGCGAGCGACCTCGTAGGAGATCCCGTCGACAGCGTGCACGACGCCGTCTTCGGTCGGAAACTCCACGCGGAGGTCCTCCACGCGCAGCAGCGGCTCGCTCTCCGATGCCCGATCGACCGCGCTCATGAGTAGCGCACGCGCGGGTCGAGGTATGCGTAGGCGATGTCCACGATGATGTTCGCCAGGATCACGAAGAAGGCCGCTATCAGCACCGTCCCCTGCACGATCGGGAAGTCGGCGTGGGTGATCGCCACGTAGTTCAGACGGCCGATGCCGGGGATGTCGAAGACGGTTTCGACGAGCACCGAGCTGCCGAGCAGGATCGCGATGTCTACGCCGAGCACGGTCACGATCGGGTTGATCGCCGCGCGCAGACCGTGGCGCAGCACTACTCGGCGCTCCGAGAGTCCCTTTGCGCGGGCGGTGCGGACGTAGTCTTCGTCCATCGTCTCGATCAGGCTGCCGCGGATCAGGCGCGCATAGATCGCGGCCGTGCCCGCGGCGACCACCAGCCAGGGCATGATCAGCGAGGTGAACCATTTCGCGGGATCGGCCATCAGGCCGACGTAGCTGCCCGCACCGGGGAAGATGCGCACTTTTCCGATGTCCGATGCAAAGAAGAACAGTGCGATCAGCCCCAGCCAGTATTCGGGCGCCGACACGAGCACCAGCGCCGTGCCCATGCTCGCGCGGTCCAGCTTCGAGCCGGCGCGCCGCGCCGAGACGATGCCCACGCCGAGGCCCGCCATGACCCAGACCACCGCGCCTCCCAGCACCAGCGACAGCGTCGCCGGCAGGCGGTTGAAGATCAGTTCCTTGACGGGGGCGTTGCTGTAGTAGCTGTAGCCGAGATCGAAGTGCAGGAAGATGCCCTTCACGTAGATCCAGAACTGGGCCGGCAGGGATTTGTCGAGCCCCAGGTCGTGGCGGATCTCGGCGATGATCTTCGGGCTCTGCAGACGGCCCGCCCGCAGCTTGGCCGGATCGGCCGTCGGCAGGATCCGGAACATGACGAACAGCAGCGCCGAGACGACGACCAGCAGCAGCACGCCCCACAGCAGCCGGCGGACTATGTAGCGGGTCATTGTCTGGGTCTCGGCATCGGATGAAGCTCCTGCTGGGGGTGAGCCTCTCCGGCTCGAGTTGGGCGGCGAAACGACGGACGGAGGCGGGCGAG
>JASLDD010000154.1 GCA_030151725.1 Solirubrobacteraceae bacterium
AGCAGCAAACCCAACATCCTTGTGATCCTGGTGGATCAGCTGCGCTTCCCCCAGTGGTTCTCACCGGCTCCACTCGGGCTCGGACTGCCGCCCAACCTCGCACGCCTGCGCCATGGAGCGGTCTCGTTCGCCCACCACTACACCGCCTCCAACGATTGCACGCCCGCCCGCGCCACGCTGCTCACCGGCCTCTACACCCAGCAGACCGGCTGCATGATCACCGGCGGTAGCACCCTCGATCCCGGCTTCCCCACCTGGGGCACGCTCCTGCGCGAGCACGGCTACCACACGCGCTGGTTCGGCAAGTGGCACCTGACCCACCGCGACAACCACTGGACTCCGTTCAGCGGCGAACAGGCACTCGAGCGCTACGGCTTCGCCGGTGGTATATACCCCTCGCCCGACGGCGGCCCAGGCCAGGGCTGGCATACCGACCCGCACATCGCCCGCGCATTCGCCGACTGGTTCAAGCAGGAGGGACGCGCCGAGCCCTGGTGCACGACCGTCTCGTTCGTCAACCCCCACGACATCGCCTGGTGGTATCGCTGGAGCGATCGCGTCCCCGCCGAGACCACCGCCCGCTCCTCGGTGCGGCGCCTGCCCCCGAACTACGAGACGCCCGAGCTGCTCAGCGAGCGCCACAAGCCACGCCTGCAGCACTCCCTGCAGGAAACCGCCGCCGCATCGTTCGGCCCTGTTCCCTTCGACGGACCCGAAGCCGAAGGCGAGTGGCTGTCCTTCCTGGACCTCTACATGAAGCTCCAGCGGGAGGTCGACCACCACATCGGCCACGTCCTACGCACGCTCGACAGCCGCCCCGAGATAGCCGCCAACACGGTGATCGTGTTCACCTCCGACCACGGCGAGTACGGCGCCTCGCATGGGCTGCGCGGCAAGGGCGCAAGCGCCTACGAGGAGGCCATCCGTGTGCCGCTGATCGTCAAGGACCGCCGTGGCCTGATCACAAGCGCCCCCAGCCGGCAGCGCACGCAGCTGAGCTCGAGTGTCGACGTGGCCCCGCTGCTGCTCACCATCGCCACCGGCTCCTCCGCCTGGCGCAACGAGGGCCACTACTCACACCTCGCTCCCCGCCTGGACCTCGCGCGCATCCTCTCAGACCCCGAAGCACCCGGCCGCCCCTTCGTCCTGCACGCCACCGACGAGGTCGTCACGGAGTTCGCCGTGGAGACCTACGCCGCCAACGCGCCCCTGCACGTGGTCGCCATCCGCACACCCGAAGCCAAGTACGCGAGCTACACCAACTGGCCCGTCGAAGGCATCGCCCCCCAGACAGAAGGCGAAGAAAACGAGCTCTATGACTACCGCACCCAGACAGGCCGGCTCGAGCTGCACAACAGCGCCGGAGAAAGCGCACTCGAGGGCGCACTGCGCACGCAGCTCGAGCACGCCTTCCATGAAGAGCTACGCGGCCCGCTGCCCCCCCGCCTCACCGAAGCCCACGCCCGCGGCTATGCCGACTACTTCTCCACTGCGCGCATTGCCGCCGAGAAGGCAACCGAACGCCGCAGGCTGCGCGAGGAACACGGAGGCAACCCGACTCCCGGACCGATCGGCGGACCCGAACCGAGCGGACCCGAAACCACAGACTCTCTACGCGCTAGGCACTCGCGGCGGCGGGGGCGGAAGCACCAATGACCGCGCCCGAGGCGTCCAGGGCCTGAACGACCACATACGCCGCGGTGAAACTGCTGGGCAGCTTGATCGCTGTCTCAAAGCCGCTCTTGGGTGCGCTGCTGAGCGGCTTCAGGCTCGTGGACGACGCGCCGGCCAGCACCCGCCAGGAGGCCACTTCGGTGGCCCCGTTCCAGCTCGCATAGAGCGTCGTCGACGCGTGAGCGCCGGTCGCGTGGACCACGGCCAGCGTCGGCGGAGTCGCCGGGCGTCCGCTCCAGGACTGGCGAAACGTGCGGTAGGACTCATATGTGGCGGGGAGGTGCCCGTCGAAGAGCACCTGTCCGGTGGGCCCGTATTCCGTGAAGAACGGTTCCTCCCCCCAGCCCACCATCCAGTCGCCGCCCGCCAGTGCCTGCACGTTGCCTTGGCTGCCTGCGATCAGCGGCGGGGAGTGCTGCTCGGCGCGCACCAGCGTGGCGGTCATGTGCTGCATGTCCAGGCGTACCTGGATGGCTCGCGACTGGGGGTGCTTGCGGGGGGTGGCGCCGTTGTCGAAGAACGTGATCGTCCCGTCGGGCTGCTGGCGCGCGTCGTGCTGGAAGGCCGTGCGGGTCCCCGGCCCCATGGCAAAGCTCGAGTGCCTCCCCCCTAGCCTCCAGCGCACCACCCCCGTGTGCGGGTCCACGTCGTAGGCCGCCCACGTGTTGCGCGAGTCGACAAGCAGCGAGCCATCCTGCTGGACGTCGATGGCGTTGATGTGGAAGTAGTCGAACGGCGTGATCTGGCTGGAGTGCGCGGCCGAGACATACGATTCGGAGAGCGCCACGTGGTCGAGGCTGTGCCACTCGTACATCACGAGACCCGTCTTCAGATCGATCTCCTGCAGCAGCGTGTCGGCGACGGCGCCGTCGCGCGTGCCACCCACCGATGAAAGGTCGCAGTCGATGCCCGCATAGACGGTGATCAGAGCTGTGTTCTGTGACGTGATCTGGAATTCGTGCAAGTCGGGCTGGTATCCGTTGCCGGCCCGCACGATCGCGATGGTCTGGTAGGCGCTGTTGGCGATCACCTCACCCGCCTTGCTCGAGCCCCCTGACACCAGCGGGTCCTGCCACCAGGTGAGCACCGGCTTTCCTTCGTATTGCTGCACGCGGAAGTCCGCTGCGCGGGTGCCCCGGGGAGAGAGCGACTTGAACCACACGAGCTGGCCGCTCCCGTCGAGGATCATCGGGCCGTACTGCCCCGGGCCCGAGTAGGGCGCCAGGAAGAGGTCGCCGGCTGTCGCCTGCGGCGAGCTCGCCGTCACGGTCACGGTGGGAGGCTCGAGGTCGGGGCGCGAGTGAAAACTCTGGTAGTCGCTTGGATCAGAGCGCGCCGGCGAGCTGCCCCCGGCCGCCCCGGCGGTGTCGAGCGTCGCAACTGTGAAGCTCCACGCGAACGGCGTCAGCTGACCGGCGACGTTCAGGCGAGCGTGCACGCTCACGCGCTCGCCGGCGGCGAACTGGTGCGTGGGCACGAAGCTCGCCCCATCGCCCTGCGAGTAGGCGAGCAGCCGCCCGGCGTGCGCGCCCGTGCGCGAGCCCATGACCGTGAGCCCTGAGAGCTCCCCCGCGGGAACGCCGAGCATGCTGATCTGGGTGGCCGCCGAGGCGTCGCTCGTCTCGGGACCCGGCGAGACGGTCACCCGCGAACCGGCAAGCGATGCCGACACGTTCAAGTGCTGGGGCACGCAGCTGACGGGCTTGGAGGAGGCAGAACGGCGCGCGATCGGATGCCGGGAGGAGACCGGTAGGACCGTCGTCGAGGAGCGCTCGATCACACCGACGAGAGCCGCCAGGATCACGAGCGAGGCCACCCCGACGAGCAGCAGGCGCGTTGTCGTGTGGTCGCCCCTCAACCCTTGACCGTCGGCGAGACGGCCAGGACCGCCCCGGAGGCGTCGAGCGCTTGAACTGCCACATACGGACCGGCAGCGGGCACTGCGATGGTCGTCTGAAAGCCGCTCTTTGGGGCGGTGGCCACGGTCGCAAGCGAGCTCGACGAGGCCCCTGCGAGAACCCGCCAGGAGCCCACCTGCGTCGCGCCGTTCCAGCTCACCGACACCGACATGCCCGCGCCGACGCTCTTGGCGACGACAGACGGAGTCGTCTTGGGCTGCCCACTCCAGGGGGCCAGGTATGTCCTGAAGTCCTGCACGTTCTTGCCGAGCGTGCCATCGAGCAGCACGTGCCCCGCGGAGTCGTACTCTGTGAAGTTGGGCAGGCCGCCGTAGCCCATCAGCCAATCTCCTCCGGGAAGGCTCAGCGTGTTGCCCTGGCTGGAGGCCAGCAGCGTTTTGCTCGGGTTGGTGAACTGCTTGACGAGCGTCGCTGTATGGCTGGCCGTGTTGACCGACAGCAACAGGCCCCGCGACTGCTTCTCCTTGGGCGGATCTGAGCCGTTGTCGAACACCGAGATCTGCCCGCCCGGCTGGAATTCTGCGTCGTGCTGCCAGTAGAAGTGCGTGCCGCCCCCCTGCTTGAAGCTCGAGTGGCTGCCGCCGAGCTTCCAGCGAATGGAGCCGCTGCGGATGTCCACGTCATACAGAGTCCAGGTGTTGCGCGATGAGAGGAGCACGTCCCCCGAGGTGCCCGGGTCGACGGAGTTGATGTGGATGTAGTCCCACGGGTAGCTCGCTTTGGGCGCCGGGTTGTGCGAGTCGCCGATCGCCACATGGCCGAGCGCATGCCACTCCCACATGACGAGGCCGGTCTTGATGTCGATCTCCTCGATGACCGAGTCGGTGAGCACGCCGTCGGACAGTCCGTGGGCCGATGAGAGATTCATCTTGATCGGGTCGAACATGTCGATCCAGGCGGTGCCCTGCGGGGTCAGCCTGATCTCGTGCAGGTCCGCGTGATAGCCATTGCCCGCTCGTACCTTGGCAACCGGCTGGTAGGAGGTGTTGTAGATCTCGTCTTCGCCCTGCCCGAAGCCCACCTCCAGAATGCGCCCCTGCCACCAGGTGAGCACGGGCTTGCCTTCATAGGACTGAACCTGGAAGTTGGTGGCGGCATCGTCGGTGGGAAGTGGGTGAAACCACACGAGGCTGCCGTTCTGTTCGGTGATCATCGGCCCCGGCGAGCCCTTGCCCTGATAGGGAGCCAAGAACAGATCGCCGGGCGCCGCGGCGGACTTGGCGGCGGTGGTGATGTGCACGGTGGACGGCGTCAGCGAGGGCGCTGAGCTGTAGTGCTGGATCGCGTTCGCGTCCCCGGGGTTGACGGGGAACTGTTTTTGGCTGACAGGCGCCTGGTGGGCAATCGTGAACGTGGTGTGGACCTGACTGGCGGCACCCCCGGTGGTGACGGTCGCGCTCACGCTCACGCGCTCGCCGGCCGAGAAGCCGTGGACGGGCAGAAAGCTCTCGCCGGTGCCTGTGGAGTAGGCGCGCAGCACACCGCTGTGGCTGCCGCTGTGAGAGCCGACCACGTGGACGCTCGACACGCTCGTGGGGGCTTGGCCGAGGAAGCTGATCTGGGTGCTCGGCGAGGCATCCGGCGTCCCCGGCTCAGGCGAGACGGCCACCGCCCCGGCGGCCGCGCTGGCGCTGGTGTCGCTCGCCACCACAGCTGTGCTGGCAGATGATGTGCCACCTGCGCAAGCTGCAAGCGTCGCCGGAACGAGCAGGACGGCAAGGGCGGGGGGGATGATCCTCAGCTTCATCAAGGCGATGAACCTACAGTTCCGACCGGGCGGCTGCGTCGGTTGGGGCAGGCGAGCCGCCGGCCGCCAGGCGAGTTGGGCGCGCGCTCGTCATGAGAACTGTCGCGAAGTCCCGATCACATGCCCGCCCGCGTCGAGCGCCTGCACCTGGAAGCTCGTAAAGCTCCCCGACACGGCAATCGCGGTCTCGAAGCCCGCCTTGGCGGCGCTTGCGACTGTGGCCAGATGCGCGCCGCCGGACCCCCCCAGCACTCGCCACGAGACAACCTTGGTCGCGCCGTTCCAACTCGCGTACACGGTCGTCTTGCCGTCCTTCTTGCGAGCGGCGGCGGCGGGCGAGGAGAGCGGCAGGCCGACCCACTGCTCGAGCGTGGCCCTATAGGCCAGGTCGGGTCCGGGCAGCTGCGCTTCGAAGAGCAGCTTGCCAGAGTGGCTGTACTCCGCGAAGTACGGTTCTGAGCCGAAGCCCACGAACACGTTGCCGTTGGCCTGGGGGCGGGTGTCGCCCATGTAGTCGGAGGTGAAGCCGCCGTCGCGTCCGTATTGGGCGGCGAGCGTCGCTCGGTGCGTCTGCTGGTCGAGGTTCAGCACGAGCGCGCGGGATGGAGCCGTCGGTTCGACATAGGTGCCGCCGCCGGTCAGCTGGCAGCAGTGATCGTCGTAGAGGCTGATCACGGAATCCGACTGCAGCCTCACGTCGTGCTGCCACTCAAAGCCGGCGTTGGGCCCAAGCTTGAAGTCCGAGCTCCTGCCGCCGAGCGTCCATTCGATTTTGCCCGACTGGATGTCAACCAGATAGGCCGCCCAGGTGTCGCGCATGGAGACCAGGAACTTCCCGCTGGCGGTCAGCTGGATCGAGTTGACGTGGTAGGCATCCCAGGGAAAGCCGTTAGTCGGCAATGACGCCTGAGACTGGCTCAGCGGGATGTGTTCGAGCGCATCCCAGCTGCGCACGAGCTTGCCGGTCTTGAGGTTGTACTCCTGGACAGCCGAGTCGATCAGCGCGCCGTTGTAGGCGCCGCCGTATTTGGAGAGGTCGTACGGGATGTCCTTGTTGGCGGTGACCCAGGCGTTTTCGCCGTCAATCAGGAACTCGTGCAGGGTCAGCACCCAGCCGCCTGTCGCTTTCAGCCTTGCCACCGTCTGGTAGTGCTGGTTGACGACCACGTCTTCGCCGCTTTCGGTGGCGCCGGTGTTCGTGACGACGCCCTGCCACCAGGCGAGCGCCGGCTTGCCTTCGTAGCTCTGCAGGCTGAGGTTGGAGGCGACGAGCTTTTCGTCCACGGGCTGGAACCACACGGGCTGCAGACGGCGGTCGAGAATCAACGGCCCGCTCTGGCCCATGATCGGCGGTTCGTTGAGATCGAAGAAGTTGGCCGTAAAGATGTACCCTGGCGCGAGCTGTGCGGCGGGCGAGTCCTTGACGATGCTGATCTTGGGCGGGTGTAGCGCAGGCGCGGTCACGTAGCTGTAGGAGCCGGCGGTGGTGTACCTGCCGATCGGCGCGCCATGGGACCCCGCGAAGGCGACGTTCAGCGCCAAGAAGCAGGCAAGCACGGTGCCGATCGCCAGCGCAAAGCGCCGCGGCGCCGCCCCCAGCGCGGGGGGCGGTTTGGGGACCGAGACGAACGTGATGATCGCGGCCACGAACGCTAGGCAGGCGCCGATCAGGTAGGCGAGTGCGAAGCCGTGGGTGAGCGCCGGCGCCACCTGCTGGCCGGAGCCGATCAGGTGGGTGGTGCGCTGCGTGGCAAAGGTGATCAGCAGCGCCAGCCCGAGTCCGCCGCCCACCTGACGCGATGTGTTGACGAGGCCGGAGGCGAGCCCCGCCTGCCCCTCCTTGGCGCCCTGGGTGGCGGCGATGGTGGAGGGCACGATCGACATCGCGATCCCCGCCGCCGTGAGGACGCCTGGAATGATCACGTAGACGACAGGGCTGCCGCTGGAGCCGATCCTCGTGAACAGCAACAGGCCGGCCGTGAGCATCAGCAGCCCTCCGCCGAGCACTGTGCGCACGCCGAAGAGACCGACCAGTTTGCCGGCACGCGAGGCGATCAACATGATCGTCAGGGTCATCGGCAGGAAGATCAGCCCGGTGTGTAGGGGCGAGAGGCCGAGCACCTGCTGTAGGTAGAGAGAGCTCACGAACCACATCGGGAAGAGGGCCGCGCTGAACAGCAGGACGATGGTGTTGGCGGTTCGCAATGGCTTGGTCAGCTCTTTGAAGGGGATCAGCGGAGCGGATGCGAACCGCGCCTCGATCGCGCCAAAGGCGCCGAGCAGGACGATGCCGATGAAAATGGGGCCGAGCGCGGCGAGCGTGCCCCAACCCTTCAGGCCCGCTTCCACGACGCCATACACGAGCACCATCTGACCGATCGTCAGCGTCAACGCCCCGGCCAGGTCGAAGCTGTCGCCAGAGCGGGCACGGCGACGCTCGGTCACGACCGCCCAAGCCACCAGCGCAGCCCCGACTGCGATCGGCGGGTTGATCAACAGCACCCACCGCCAGCTGAGCACTTCGGTGATGATCCCGCCGAACAGCACGCCCGCGGCCCCACCGAGTCCGTTCATGGCCGCCCATGCGCCGATCGCACGGTGGAGCTTGGGACCGGGCGGGAAGGACGCGGTGATGATCGCGAGCGACGTCGCGGCCATTAGGGCGCCGGCGAGGCCCTGCACGGCGCGGGCGGCGACGAGCACGATCTGATCGGGTGCGGCGCCGCCGGCGAGCGAGGCGAGCGCGAACAGCAGCAGCCCGGCTACAAGGGTTCGACGCTGGCCGAAGTGATCGGCGGCGCGACCGCCCAGCATGAGGAAGCCGGCGAAGGTGATGGCGTAGGCGTCCACCACCCACTGCAGGTCCGGCGAGGAGAAGCCGAGGCTCGACTGGATCGAGGGCAGCGCGACGTTGACGATGCTCAGGTCCAGGAGGACGAGGAACTGAGCCAGACAGCAGACCGTCAGCAGCCACCTCGATGGGGAGCTCTGATTACCCTCCGGCGGGGGCGGCTCGGCGAGGCCTGGGCTGGCGGTGGCGCCGGCGCTCATGAGGCCCTGTCCAACTGCGTTGTATGCCGCAAACGGCTGGTAGGGTGAGCCACCGCGCCCTCGAACGACAATTGGAGCCCGGCCCATGAGAAGAACGCCACTGTCCGCAATGCTAACGCTACTGGCCCTCCTGGCGAGCACTGTCGCAGTGGCGGCATGCGGTGGGAAATCGGGGACGACCTCGACATCGCAGCCGACGACGAGCAGCACTCCTGAGACCACGTCGACGCCGACGAGCACGACTCACAAGCACAAGTCAAAACCGGCCTACTAGCCTCCCGGCGAGTACGCCCAGCGCTGCGCTTGGCGTGTGCGCGCAGCACGTTCATCCCGACTGCCTCGAGCCGGGGAGCGAGGCGGCGTAGCTGATCACGCGAACGGCCTTGGACGTGGCGAGCGGCCGGCCGGCTGCATCGAGCGCCTGCACCTCCGCATAGGAGTACTTCTTGGGCAGAGTAGTCGAGCTCTCGAAGGCCGCTGCCGGAATGGTGGCCTGCACGGTCTGCGACCCTGGTTTGGCGCCCGCGAGCACCCGCCACGAAGCGACGTCCGTGGCGCCGTTCCAGCTGGCATGCACGATCGTCTCTTCGGCTGTGTCGTTGAGGCTGGCGAGCACCGCGGGCGGGCTCGCCGGCCGAGCGCTCCAGGGGAAGCGGAAGGCTCTGTAGAAGGACATGTCGAACGGCTGATGGGCATCGAAGAGCAGCGAGCCATTGCTTGAGTACTCGCTGATGGCAGGCACACCCCCGTAGCCAACCACGGTGCTGCCGCTTGGAAGCGTCTGCATGTTGCCCTGGCTGGCCGCCAGCAGGGACGGGTCTGAGTGAAGGAGTGCACCGGCGAGGTGCGCTTCGTGGGTGCTGAAGTCAAGCTTTATGCGCAGGCCGCGCGACTGGCTGTGGATCGGCGGGTTGGAGCCGTCGTCGAACAGGGTTATCTCGCCGTTCGACAGCACGCGGCCGTCGTGCTGCCACGCGGTCTCGGTACCGGGGGCCATCTTAAACGAGCTTTTCAGGCCGCCGAGGCGCCAGAGGATCTTGCCGCTGTGGCCTTCGAGCTGGTAGGCCGCCCAGGTGCTACGAGCGGAGATGAAGATGTTCCCGTCGGACTGCGGGTCGATCGAGTTGATGTGGAACCAGTCCCAGGGTGACGGTCCGGTGGGCGTTTCGACCTCAGACTCGGCGACCCCGACATGGTCGAGGCTGTGCCATTCCCAGCGCACGAGGCCGGTGTGCATGTCGATCTCCTGGATGGCGGTATCAACGATGGTCCCGCTGGATGAGCCTTTGATCGGCTTGAGGTTGCAGCGAATCGGGTTGAAGGCGGTGATGAAGGCGACATCGTGCGGCTCGATCTGGAAGTCGTGCAGGTCGGCCTTCAGCCCGTTGCCCCCGGCGACTCTGGCGAGGGTTTTGTAACTGGAGTCCATGACGATGTCTTCGCCCTGGCCGAACCCCAGCGAGAGCACGCGTCCTCGCCACCAGGTGAGGTCGCGCCGGCCTTCATATGTCTGCTCGCTGAGGTTCTCTGCAGTTAGGCCGGTGGGCAGCTTCTCGAACCAGACGAGGCGGCCCTGCGGCGTGTAGATCAGGGGACCGTACTGGCCGGGGCCGGGGCCGTTGGTGGTGAGGATGTCGCCGGCGGCGGGGTCGCGATCGGGGACAGTGACGGTCATTACGGGGGCCTGCACACCGGGCAGCGTGTAGAAGCTCTGATAGTCGGCTGGCGCGGCCTGCATGTTGCGGAACTCGGATGTTTTGGCTGTCGAGTACGGGGTGTCGACGCGAAAGCCGAAGTCGACCCCAGTGCCTGAGATGACGGCGTGCACCCGCACCCGCTCTCCGGGATCGAAGGCGTTGGCGGGCACGAAACTGACGCCATCGCCTTGGAAGTAAGCGGACAGGCGACCTTCGTGGCGGCCTGACCGCGAGCCGGTGACCGAGACCTGGCTGAAGTTCGCGACGCTCGTCCCGAGGAAGCTGATCTGAGTGGCGGGGTTGGCGGTGTCGGTTTCAGGCTCAGGCGAGACATCAACCTGGGTGCCTGGCAGGCGGGCGCTGTGCGCGATGGTGCTCGGCAGGCACGACGGTGAGACCGTGGTGGCTGTGTGCTTGGCACTAGAGCCGCCCAAGCCGAGCGTTAGCGAGTTGGTTGCAATCGCAGCCACGACCCATGCGAGCAGCGCGATCGGCAGGACGATGTATCGAATTCGCATATGGGTTGAGGGCCCCGGGGGGCCAGGACCGGCAGCGTGTGCTAGCCGCGATTCCCGCCTCCACCTTCGTCACTCCCTCCGGACTCGGGAGGGAGAAGGGCAGGCGGGACAATACTGAGGAACCCGCTGCACCCGGGCGTCGATGCTGCGTTTGGCGGGATCCTTACCGACTTCTTAGCGACCACGGCCTCGCGACGTTGACGTAAGGTCTGACAAATGAGCTTCAAGGTGGTTGTTGCCTGGATTGCAGCGTCTGTGGCGGTCGGCATGTGCGCCGGCCCGGCGGCGGCCGGGGCAACCGATGCCAGCGCCACCAAGGCCTATGTGGCGGCCAACTACACACTGGTGAAGTCCGCGAGGAGCTACTTGCGCCGCGCCGAAGAGGCGCCGCTGAAGGTGCTCACGCAGGTCACGCGCGAATGTCCCCTGGCGGCAGCCAAATCTCCCCAGGACCCCGAATCGACCCAGCTGAGCGACGAGGTGATCGGCGCAATGGTGATCGCCGCCTACCACTTGGATATTCCAGCGTTGCATCGCTTCATCAGCGCAGTCACTCCCCTGCACTGGAGCCGTCCTCGCCTCACGCACGCCGTGCGGGGATACGCGGCCAAGCTCAAGGTACTCGCCGGGTTGGCTCCCCCACACTTGTGTGCCGATGTGAGAGCGTGGGTTGCCGGTGGCTACAAGTCGCTACCCCCGAGCACCGTACGCTTCGATGCCTTGTTCATGCCGGCGTGGGTCGCTCTGGGCGAACTGCCGGCCGCGCTCAAGCAGTACGAGCGGCCCGAAGAGAAAAGCATGCTCACGCGCTCTCACGATTTGGAATTCGAACTGATCGACGGCGAAGCCCGCGCTGTCGAATCGTGGGGCAAAATCATGAACGAGCTCGAACTGGAGCCGTGAGTCGGTGAGCGGGAAAGAGGCGAGCGGCAGGGGCGATGACCGGCTCCAGAGCGTTGAGGCTGTCACTCCCTCTGCCGCTGCTGTATAGCGATGGTTACACAGCAACCGCAGAGAGAGATACCGGACCACCACCCCCCGATCCTTCCAACCTGAAGGCCGCCTTTTTAGGCAACGGCACGCAAGTGCCGGTAAGGCGTGCCGCGCAGCTCGCGCACGAGCGCGTCCACTACTCCCTCCTCGTCCTCCTCACGACCGTCGGTCACGGCTCCGATGACGGCGCGCTTTCGCTCCAGGAGCGCTGAGATGGTTTCGTCGACGGTGTTGGCAGCCAGCAGGTAGTAGGCGTTGACGGCGTCCTGCTGGCCGATGCGGTGACAGCGATCCTCGGCCTGGTCGTGCTTGGCGGGCGTCCAGTCGAGCTCGAGGAACACCACATTGGAGGCGCGCGTCAGGGTGAGACCGTGGCCGGCGGCCTCGATGGAGCACACGATCAACTGGTTGTCGGGCCCGTCGGGCGCCTGGAAGGCCTGAACGGCGGCGTCACGAGCGGCGTGGCTGTCGGTGCCGAGGATGTGCAGGGCGGAGGGGAAGTGCTCGATGACGGCACGCTGTATCTCGCGATGATGCGCGAAGACGACGAGCCGCTCGTCGGAGGAGCAGAAGTCGTGGATCCAGGTGAGCGCCGCATGCAGCTTGCCGCGCGCGGCGAGCACCTTGAGGGCGTTTAGACGCACCAGCCGTTCGGCGCGCAGGGCCGCTGCGACCTTGGCGTCGAGCTCGCCCAGGTCAAGCGGCTGGCTGCGAAGCCACGCCACGAGGTCGCGCTCGGCGAGGCGGTACTCGGACTCGTTGTCGAGCTCCACGGGCACCACGGCGCGGGTCTTGGCGGGGAGCTGGGTGAGCACGTCGGCCTTCAGGCGTCGTACGAAGCACCGGGCGCGCAGGTGCCAGTGCAGGCGCAGGTGGGCGTCGCCGCCGCGGAAGCGCTCGCCGAACTTGGCCCCCGAGCCGAAATCCTCGAGGCGCCCGAGGATTCGGAGCTGGGAGATCAGCTCGGTCGGACGATTGACCACAGGGGTGCCCGTGAGAGCCAGCACGATGCTCTGACGATCCATATGCGAGGAGAGCCGTTGAACTGCCTGGGTGCGCTTGGCTGCGGCGTTCTTGCAGTAGTGGGACTCGTCCAGCACCAACGCGTTGGGCGCAAGCGCCACGAGCTCATCCAGGCGCGGGGGAAGGATGTCGTAGTTGACGATGGTGACGTCGGCGGGCGGGATCGGCTCGCCGACGCCGTTGCCTGTGAGCGTCTGGGCGCTGCGCCCGGGCAGCCAATGGCGCAGCTCGCGCATCCAGTTGAGCTTGAGGCTGGCGGGGCACACGACAATCGCGGGATAGGCCCGCGCGGCCTCGATGGTGGCGAGCGCCTCGATGGTCTTGCCGAGGCCCTGCTCGTCGGCCAGGAAGGCCCGCCGCTGGGCCAGCAGGTATCTCACGCCGGCACGCTGGAAGGGCTTCAGCTGACCACCCAGGCCGGGGATGTCGAGCACGGCGTCGGTGGCAGCCGAGAGCTCCACCAGACCGGCTGCCTCGGCGTTTTGCTCGCGAATCTCCTGCAGCAGCTCCAGCGCTTCGGGATCGATCCACACGTCGCCCTCGGCCAGAAAGCGGTCGAGCTCGGGCACGCAGAAGGGATCGGCGCGGATGGCGTACAGGCGGGCGTGCTCGCCTGCGCCGCCGCGACGTTGCTGGGGAGAGCGCGGCGCGAGGACTCCGCGCATGGCGGCAAAGCGCTCGATCAGCGAGCCGTCGTGGCCGGGGGCGAGCACGAAGCTCAGCTCCTCGTGCACGCTCGAGATCTCGAGCACGGCCGGCGGGGCGGGGCGTCCGTCGAGCAGCGCTTTGACACAGCGCTTGGCCGCATGGTTCATCCAGCCGTCGAGCTTGGCCTCGATTAAGCGCCACGAGCCGAGCGTCAGCGCCACAGTCGCGCCACCCTCCACGCTCCTGGCCAGCTCCTTGAGCGCGCGCGGCAGGCGCTCCTCGTCGCCCAGGAGCAAGAACACGGGCGCTGCGCTCGATCCCTGCACCTCGATGTTGCCGCGCCAGGTTGTGGCCCGCTGCAGCCAGGCAGACACGCGCGGGTCGACGGTGGCGTCCTCCAGGTGGTCCAGCAGCTCGACGATTTGCTCGGCGTCGCGTTCGTTGGCTGCCAGTCCGATGGAATGCTCTGGCCCCTCCACGGCGCGCAGTCCGGCCTGCTCGGCAAGCACGCGGGCGAGCCGGGCATGCTTGCCGCCGATGAGGATCCAGTGCTCGCCGCGGCGGTCGCGGCGAAACTCCACGTCGTAGGCGGGGCGCTCGGGCGGCACGACGGTTGGGCGCTCGTTGGTCTGGGGTGCCGCACGGGCGGAGAGGGCGCGGCGAACCATCTCGCTGAGGCGCAGCCTGCCGGTACCCTCGCCGATGTCCTCGAGCATCCCGGCGGCGCGATCGTCGAGCGGCACGAGCGCACGGCCGATATCTGGCAGCTCGCGCGCCTCGGGGTGCTCGAGCAGTACGGCCACCGTCCCGGGAACTGCATCGGTGGCGAAGCTCAGCCACCACTCCTCATCGGGCCGGGCGAGGTCCACGAGGCACTCGTCGCGCCTACGCCGGGCGCGCCTGCGGGCGATGGCGCGCTCGAGCTCACCGCTTACAAGCGGCTCGCTGGGCAACCCGGACAGGAGAAGCGCCAGGGCCTCGGCCTGCTCGGGTTCGAGCGGCAGGCACCAGGCGCGCTGCGCGGGATCCCAACGACGGCCGGGGATCGCGCGCAGGAGCTGGCGCAGGCGGTCGTCGTAGGGGAAGCGCAGCACGGCCTCATCGCGGTTGAGCTCGGCGGTGAAGGGGGCGTGGGACACGAGCCAAGCACGATAGGCGGGTTGGGGGATGCCATGGGGTGAGGACACCCGTGGCTAGATGGTTGATTCCACGGGGGTGTGCCGTTTTCTGGGGGTGCGGAGGGCCAAGTCGGCCAAGGACGCAGGGCGAAGCCCTTGCTGGTGGCAAGGGCGAGCCCGAGGACACCGGCCGACGCCGGTCATACGTGCCAGCC
>JASLDD010000107.1 GCA_030151725.1 Solirubrobacteraceae bacterium
GCGATAGGAGGCGAACAGCTCGGGCAGGAGACGGGCCATGGCGGCGCGGTTCTCGAGCACGTAGGAGATGCCGGAGGGTATGCGGACGTTGTCCTCGATGACCTTCCAGGTGCCGTCGCTGTGGCGTACGAGATCGCAGCCGGCGACGTGCGTGTAGACGCCTCCGGGTGGGCGGATGCCGTGGACTGCGCGGGCGAAGTGCGAGCAGGAGACGACAAGACGCCACGGCACGAGCCCCTCGCGCACGATCTCGCGAGCGTGGTAGACGTCGTCGACGAAGTGGTTCAGCGCGCGGATGCGCTGGGCGAGCCCGCGCTTGATGTCACGCCATTCCTGGCCGCTGAGCACGCGCGGAACGAGATCGAGGGGGAAGGGTCGTTCGTGGGTGGCCTCGCCGCCGCCGCCGGTCTCGAAGGTGATGCCTTGCTGCATGAAGACGGCGTCCCGTCGCCTGCCGGCCTCGATCAATCCGGCTGGGCCGAGACGGGCGAGCTGTTCGACGAGCGGCTGGGCGGTGGGGCGGGGCGTGCCGTCGAGCTCGAAGAGCTCATCCAGGAAGGGCGCCTGTGGGCGGTAGGAGTCGATCCCCGGCTGCTCTGAGGGACTCCCGACGGCTGAAGTTGGAACTTGCGAGCTCACTGCGAGATTTTCTCGTGCTTGCAGCGGCTTGGCCTTCGACGGATGGAGAAACCGAGGGGTGCTTGGGTGCTCACCTGTCACAGCTCGGGCCAGCGGCCATGGAGCGTGAAGTACTCGCGTGCAGCGTCCTCGCGCTCACGCTCGCGCTCTCCGGCGACGCCGATGCGAAACAGCCAGTTGATGAAGTAGATGGCAAGACCGGCGCTGAGAATGCTGGCCCCGCCCTCGAGGTCGACTTCGCTGCCGAGGGCCATGATCACGAGGCCGGCAAGCACGACGACGGCGGGGAGCACGTAGCGAACTCCCACGAGCACCCAGGGGCGGGTCTTTCGCTCGTCGAGTCCATCGTCCATGCAACCCAGCTTAGGACTCTCTGGCGTGGAGGTCTGACGAAGATGTACGGTGAAGGCGATGACGCATGTGACTATCGACGAGATCGCGCTTGCCGACGAGCCGGCGGCGTGGGCGGCGCTCGGCTTCGAGCTCGACGGTGAGGTATTCAGGCTGGGCGAGGTGAGCATCCGCCTGACGGGCAGCGGCCCAGGGCGCGGCATCGTTGGCTGGTCGCTGCGCGACGTGCAGAGCACCGAGCTGGACGGTCTGCCAACGACGCTTTCAACGAGCGCTCGCGACGATGCGACGGCAGTCGCGCATCCAAATGGGGTGAGCGGAATCGACCACGTGGTGGCGATGTCGCCGTCGTTCGAGCGCAGCGTGACGGCCCTGCAGGCGGCGGGGCTCGACTTGAGGCGCATCCGCGAGGAGCCGACGCCTGCAGGGGCGCCGAGGCAGGCGTTCTTCAGGCTTGGAGTCGAGATCCTGGAGCTTGTGGAGCAGCCCGCGGAGATCGTGGCCCGCTCGGGGGGCGCCGATGGGCCGGCGCGCTTTTGGGGGCTGGCGCTGTTGACTGAGGATCTGGATGCGACGGTGGCGGCTCTGGGAGATGGCGTGAGTGAGATCCGCCCGGCGGTGCAGGCGGGCAGGAGGATTGCGACGGTGCGCCGCTCGGCTGGGCTGGCGGTGCCGCTGGCGTTGATGAGTCCAAAGGAGCAGGAGGTGGCGCGGTGAGCCAGCAGCTGTGGAGCGATGTGGACGAGTATGTGGAGGGCCTGCTGATCGGCGCTGACCCGGTGCTCGAGGAGGCGGTGCGCGCGAGCGCGCAGGCGGGTCTGCCGGCGATCGCGGTGACGCCGTCGCAGGGCAAGCTGCTGCACCTGCTGGCGCGGGTGCACGGCGCGCGGCGCATTCTGGAGGTGGGCACGCTGGGCGGCTACAGCTCTATCTGGCTGGCGCGGGCGCTGCCGGCAGAGGGCCGGCTGGTGACGCTCGAGCTCTCGGAGCGCTACGCGCAGGTGGCGGGCGAGAACATCGAGCGGGCGGGGCTGTCATCGTGCGTTGACATCCGCCAGGGTCCTGCGCGCGAGTCGCTGGAGGAGCTGATAGCGGAAGATGCCGAGCCGTTTGATCTGGTGTTCATAGATGCGGACAAGCAGAGCACGCCGGAGTACTTCACGCGGGCACTCGAGCTGGTGCGCGCGGGGGCGGTGATCGTGGTGGACAACGTGGTGCGCGACGGCGCGTTGATCGATCCGCAGAGCGAGGATCCGGGGGTGCATGGGATGCGCGCATTTCACGAGCTGCTGGCGCATGAGCGACGTGTGACGGCGACGACGATCCAGACGGTGGGCGACAAGGGCTACGACGGCTTCACGCTGGCGCTGGTGGAGTAGGCTCGGGTCATGGCGAGGGAGCTGAAGCTGGGGCTGAACACGGGCTACTGGACGGGCGGCCCGCCACCGGGGGCGGCGGAGGCGGTGGCGGAGGCCGAGCGACTGGGCTTCGACTCGATCTGGACGGCGGAGGCCTACGGGTCTGACTGCCTGACCCCGCTCGCGTGGTGGGGAGCCTCGACGGAGCGCGTGAAGCTGGGCACGGCGATAGTGCAGATGTCGGCTCGACAGCCGACGGCGACGGCGATGGCGGCGATGACGCTGGATCATCTGTCGGGAGGCAGATTCATCCTCGGCCTGGGGGTGTCGGGGCCGCAGGTGGTGGAGGGCTGGTATGGGATGGAGTTCGCAAAGCCGCTGGCGCGAACACGCGAGTACATAGCGATCCTGCGCGATGTGTGGGCAAGGAATGGACCGGTGCAGGCGCCCGGTCCGCACTACCGTCTGCCACTGCCGGACGGCACTGGGCTGGGCAAGCCGCTGAAGTCCTCGATTCATCCGTTGCGGGAGGACATCCCGATCTACCTGGGGGCGGAGGGTCCGAAGAACATCGCGCTGTGCGCAGAGCTGTGCGACGGGTGGCTGGCGCTGTTCTTCTCGCCAGAGCACCAGGAGCTCTATACGGGCTCCCTGCAGGAGGGCTGGGCCCGCCCTGGCGCGCGGCGCACGGCCGCGGACTTCGAGGTGGCGGCGACGGTCCCGCTCATCATCTCCGACGATGTGGATGCGGCGGCGGACGCGCTGCGCCCGTTCTACGCGCTGTATTTCGGTGGGATGGGCGCGAAAGGCACCAACTTCCACGCCAATGTGGCGATCCACATGGGCTATGAGAAAGAGGTCGATGAGATCGCGGAGCTGTATCTGGCGGGGCGCAAGGATGAGGCGTCGGCGAAGGTGCCGCGCAAGCTGATCGAGGCGATGGCGCTGATTGGGCCGCGGGAGAAGATCCGCGACGATTTGGAGCGCTGGCGTGAGTCGATCGTGACGACGATCTTGATCTCAGGTGACCAGGACACGCTGCGGGCGGCTGCGGAGCTGGTTCTCGGCTGAGCAAGCTGGAAGAGCCCGCGCGGGTGGCCGGCGGCGATAGGGTCTAGCGATGGCCGACAGTGACGTGGATCCAGCAGTTGTAGAGCAGCTGTTCGCGAACTTCCAATACGAGATCTACGGGCGTGGGCTCACGGGCGAGAAGCCGGCGCTGCCGGTCTCGACGGGGGCGCTCGAGGAGCGGGCTCGGGAGGTGCTGAGCGAGGGAGCTTTCGGCTATGTGGCCGGTGGGGCGGGCTCGGAGGCGACGATGCGCGCGAACCTGCGGGCTTTCGAGCGCTATGAGATCGTGCCGCGGATGCTGCGCGATGTGTCCTCGCGCGATCTGAGCTGCACGATCCTGGGGACCGAGATGCCCGCCCCGGTGCTGCTAGCGCCGGTGGGG
>JASLDD010000159.1 GCA_030151725.1 Solirubrobacteraceae bacterium
CGACATCGCCAGGCAGGTGAAGCTGGGGGTGTCGCGGATCGTGAAGCGCGATGCCTCGGTCGTGCGCAAGCGCTGCACGAGGTCCAGAAACGTGCCCACGTCGTCCGTGTCGAAGGCCACCACAAACTCCTGATCGTCCAGCCCGAAGGAGTAGGTCGTGTGGTTGTCAACGCCCGGGTATTCGCGTCCCACCTGGATGTGTCCCTGCATGATCCGCCAGCGCTCCTCCGCGGGCAGCGCATACCACTCGCGTGACTTGACAAACGGGTACACGAACACGTAGCGACCACGAAATCCGCGCACCACGTTGCGTTCGTCGTCAGAGTACTCAGAGCTCTTGCGCATCCCTAGGAACGAGTAGGGGGTCTGCGCCCACTTCATCAGACCGCTCTGGGCCAACACGACGTGGAACTCGTGGATGCGATCGAGGTTCTCGGCCTCTGAGACCAGCAGCAGCTCGGCGTCGCCGCGGGTTCCCACGAGCGAGAACGTCTGCAGCATATGACCATCCGCGAAGTCCTCGCAGGCGGCGGCGAACTCGCGCTTGTCCTGCTCGCGGCTCTCGGCGTCGCGCCGCCGCCACTCGGGGTCGAGCTTCAAGAAGGTGTACTTGACGAAGTGGCGGGCGCTCACGCCTCGATTATCGCACCGCTCGTCGACTTGCCCGGTCCTCGACTCCTCCGATGGATACAGTATGTCTCCGTGCGGATCGCGCTCCTGTCGCCGTACTCTTGGACGTACCCGGGTGGGGTCACCCGCCATATCGAGGCGCTCGCGTCAGAGCTATCGACGCAGGGCCACGAAGCCCGCGTGCTAGCGCCTTTCGATCCCGACGACGAGCTCTCCCGCAGGCTGCATCGCGGGGCGCGCCCCCAGCCCCGCTCGGTAGGCGATGACTTCGTCTCGCTCGGGCGTACCGTCGGCATCCCCGCCAACGGCGCCGTGTCCAACATGGCGCTGACGCCGCACACGGTGTTCGCGCTGCGCAACGAGCTGGGAACGGGGGGATACGACGTGGTGCACATCCACGAGCCGGTCGTGCCGCTGGTGGGATGGGACGCGCTCTGCTCGGCCGGCGAGCTGCCCCGCGTCGGCACCTTCCACACCTACTCCGAGAACGTGCTCACAAACGGCTTCGCCGCGGGCCCGCTGGGGGGGCGGCGGCGCATGAATCGGCTGCACGTGCGCATCGCCGTCTCTGAGGCCGCCGCCTGGACGGCCAGGCGCTTCTACGGCGGGCGCTACCGCATCATCCCCAACGGCGTCCAGCTCCAGCCGGCACGAGGCGATCGTGCTTCGCAGCCGCGCCCGCTGAGGATCCTGTTCGTGGGCCAAGCGGTCGAGCGTAAGGGACTGCCGGTGCTGCTGCGCGCCTTTGAGGCGCTCCGCGACCAGATCCCCGCCACGCTCACGCTCGTGGGTGCCGGCGTGCAGGAGGTCGCCCACATGATGTTCGACGATCGCGGAGTGCACGCGCTAGGGAAGGTCTCGGAGGAGCGCAAGCTCTCAGAGTTGGCCGCAGCCGATGTGGTGTGCGCTCCGTCGCTCTACGGAGAGAGCTTTGGGATGGTGCTGACGGAGGCATTTGCCGCCTCGGCGCCGGTGATCGCCTCCGACATTCCCGGCTACCGTGATGTGGTTCGCCACGGTGTCGATGGTCTGTTGGTGCCCGCGGGCGACGCGCTCGCGCTGGCTGAGGCTCTGCGTGGGCTTGCACTCGATCATCAGCTGCGCGGCCGGATGGCGAGTTCGGCGCGCGAGCGGGCGGAGCGCTTTGCGTGGCCCTGCGTGGCCGCCGAGGTCCTCGACAGCTATGAGCAGGCGCTGGTTGTCGCCAGGCCCGCCACGCGGATGGGCGCAGCGGCTGTGCGCCACGGCTTGGTGCCCGCCGACCTGCAACCGCGCATTCCTGCGGAACGCCTGCCCCGGCTGCCGGGGGGTGGGCGCAAGGAGGCAAGCCCTCAACAGGGTCGAGCGCCACGGGCGCTGCGACGAGGCGCGCTGCTCCTGTCCGGCTTGGCGGCCCTGTGCCTCGCCCTGCTGACACTGCGGAGCATCGGCGTTGGCCGTGTGGCTGCGAGCCTGCTTGCATCCAAGCCCGGGCTCGTGCTGGCGGGGCTGGGCTTGATGTGCGCCTCGATGTTCGCGCGGGCGATCGCCTGGCACGCGATCCTCTCGGCTGCGCCCATTTGGCGACGTGCCAAACGCAGAGATGCGATGCAGGGCACGTTCATTGGGGTGCTCATGTCGGCCACGCTCCCCGCTCGACTCGGTGAGCCTTCGCGTGCGCTGATCGTGGCCCGTCGCATCGGCCGGGCGCGCGAGACCCTGCCGGTGGTTCTCTCCACGATGGTCTCCCAGACGATGCTCAACCTGTTGGCGCTGACGCTGCTTGGGGCGACGATGTTCTCGAGCGTCGACCCCTTCGATGGGCATCACCGGACGCTGCTGATCGCCGCCTTGGCGCCGATCGTGGCGTTGGCGGCGGTGTTGATCGCGCCTGTGCTCGTGCCCCCGGCTGCCGATCGTGCGCGGATCGGCGAGCGCGCAGCGCGCCTGCAGGCCCTGATGCATGCCGTGCGCCGCTGCCTGGAGCGGATCAGAGACGGATTGCGCCTCTTTCGCCACCCCCGCCAGGCAGCGCTCGCGACAGCCGTGCAGTTGGGTGCGTGGGCGCTTCAGTGGATGAGCTGCTGGCTCTTGCTGATGGCGTTCGGGCTGGATACTCGAGCCGGAATGGCCGGCGCGGCGGCAGTTCTGTTTGCTGTCAACGCCACCGCGGTGGTGCCTGCCACGCCGGCCAACGTGGGTGTGTTCCAAGCCGCCTGTGCGGTGGTGCTCGTGGGCGCCTACCACGTCTCGACCCCCGACGCGATCGCTTACGGGATCGTCCTGCAGCTCGTGGAGCTCGCAACCGCGCTGATCATGGGGCTGCCTGCGCTCGTCAACGAGGGGCTCTCATGGAGAGAGGTGCGCCTGCGCACGATGCACGCAGCGCCGATCAAGCTGGGACCGCTGCCGTCCGGCAGAGGTGTCTCTGCGGCCTCCTCCACCGCGCCCTGAGCAGGCGTCGGCTCTTTGGCGGCGTATCGATCGACTGTGAGCAACGCGTGGGTATACATGCTGCGCTGCGTCGACGGCTCGCTCTACACGGGTTGGAGCACCGATGTTGACCGGCGTCTGATCCGCCATCGCGCGGGCAAGGCCAGCCGCTATACGGCCAGCCGTCGTCCGCTCGAGCTGGTCCTCGCGCTGCCGATGCCCGATCGGAGGGCGGCGATGCGCGAGGAGGCGCGCATCAAGCGCCTCGATCGCCCCGCAAAGCTCGCTCTGATTGCCTGTCACGAGAGCAGTTGCGATGAGGGTGGGGAGGTACGGACGCCGGTTCGGGCATGATGGGGGTATGTCAGCAAGACCTCCGGCGCGCAGCGTCAAGATCTCAGAGGACGAGCGCACCGGTTGGTCATCCGATCGGCCACGCCGTGACGGCGCGCCTCCGCGCCCGGCCGACCTCACGGTTCACTGCCGCGTGCTCTCGCCGGCGGACCGCCTGCGCTACTCTCCCGGCAGTTTGCTCGTGGTCGTCTCCGCATCCGCCAAGGAGCGCGACGAGTTCCTCGACCGGCTGATCGAGGATCGCGCCTCGCTGTTGTCGCTCGACAAGGTTCGCGGCCTGTTGGCGGGGCGGGTGTCCGAGGAGGAGATGGACGCGCGCTCGCAGGAGCTGTTGCTGGCAGCGGTCTCCAAGCGCCTGGAGAGCCGCGAGACGGTGGTGCTGGCAGCGGCGGGACTTGAGGCCGCCGAGCGTGAGCCTTTCGTGCGGATGGCGGCGGCTCTGAAACGGCCTCGCCACCTGATCCTGCTGGAGATCGCGCGTGAGCGGGTCGCAGAGGAGGACCTCACGGCCCTAAACGAGCTGCGCCGGGTGCTAGATGCCGGTGAGCTCGGCAACGAGGGCTTTCAAACGGCATTGCGCCTCGGCGGCGGCACCGCGATCGAGGTCAAGCGAATCCTGTTCCGCCCCCCGCCGCGCGAAGACAACTAGCCCGTAAGAGCTTTCACCGCCCGGCCGCTTGAGTCTGGTGCGCCTTGCAGGGCTTCAGTTCCGCATGGGCGTGGCCGATGGGCGAGCCGTGGAGAGCTTGCAGCAGACGGTCTTGCCGGAGAGGCGGTACACAATCGCCCGTGGCGTGGACCGGAGACGCTCTGACGTCTCACGGCTGCGGCTTCTCGACACCCGACTGGTTCGCGTAGAGCTGGCGAGGCTGCGCTACGAGGCGCCCTCGCCCGCCATCGCGGGCTCATCCTCGGCTTCGACGGCGCCCGCGGGAGGATCTGCGTCGTCGAGCTCGCCGAACAGCGAAGGATCGCGGCTCGATCCCAGGATCACGTCGTCGGGCGAGCCGTTGGGCAGCAGCCGTCCCTGACGGGTGCCGAAGTAGATCGCCTGGGGGTGATGGGCGATGAGCGCCAGCGTCGACTGCTCTGGCTCGGGTGCATAGCCGTCGGTGATCGTCATCCCGATCTGCTGGAGGTCGAGGAGCTTCTCGACCTTCAAGTGCTCACTCTGCTCGGGCACCGCCGGATAGCCCCACGAGTAGCGCCGACCCTGTGTGGCGCCGATCGAGAGCATTTCGCGTGCGCGGGCGTGCAGCCACTCGGCCAGGCCCTCGGCGGTCTGGACGCCGAGCCCGTGCACGAACAGCTGCTCGGCGAACTCGCCTTCGGCCTCCAGCTTGGCCATCAGCTCGGTGACCTCTGAGCCGACCGTCACCGCCTGCACCGCGATCACGTCCAGCTCCTCGGGTGCCCGTCCGTCGATTGCGGGGCGGAAGAAGTCGGCCAGGCAGATGCGATCGCCCTTGGGCTGGCGCGGGCAGACGAAGCGCGTGAGCTCCGTCGTGCGGTCCTCGGGGTCGAGCACCACGATGTCGTTGCCTAACGCGTAGCAGGGGAAGAAGCCGAGCAGCGCGCGCGGGTGTAGGTAGGTCTGCTCGTGCCACATACGCTCCAGGCGCGGGCGGAAGTCATCGCGCAGCAGCGTCTGCCAGGCCTCGCCTTTGACTCCGCGGCCTCCCCAATGCAGCTTGAACAGCACGTGTGTGTCGAGATGCCTGTAGACCTCATCCAGGTCCACCTCGATCTCCTGCACGCCCCAGAAGGGCGGGGTCGGCACGGGAGCATCGGTACGGGCGGGCGAGCGCACTGAGTCATCGGCGAAGTTGAGATCCTCGACCGGCTCCTCGCCTTTTTCGCGGAACGCGGTGGCGCCCGAGCGGAGCTTCTCCACGAGCGCCTCGTGAGCCTCCGTGTCGATCAGCTGATCCATCACCGCCAGGCCCTCGAAGGCGTCCTTGCAGTAGAAGACGCCCGGCTCGTAGACCTCCTCGGAGTCTTTGCCGCCGGGGTACAGCGCGCGGTAGGAGAACGCGCGGTTGATTGCAGCGCCACCGATCAGGACGGGATAGTCGAGCTTCTTCGAGTGCAGCTCCTGGATGCAGGCGGGCATCTGCTTGGAGGTGGACACCAGCAGCGCGCTCAAGCCGATCGCCGTCGCTTTGTGTTCCACGGCGGCATCCAGGATCGTCTGGATCGGGACCTGCTTGCCGAGATCCACGACCGTGTAGCCGTTGTTCGTGAGGATCGTGTTGACGAGCGACTTGCCGATGTCGTGCACGTCACCGAACACCGTCGCCAAGACGACCGTGCCCTTGGTGTAACCCTCGATCTTGTCCAGGTATTTCTCCAGCTGCGCCACAGCCTTCTTCATGACCTCAGCCGACTGCAGCACGAATGGGAGGATCAGTTCGCCGGCGCCGAACTTGTCTCCAACCTCTTTCATGGCCGGCAGCAGCACCTCGTTGAGCGTGGGCACCGCGCCGATCTTCTCGACGCTACGATCGATCCAGTCCTCCACGCCCTCCTTGCGCCGACGCAGGATGTGGAAGTGCAGCGCTTGCTCGGGCTCCATCCCTTCGGTGGGGTCGGCAGCGCTCTGCGTCTCCTCCTCGCCTTTGGACTCGAAGTGGGCGATGAAGCGCTCCAGGGCGTCCTCGCGGCGGTTGAACACCAGGTCGTCCGCCAGCTGGCGCTCGATGTCCGAGATCTCCGAGTAGGGGGTGATGTGATTCGGGTTGACCATCGCCAGGTCGAGGCCCGCGCCGACGCAGTGGTGCAGGAACACCGAGTTGAGCACCGCCCGGGCGCCTGGCGAGACGCCGAATGAGACGTTGGAGACTCCCAGCGATGTCTTGACGTGGGGAATCTGCTCCTTGATCGCTTTGATGCCCGCGATCGTCTCGACGGCCGATGGCCGCCACTCCTCGTCGCCCGTGGTCAGCGTGAAGGTCAGGCAGTCGAAGATCAAGAGCTCGGGGTCCAATCCGTGCTCCTCGCAGCACAGGTCGCGGATCCGCTTGGCGACCTCGACCTTGCGCTCGGCAGTCTTGGCCATGCCGACCTCGTCGATTGTCAGCGCTATCAGCGCGGCGCCGTGGGCCAGCGCGACCGGCACCACGCGGTCGAGCTTGTCGCGCCCGGCCTCCAGGTTGACCGAGTTGACGATCGCGCGGCCGGGGATCTGCTCGAGCGCGCGTTCGATGACCTCGGGCTCGGTCGAGTCAATCTGGATCGGCGCGGGCTGGGTCAGCGAGACCTTCTTGGCTACCAACCGCATCTGTTCGTCCTCGTCGCTGCGCTCTGTCAGCGCCACGCACAGATCGAGCACGTGCGCGCCGCCGGAGACCTGGTCCTCGGCGATCTGCAGCAGCCCGTCATAGTCGTCGGCGAGCAGCAGCTCCTTGGCCTTGCGTGAGCCCTGCGAGTTGACCCGCTCGCCAACCATCGTCGGGCGCGGCTCCTGAACCAAGGGTGTGGCGGCGATCATCGAGGAGACGAGTGGCGCTCGGGGCTTTGGACGCGCCTGCACCGGACGCTTCACCACGCGCTCTGCAATTGCCGCGATGTGCTCCGGTGTGGTGCCGCAGCAACCGCCCACCACGCCCACGCCGTAGCGCTCCACGAACTCCTTCAGCGCTTCCGCCAGCGGGATCGGCTGCTCGGGGAAGATCGTCTCCCCGTCAGGTCCCTGCAGAGGGAGGCCGGCATTGGGGATGCACGCAACCGGCACCGGCGAGTATTCGCCGAGGAAGCGAATCGCGTCGCGCATGTCCTCGGGACCGGTCGAGCAGTTCAGGCCGATCACGTCCACCTTCAGTGACTCCAGGGTGGTGAGCACCGCGGAGATGTCCGTGCCGAGCAGCATCTTGCCGCCGTTGGGGAGCAGCGAAACCGAGGTGTGGATGGGGAGCGTGCGCCCGACGCTCTTGAAGGCCGCACGAGCGCCGAAGATGGCCGCCTTGACCTCGAGGATGTCCTGCGCTGTCTCGATGATCAACAGATCGGCGCCACCGTCGATCAGGGCCGCCGCC
>JASLDD010000133.1 GCA_030151725.1 Solirubrobacteraceae bacterium
CTCCGCCTCCGCCGCATGGGTCAGGTAGCGCCCGAGGTCCGATCGCAACCTGCGCAGCGCACCGGGCCGGCGCTCCGGCGCGACCGAGAGGGGGAACTGCTCGGCGTTCTCGACGAAGGCGCGCTCCAGCAGCTCGCGCGCCAACGGCAGCGATCCCATCGTCACACGCGCCGAGCCGGTCTCGCGTCTGAGCGACTCCAGCGTGTCCTTCAAGACTGCATGCGCCAAGCCCCCGCGCGCCAGCGGCTCGGCCTCAGGCTCGATGTCTCCGGGACGCAACAGCCGCTCCACGAACCACCGTACCGGGCACCCGATCCACGTCTCAAAAGATGAAGCCGACCAAACATGGCCGCGCAGCTCGTCGAGCACGCGCACGTGCTGCAACGTCGCACTCCCGCTCGCCTGCGAGCCAGCCATGTCCGTCTCCCCGTCCCAGTCGATCGCACCCAGCGGCCTGCGGACTCTGCGCTCGAGCAGCCGCTCGTCGAACAGATCGCACAGGTCCTCCACGAACAACGACCTGGACGTGGGCTCGCCGTCGTCGTCGCTGACATGCCAGCTGAGGACCAGTAGCTCCTCGGGGCGCGACACGGCCGCATAGAGCAGGTAGCGCTCGGCGGCCAGCGTGTCTTCGTGCTCGCCCAGGCGCAGACCACTGGTCTCCGCCAGCCGCCTGCGCTCCTCCTCGGCCAACAGCGGCTGCGGTCGTCCATGCGCCGGGAATATGCCCTCCTGCAGACCGCACACGAACAGCGCACGCACTCGCCGCGCCCGCAATGCAAGGGGGTCGAGGACCGCCACGGCCCCCGGTCCGGGGCGCTCGCCGCTGATGAACTCGGCCTCCGCGAGCACGTCGGCAAGCTCGCTCGGGCGCTCGGGCGCAAGCTCGGGGGCGATGCGGGCGAGCTCGCGCAGCTCGCTCAATGCGCGCCGCCCAGCGGCGAACGCGCGTGCCTCCTCCACGTCCTCGGCGCCGAGCACGCTGGCGCTCCTGCGTCTGGGCGCAGAGAACAGGCGCACCAGCTCCCGCACCGCCCGATCGATCAACGCCCCCGGACCGCGCTCGGCAGCCTCGCCCAGCTGGTCGATCGTCTCGAGCGACCAGTTGCGCTGCTCCCACAGCTCTCTCGCCTGCACCGCCGCGACGGCGCCTGTGCGTCGCGCGGTCAGCTCGAGCCGGTCTGCGCGCTCGGGATGCTCGAGCAGTCCGGGCGCGCGCAGCCATGCCAGCAGATCCCCCAGCTCGCCGCTGGGGGCCTCGCCCGCGCAGCGCAGCAGCCCGATCAGCGAGCGAGCCACGGCGCTGTCGGCAAAGCTTCTGCGCCGTTGCAGCGAAAAGGGAACCCCGGCGGCCAAGAAGACCTCTTCGAGCAGGTCCTGGGTGGGCGGCTGGGCGCGTATGACAACCGCGATCTCCTGCGGATCCATGCCACCGTCGAGCAGCTCGCGAACCTCGCGAGCGACGAGCTCCAGCTCGGCCCGCTCGCCACCGCCCTCGAGCAGGCGCACCGCGTCCGCCGGATCGACGCGCGTGGTCTCAGCCTCGAACAGCGAACGCTCGAGGTGGCTCAGGGCTGCGCGCGAGGGGGCTGTGTAGTACTCGGCGCGGGCAGGCAGCCGGCGATGCTCGTCCATCAGCGGTGCCAGCGCCGCGAAGGTGCCCGCGCGCCCGGCAAAGGCGATGCGCCCGGGCTCGTATGTGAGCGAGACGGTCACCCGCGCGCCCACGACCCGGCCCAGGGTCTCGATCGCATCGAGTTGCAACCGGGTCAGGTCGTCGAAGCCGTAGAAGAGCACCGGAGTAGCTCCCCACAGGGCGGGCGCTCTGCGCAGGGCATCGAGCGCGGCGACGGCGCGCTGCTCGGAGTCGATCCTGCCCATCTCGCGAAGCGCGGTCTGGTAGCGCTCGAACAGCTTGCCCAAGCGCACCCGCGAGGCTCCCGCATCGTCCTCGGCGGCCCACTGCGAGAGCGAGCGCTCGAGCGTCGCAGAGCTCACACGCCGTACCCGCAACTCGGCGAACAGCTCCCCGAGCGCCGCCACGAAGCCGGGAGCCGCTGGAGCGGCGATTGTGGCCAGCAGTCGCTCGCGGGCAAAGGCTCCCAGGACCGGCTCGCGCACCCCCGCGCGGCGCACCGCCTCCTCGATCAGTCCGTCGAAGCGCTCCACGCGGGCCCCCATCGCCGCTCCCTCCCCTGCCAGCTCCCGCAGGTAGTACTCCACGTCGGCGCCCGTCGGCACGACCAACAACGGCTCCTCCCCGCGCGCGAGATGACCGCGCACCCCATCCATGACCACCTGGGCCTTGCCCGCGTTGGCGGGAGCGGTGAGCAGGGTGATGGGCATGTGGTTCATCCTGGCGCACACACCCGACACCAGGAGGAGTCACATGGTTCTCGCACCCACATCCCACGCCGGCGTCCTGGCTCAGCTGTCGGTCAGAGACGGGGTGGCGGCGGTCGAGTTCTACGCCGAGGCGTTCGGCGCGGTGGAGGTCTATCGCGTCGGCGGAACCCCCGAGAACAGGGCGCTGGTGGCACAGCTGTCGATCGACGGCGCCTCGATCGGCAAGCCGCTCGGCGCGTGGCCTCCGGGCACCTAGACAGCGCTAGCCGCGGCGGTGCTGCCGGCGACCGCCTCGACTGCGCCGGCGGCCTCTGCCTCGGCGTCGGTCTCGGGAGGCTTCGTGCCCTCCTTGGCCCACAGCTCGTCGAACTCCACACGCCATTTGCCCTCGTCGGTCTGCTGGAGGGCGAGGTGGGCGCGGAAGCTGCGGCCGCTGCGCCCGCGAAACCCGGTCACCGCCTGTGCGGTATAGCCGGTCTTGATCAGCTCACGCGCCACGGCCAGCGGCAGCGTCTTGCCGGCTTTGGACTTCCAGATCACAAACCCACAGCCTGGATCGTCGCGCGCCCAGCAGGAGTACCCCTTGCGGTTCTCCACGATCTCGTGACCGCACACCGGGCACGGTCCCAACCTGGCGCGCGGGATCCGCACGTCTTTGAGGGTCTCATCGAGTTGCTTGACGGTTTCCTCGGCAAAGCCCGCAATGTCGCTCATGAAGACCTTGCGCGAGTCCTGGCCGCGCTCGATCTTGCCGAGGCGCTGCTCCCAGTCGCCGGTCAGGCCGGGAGAGGTGAGGGCGTGCTCGTTGAGCAGGCGGATCACGTTGAGTCCCTTCTCGGTGGCGACCAGCGCGCGTCCGTCCCGCTCGACATAGCCCACGGCGATCAAGCGCTCGATGATCGCCGCGCGCGTTGCCGGCGTGCCGATCCCCGAGTCCTTCATCGCCTCGCGCAGCTCGTCGTCGTCCACGAGCTTGCCGGCCGTCTCCATCGCTCCGAGCAGCGAAGCGTCGCTGTATCGCCGCGGCGGTTTGGTTTCCTTGCGCGCGCTCTCGACCTTGCGCGTCTGCACCTCCTCGTCGGCGATCAGCCGGGGAAGCTGCTGGTCCGCTGCCTCGTCCTCATCGCCGCGAGCGTCGCTCTCGGCGGCTTTGGCGTCGGCTGAGATCTCGTCGTAGACGCCGCGCCAGCCGGGCACGAGCAGGAGCTTGCCGCGCGTGCGGAAGACGTGCGCGCCGTCTCCGTCGGCGGACGTGACGGTGGTCTCCACGCGCGTGTTCTCGAACACAGCCTCCGGGTGGAAGACGGCCAGGAAGCGACGCACGGCCATGTCGTAGACACGCCGATCGTCAGAGCCCATTTTCTCGAGGTTGTGCTCGGAGCGGGTGGGGATGATGGCGTGGTGGTCTGTGACCTTCTCGTCGTTGACCACGCGCCCGAGCGGCAGCACGTCGAGCCGGACCACGTACTGGGCCCCTTTGGCGTACTCGGAGTGCTTGCCCACGAGCTCGGCGATCGGCTTGATCTCATCGACCATGTCCGTGGTGAGGTAGCGAGAGTTGGTCCTCGGGTAGGTGAGCGCCTTGTGCTCCTCATACAGCCGCTGCGCCGCGGCGAGCGTCCGCCGCGCGGAGAATCCGTAGCGGTTGTTGGCCTCGCGCTGCAGGGTCGTGAGGTCGTAGAGCATGGGCGCTTTCTCGCGCTGCTCTTTCTTCTCGAGCTTGGTGATCGTCCCCGTCTGTCCGGTGCAGGCGGCCACGATCGCCTCGGCCTCCTCCTCGGTGCCGATCCGCGGGCCTTTGGTCGTGCCGAGACTCCCGGCTGGGGCTTGGAAGTGCCCGATGTAGACGCGCTCGGAGCCTGACTCACCGTCGAGTGGTCCACCCGCGAAGGTGGCATCCACGAGCCAGTAGGGCTCGGGCTGGAATGCCTTGATCTCCTCCTCGCGGCGAGCCACGATGGCGAGGGTGGGCGTCTGCACGCGCCCCAGCGACACGGCTCCGTCGAAGGAGCTGCGTAGGCGGATGGTGGCCGCGCGGGTTGCGTTCATGCCGACGATCCAGTCGGCCTCCGAGCGCGAGCGGGCAGCTTCCTCGAGCGTCGCGAACTCGGCGGCGGGGCGCAGCGAAGCCAGCGCGCTCTTCATGGCGGCTGTGGTCATCGAGTTCAGCCACAGCCGTTTGACGGGCTTCTTGCCTTTGGCCTTCTCGAACAGGTAGGCGAAGATCAGCTCGCCCTCGCGACCCGCGTCGCAGGCGTTGACGACCTCATCGACATCCTCGCGGCCAAGCTGTTTGGTGACCACAGACATCTGCTTACGGGAGCGCTCGTCGCGCACCTCGAGCTTGAAGCGGTCGGGAACGATCGGCAGGTCGGCCATGCGCCAGCTCTTGAATTTGGCGTTGTAGGCTTCCGGTTCGGCCAGCTGCACAAGGTGCCCGACTGCCCACGTCACGACATGGTCCGGTCCCTCGAGAAAGCCCTCCTGCTTCTTGAACGGCCCGGGCAGCACACGCGCAAGGTCCTGACCCACGGAGGGCTTCTCGGCGACTAGCAGCGTCTTTGACATGGCGGTCAGCGTAGCGGCAAGGGCTAGCCGCCGATTGGAGCGCGCGGATTGGCACCCCAGAAGATCTGGCTTCCGAGCATCCCGATGAGGTTCACAAGCACGATGTTCAAGACCATCGACTTGGCCGTCGCCGTCCCCACTCCGACGGGCCCACCGCTGGCTTTGTAGCCGTAGTAGCAGCCGACCAGCACGACCGCTGTCGCCATGAACATGCCCTTGGTCAGGCTGAAGAGCACGTCGCCCGGGTTCTGGAACTGCCAGAAGACCAGCAGGTAGCCGCCCGAGGTCACATAGCCGACCTGGTCGACCACGGCCACATAGGAGGCCAGGTAGGCGACGCCGATGGCCGATATGTACATGAACGGCAGCACCAGCCAGGCGGCAAGCAAGCGTGTGGCGCACAGGAACGTGATTGAGTCGATTCCCATCACCTCGAGCGCGTCGATCTCGTCATTGATACGCATGGCACCGATCTCCGCCACGATCCCCGTGCCCACCTTGGCGGCCATCATGTAGCCGAAGGCGTAGGGGACCGCCTCGCGCAGATCGCACCAGGCGGCGAAGATGCCGGAGACGGCGGTCGCGCCTTGCGACGCGGCGAAGTAGGCGCCGGAGATGCCACACGTTCCGAGGCCTATGAAGAACACGAGGCCCCAGATGACCGCCGTCGAGGACACGATCAGCAGCCCCGCCTGGCGCAACGCCTCGCCGAAGAAGCGGAACACCCGCAGGCCATACACCTCTCCCACAACACGGGCCAGGAACGCCCCGATGTCTCCCGCCGAGGTGAGCCATTCGCGTGGC
>JASLDD010000160.1 GCA_030151725.1 Solirubrobacteraceae bacterium
CGTGACGATCGACCCGCCGTCCAATCTCAGCCAGCGACAGCTCTTCCGCGAGATACTGCTCCAGCAACACACGATCCATGCACCGTATTGTCTTCAGCGCTTGTGATGGAATCGCCCGGGGCCAATGCCCTGCATGTGGCAACTTCGTGGCAAGGCTGTGTCAATGCCAGAGAGTCGTCCGCTGCCGCAAGATCTGCGGCCTCAGGCCCGCTCCCCCGTCTCCTCCAGCACCCGCCCATACGCCCTGTCGAACTCCAGCTTGACCTCCGCCTTGCGTTTGGCCAGGTCGCTGATGTCGCCGCTCTCCTGGCCCCGCGCTCGCTGGATCTGACGGTCCACCCGTGCCAGCTCCAGCTGCAGGCGCTGCACGTCCAGCATCGCCGCATCCGACTCGTCGCGCCCCGCTTCCACCACCAGCTCAGCCAGCAGGCCCTTCAGCTGCGGGTCTTCGTCCAGACGCTCTCCACCCGGCGCATCGTTCATCGGCTCCCGCAGATCTCCATCGCGCAGACGCATCGCCGCACGCCGCAACAGCCCGCTCGAGAAGTGCTCCTCCAGGTCCAAGCTCGCAAGCGCAGCCGCTCCCTCATCCGGCGCGGCAATGCACAGCGCCAGGAACGCCCTCTCCGTGTCTTCCCTGCGCGTCATCTCCCCCGCGCGCTGCGGCCGCGCCGACGCATGCCGACTCGCCGCCCCGCCCACCTGCCTCGATCCCTGCGGCGCCCCCGGGCGCTGCCCCGGCGTTCCCATGCGCTGCTGCTCGCCCTGCGCTGAGCCGCCCGCCAGCAGCGTCTCCGCCAGGCTCTCCGGCAACGCCAACCGGCCCGACACGATCCTCGTCAGCTCCATCCGCATCGCGCTCGGCGGAAGCGTCGCAAACACCGGCCGCAGCTCCTCGATCATGCGGTCGCGACCCTCCGGGCTCGAATCGTCGCCCCTCGCCAGCACCCGCTCAACGCGGAAGCGCACAAACGGCACCGCCTTCTCCACAATCGCCTTGATCGCCGCCGCTCCGTCACGCTGGATCATGTCCGCCGGATCCGCTCCCGGCGAGAGCGCCACCACGCGCAGCTCAAGCTTTCGCTTCGCCGCAAGCGTCGATGCCTTCAGCATCGCCTCCTGACCCGCCGTGTCCGCGTCCAGCGCCAGCAGCACCGTCTGCGCCATCCGCGCCAGCTCGCCCACCTGGTCGTTCGTAAGCGCCGTCCCCATCAGCCCCACCGCATTGCTCATCCCCGCCTGGTGCATCGCGATCACATCCGTGTAGCCCTCGCACAGGATCACCTCGCCCGCCCGCGTCGCGTGGGCTCGCGCCAGATCCGAGCCATACAGGTGAGAACCCTTGTGGTACACGTCGTTGTCCGACGTGTTCAAGTACTTCGGCTTCTGTTCCTCGCGCATCGCCCGAGCGCCAAACCCCAAAACCCGGCCCCGCACATCCGCCAGCGGGAACATGATCCGCGAGCGGAACCTGTCGTACATGCGCCCGTTCTCCTTCGAGCGCTGCGCCAGGCCCGTCGCGTACAGCTCCGCCTCCGAGAACCCGCCCCTGCGCGACGCAAGCAGCACCCTGTCCCACGCGCTCGGCGCATAGCCAACCCGGAACTCCTTCAAGATCTCCTCTCCCAGCCCCCGCCCGCTCAGGTACTCACGCGCCGCCGCCGCCTCGCTCGACTCCCACAGGTAGCGCTCGTAGTAGGACGTCGTGCGGTTCAACAGCTCCAAAAGCCGCTCTCGGCGCTTGCGCCGCTCCGCCTCACGCGGATCCTCCTCCTCACGCTGCAGCTCCACGCCATAGCGTTCCGCCAACAGCTCTAGAGCGCCTTTGAAGTCCACCCCTTCCGTCTCCTGCACAAACGTGAACACATCGCCTGACGCCTGGCAGCCGAAGCAGTAGTAGACCTTCTGCGTCGGATCTATGCCAAACGACGGCGAGCGCTCGTCGTGGAACGGGCACAGCCCCTCATAGCGGGCCGGCCCCGCCCTGCGCAGCTCCGTGCGCGCAGACACCAACTCCAGGAAGTCGACCGCATCGCGCACACGGTCCTTGGACTCGCTTGTGTAGAGGGCCACGGCGCAACGCTAGCGGGCGAACGCCTGCGGCACCTGCCGGCCGATGTCCCACCGGTCCGTGTACTCCCTGATGCAGTACCTGTCCGTCATTCCCGCCAGGTAATCCGTCACCCGATCCGCCAGCCCATCCCCTTCCTCGGCTCTCCCCGCCGCGCTCGCAGGCAGCAGCTCCGGATGGGCCACATAGTGCTCAAACAGCCGCCCCAGCACCATCGCGATCTTCTCGTGCTCCGCCCGCACCGCCGGGCCCAGGTACACCCGCTCGAACATGAACTCCCGCAACCTCGCCATCGCCGGGCCGGCCAGCGGCCCCTGCACGATCTCCCCCGCCTGCTCTGAGTGCTCGACCATGTCGTGCACCAGCGCGTCAATCCGCGCCGAGCCGCTCGTGCCCAGCACCGCAATCGGCTCTCCCGGCAGCTCATCCTCGCGCAGCAGTCCCGCCCGCACCGCATCGTCGATGTCGTGGTTGATGTACGCCACCCTGTCGATCAGCCGCACAATCTGACCCTCCAGGCTCTCCGGCACCGGCGCCCTGCTCGAGTGGCCCGCAATCCCCTCCCTGACCTGCTCCGTCAGGTTGAGTCCCGCCCCGTCTCGCTCCAGGCGCTCCACAATCCGCAGCGAGTGCTCGTAGTGGCGGAAGTCCCTGTTGAAGCGCTCTTTCAGGCAGCGATCCAGCACCTCCTCGCCGATGTGCCCAAACGGCGGGTGCCCCAGGTCGTGGCCCAGCCCGATCGCCTCCACCAGGTCCTCGTTCAGCCGCAGCGCCCGTGCCACCGTCCGTGAGATCGTCGTGACCTCCAGCGTGTGCGTCAACCGCGTTCTGTAGTGGTCCCCGCGCGGCGCAACGAACACCTGCGTCTTGTGCGTCAAGCGACGAAACGCCTTGCTGTGCACGATCCTGTCGCGGTCGCGCTGAAACGGCGTGCGCAGCGAGCAGTCATCCTCCTCGCGAGCGCGCAGCGCCGGGTAGGAGCGCACGGCCAGGGGGGAGAGCAGCCGCTCCTCATCCTCCGCCCACCGCTCCGCAAAGGCCGCCGCCACCGTCTCATGCTGTTGGGCAATGCTCATCGCCCCATTCTCCCACCGGGGGCGGAGCGAACCGGCGCTAGCGCTCGCGTTTCCAGTCCCCGCGACCCGTCGCCTTGTGCACCCAATGGTGCCACCCCTGCATCTCCCCCGGATCCTCCGCATACACCGGCGCCCCGCCGCCAGGGGTGGGCAGCGCGCCCACAGCCGATGCGTCTATTCGCAGGTCCACCCCATGCTCGTGCAGGCTCGCCACCGAGTCCGCCTCCACAAACCGTAGCCCCGCGCCATCCGTCTTGATCACAATGCCGTGGAAGATGTCCTGCTCGGGGGCCGAGACCACATGGTGGACGCTTCCCACCTGCTCGCCACCGCTGGCCAGCACAGGCACACCCTTGTCCAACACCGAATAAGCGATCGGCAACCCCTCGTCCATGGGCGCACCTTACATGCGCCGAGCACCCTGCGCGGCGGCCGCCCTCGCGGAGGCACACAGCGCTGCGCGCCAATCCCCGTGCGCCGAGCTCAGCTCGAGCGACCCATCGCCGGCATCAACCTCAGGTGTGCGTGGTGCTCGAGCGTGGCCGCAATCGCTCGCTCCACCTGGCCCAGCGCCGGATCGCCCGCCAGCGGCGCCTGCGTCAACGAGCGCGCCAGCGCCTCCGTCATGAACGTGTATGCCTCTTCCCCCAGCGCAAACGAGCCCGCCTCACACGCCGAGCACACCACACCTCCAGCCGCCCCCGAGAAGCCCACCAGATGCTCGCGCTCTCCGCAGCTCGCACACGCGCCCAGCTGCGGCGCCAGGCCCGCCGCCAACAGCAGCTTCAAGCGGAACGCCAGCGCCGCCGACCAGCCGCCCAGCGAGCGCTCGCCATTCGCGCGCTCGTCCAGCAGCGCCAGCTGACGGCACAGCAGGTTGAACACCCCCGGGTGTGGCTCCGAGGTCTCGAACAGCCGTCCCACCGCATCGCACGCCCGCGCCGCCGAATCCAGCGCCCGGGCATCCGCCCGCAGGCGCGCATATCCGTCGATCGTCTGCGCGCCCGTGACCGTCAGCAGCTCGCTGCGCCCTTCATGCAGCTCTATGTTCAGGCGAAAGAACGGCTCCAAGCGCCCTCCAAAACGGCTGCGCGTCCGGCGTACCCCCTTCGCGATCGCGCTCACCCGTCCACGAGCCGGCGTGTACAGGTGCAGGATCCTGTCCGCCTCCCCATACCGCATCGAACGCAGCACAACAGCTTCACTCTTCACCGGTCCAGCCATCGTCTTCACGAGTCTAAGGCCGGTGGCGGTGGTCCCATCCCATCCGCCGCGAAGTTGGTGTGGGGGGGATATATGTCCCTTTTGCCGGTGGTGTCTCAGTTTCAATCGAGTAGGGCGGCGATCTCGGTGAGGCTCCAGACGTGATCGGAGATTCCCGCTGCCATGGCGGGGGTGCGTGGGTAGGGGTTGGCGAGCGTCTTGTGCGGCCGGGCGAAGTTGTAGTGGAGGAAGTGCAGGGCGATGGCGGCCATGTGGTTGTCGAGCTTCTTTGAGAAGCCGTTAGTCAGCCGCGTGAAGCGACGCATACCCATTCGCATCGTGAGGTTCTGGCGCTCCACGTAGCTGGTGCTGATCTTGGAGGGGTCGGGGTCGCCTCGGCGCACGTCGATGTCGATGCCGGTGCAGATGGCGGGGCTGTAGCGGCGTTCCCCGGATTGGTCCTTGCCGTACTGCTTCTGTAGGACCGCCCAGTCGATTTCGCTGCCGAAGGAGAAGCCGATGGCGGCTGAGTAAGCGCGCAGACCGTCTGTGGTCATCTGGACGTGGCTGTCGCGCAGACGCCACTTGAGGTCCATCATGAACAGGAAGCCGTCTTCGGCGTTGCGCTGCCCCACGAACCATGACGGCACCAGCTTCGTGTCAGCGCAGATCGCCGTCCACGTCCACACATCGCCGACGCCGAACTCGCCCTTGCGCTCGGCGGGGACGTTCTTGGCCTTGCTGTAGACGAAGCTCCAGATCTCATCGCACTGGATCGTCTTGCACGGCAGATCGACCAGCGTGCGGTCCTGGTAGGCAGCGCAGGCGGCGCCGATGTCCAACAGGAGCTTGGAGACCGTGTTGATTGAGCAGCCCGCCATGCGTGTGGTTGCGCGGAGGCTATTGCCCTCGACCAGCGTCCCCAGGATGGCGGCGCGCTTCTCGGTGCTCAGCCTGTTCATACTGAACATTATGCGTAAGCGGTCGGACGGAAAACCCACCTCTGCCGACAGCGCTACGATCCCTTTATGGCTCCGAGACGGCCACGCGATCCTAACCAGCTCGCAAAGATGGTTGTGGACCTAGCGACGGGAGAGATCGATGAGGTATCGATCGAAGCCGGGAAGAACGAACGGATGGCAGATCTTGGCCGCAAAGGCGGTCTTAAGGGCGGCCGAGCGCGCGCCGCAGGTATGACTCCAGCAGAGCGCAGCGAGTCAGCTAAACGTGCGGCTAAGGCGCGCTGGAGCGCGCCTTAGCCGCCCAGATCGGGGCGCCTGTTTCCAACCCTGCCGGGATGCGGGGTCGCCCGCATCCGACTAAAAGCCGTCGCCGCCGTGCTGTCGTTTTTCGGCTTGGCGCGTAGCCAGATCTTTGCGAACCGTCGCGTAAAAGGCGTTCATTGCTCTCGGTTTGGGGCTAGCGGTCGGGCTCGCGGTGCTCACAACGAACGGCCCGCTACTGACCACGGGAATCGCGGCGGGAGGCGCCTGAACGGCGCCAAAGGGGTTCTGTTCATCATTATTGGCCATGTTGATCCTCCTGTTCTCCTGGCATTCCTGCTTCCTCAGTGTATTGCTGCCACGCCGTGTTGAAGACATCCACAAGTTCGGCCAGCAACAGCGGCGAAAAGTTGATCCTGGCCACCACTGTGCCGAACTGGCCTTGAGGACCGATCCGGATGAAATCGAGCGTCAACTCGTGAGGCGTACGTTGGAGTTGCGCCACGTTCGCCCACCTGCCCGCGAACTCCTCGGGTGGGATCATGATGTTCGGCTGCATCTCGCCGGGGAGTGGTGGCTCTGACATGGGCGAGATCATGCCTCACCGAAGGAGGCGTGTCCAGCCCTAGGTCACAAGGCAGACTCATGTTCACCGGACTCACCATGCGGGTGATCGACCTCCACGCCCGTTGCTTGAGGATCAGGGGGGCCGGTTCGACGGTCGGGTGGTTGGGTTAGCTCCACCTGCCCCACTTGCCGAGCCAGCATGGCGGCCTGCTCCGGTGTGGTGTCCGGCGACAGAACCCACTGGTTCTGTACATGCTGAACGATGCGTGGCTCCCCTTCGCTCCTGGCCTCCACTCGAACCTGCTCAAGCTCTTCGGCGTGGCGGGCGCGGTGGGCCGCAAGGACCTCGCGGGCGTGGCTCATGGGCGCGCACAGCAGGTGCCAAGCCGCGACTCCCGCGAGCCAGACACCTACAGCGATAATCGAGTCCGTCCAGTCCCCACTGGTCACTTGATCCAGGCCACTGTGACTGAAATGGTAGATGTCCCCCCACTTGTACAGCGGTGGCAAGATGGCTGTGACCAGCGCACCCGCAAGTGCCGTGCGCCAACTCTCCTCAATGTGCCCCCATGCGTGTTTCAGGACATCCCGGCGCCGTAGCCCAGGCATCGTGGTTGGAATGAGCTCTTCGACTCTGCCGTGGTCTCCACCGCTCGGTAGTCGCGACTTGATTCTGTCCGCCCAACGAGACATCGGTCTAGTCTCTCGGAACGTGGCGATACTTGACAAGGGGGCGGTCCTGAATCGGCCGACCCCTTGACAGTCGATTGCGCCACGCCCCGGAACGGGCGACGTGGCGCAAACAGCGTCAGGACACGTGTCCGACCATTTCGACCCACTTGAAGGCAGCCGGGGTCGCAAACAAGAGATCCTCGCTGGTGCGGCGTATGAGACCGGCACGGATCAACGGCGCCACGATTGCCGCTGGATCGTGCGTGTTGAACTCAAGGGCCATGTCAGCCAGCGCCCAGATGGGCGGGTAGCGCGTGGGGTCCGTGAGCACGTAAACAGCCTCGCGTTCCTGGTAGCTCCAGTCCGGCTCGTTAGGGTTCTCATCAGGCATGGGGAGAGCAACCTCCTTATGTCTAGGTCCCGGCGTCGGACTTACCCTCCGCGCCGGGGCCGCTTGGTTAGGTGCCCGCGACCCTAGACCCCGCAACGGCCCCCATGGGGCCGATCCTCAAACTGAGACACCACCCTTTTGCCCTGCTGTATAGCCATGGTGCTACAGCATTCGCCGCCGTAAAGGTAATACACCCGGCGCCTCTGGCAGCATCTCTCTCGGGCGCTGCTGTCCAACCATGGCTATACAGCAAGCGGAAAGAGAAGGTCTGTGGCCCCGACCCCACCCCCGGCGGAGGTCAAACCTCGTTGCTATACTTTATGAAGTAATGAGCCAGGTAACGGTCTATACGACAGATCCCTGTGCCTTCTGCGCCCGCGTCAAGGGGCTCTTGAAATCGCGCGGCGTGGAGTACGAGGAGATCAACCTCTCCAGAGACCCCGCCGGGCGTGTCGAGCTGGCTGAGAAAACCGGCATGATGACCTTCCCACAGGTGATCATCGGCGGACAGCTCGTCGGTGGCTTCACCGAGGTCCAGGCAGCGGCCGAGAGCGGCCGTCTGGACGAGCTGCTCGCCGCCTGACCCGCGGGCGCGCCTGACACGTCTCGCACACGTAGGTTCCGCGTCCCGCCACCACCATCTTCACGATCGTCGTGCCGCACACTCCGCACGGCTCGCCCTCGCGTCTGTGCACCAGGAACTGATCCTGGAAGGAGCCCCGCACGCCATCCACATGGCGAAAGTCATCGATCGTCGCCCCCTGCGCATCGATTCCCGCGCTCAGCGCCTCGATAACCGTCTCGCGCAGCCTCACATGCTGCGCCGCCGTCAACTTCCCCGCCGCCCGCAGAGGATGGATACCCGCCCGGAACAGAGCCTCATCGGCATAGATGTTGCCCACCCCCGCGATCCTGCGCTGGTCCAGCAGCAGCGCCTTGATCGGAGCGCTCCTGCCCTTCGCCACCTCCCGCAGATGCTCCGCCGTGAACAGCTCATCGAACGGCTCGAGACCCAGCCGCGCCGCAAAGAACACCTCCATCGCACTCTCCCCCAGCAGCAGCTCGCCCGTGCCAAAGCGGCGCGGGTCCACGATCGCCAGGCGCCTGCCCGTTCGCTGCCCCTGAAGCGGGCCCAGGCGAATCCGCACCCGCGTGTGCGGCGGCTCGGGATCTGCGTCCGCCAGCACTGCCCCCGTCATCCGCAGGTGCTGCGCCAGGAACACCTCGTCCTCCAGCATCCACAGCAGGTACTTGCCACGGCGGCCCAACCTCTCGATCCGC
>JASLDD010000161.1 GCA_030151725.1 Solirubrobacteraceae bacterium
GGAGTTACTGGTGCCCTCGAGCGAAATTACCCGGTGTCGAGTAGCTATGGGAGTCGGCACGCGGCCGGACATCTGAGATCTTTCTGGCGAGTTGGTGACGAAGCCTCACCTAAGACGTACCTGAGGAGTTGGGCACGACCAAGTCGGCTCTTTACATCCAGTCCAAGCACAGACAGTCATCCAGCAAATGGAATCACTAGGGTCAGTGTAGACCGAACGGCTCAGTAGTTTCTGCTGAACCGATGTTGGCCCGATGCCGCGTTCAGCGCACATTGGAGCCTTGTAGGTTGGGTCGGGCGGAGGCGAACGCCCCGACAGATCATGTCTTCGCTGATCTATCTCGGACCCGGATGCTCGCGGGTTGGCGCCGTCAAGAAAGAAGCGCTGAAACGACTTGCCAGGTCTCCGCCTGTTGCTCTCAGACCTGCTCACGTGCAGGGCATTAAGGAATGCGGATGAGAGGACTCGAACCTCCACCTGGTTTCCCAGACACGGACCTGAACCGTGCGCGTCTACCAATTCCGCCACATCCGCATGCTGATGGGGAGGGGCGAAGATATCGCAACGTGGTCAAGCGCGGGGGACGGGCCATTGCGTGGGGCCCGTCAGGGCATCGCTCGACTTCGACCTGATGTATCGAGACGCGAGCATTTTGCTAGCCTCGGGTCGAGCACGAAGCGCGCCGCTATCGTCCAGGGGACTAGGACGCCGCCCTCTCATGGCGGAAACCCGGGTTCGAATCCCGGTAGCGGTATCCCGAAAAGCCCCGTACTTACGGGTTTTTCTTGTTTTTGAGGCTGGTGGTACCGGTGGGGGACCGGCTGGCAGCGAAGCGAGATCTCTGCCAGGCCTCGTGGGGGGCGCCTAGCGTCGTTCGCGTCATTCGGTTTCCGGGCTGTACTCCGCCTGCGGGCTGTACTCCGCCTGTTCGGGCTGTTCCTGGCGAGCTTGGCGCAGCGGGGCCAGTTCCTCGGATCAACCCGGTCGTCTTCTTCTTTGAGCTGTTCGACTACTTCCCCAACCACTCCAGCCTGCGCGGCTGTCGATACGGAGCTCCGCTTGCCGCGCAGCCAAAAAGGCAGGCACAACCATGACGTCCATCACCAGCGCGCAGCAGAGGGTTTTGCGGATTGGAGCACGCGATTGCTTCGGCGCTCTAAGCCTGCAGCTTTAGGCGCTTGAGATCAGAGCGCGGCGTGGCATTCTGCGACCCCCATGACGATCGAGCCGCCGCTGTTGTCCACTCGAACGCTCGTCTCAGTATTCGAACTAACGGAAAAAAGTCGGAGACACGCCTCGACTTAGGCGTCCATAGGTACGAATCTTTAGGGCACGCGCGCGCGGGCATTGGTCCTGTGCGCGCGCCTGGTCCTCGCGGGTTCCCTGTCTCGCTCGGCCCGGGGTGCCCCACATATACTGGCGAAACGGACGATTAGGCGGGAAAGAGATGGCATTCATGTACAAGACACGTGCCGTGACTCCAAGGCTGCGCCCCGGCCCTAACGGGCTCCCCCGGGGGCAGGTGACGGAGATTCAACGCAGTCGAATGTTGGCCGCAGCGGTCGACGCGGTCGAGGAAGTCGGCTATGCCCGGATGACCGTGGCGCAAGTGATCAGCCGGGCAAGGGTCTCGCGCAAGACCTTCTACGACGTCTTTGCTGATCGCGAGGACTGCTTCCTGGCGGCCTTCGAGCAGGCGCTTTCACAGGCCACTCTGATTGCTCGTGAGGCCTATGAGCGCGAGAGCGTCTGGCGGGAGGGGGTTCGTTCGGCATTGGCGCGACTGCTCGTGTTCATGGACGAAGAGCCGGGGTTGGCCAAGCTCTGCATAGTTGAGGCGATGGCTGCCGGGGAAAAGGTGCTCGAGCGGCGCGGTCAGGTGCTGGACGAAATTGCGGTTGTCATAGACCAGGGTCGCTACCTCACCAACACCACTCGCGAACCTCCCGCCGTGACCGCCGAAGGCATCGTTGGAGGAGTCTTCGCGGTGCTACACACCCGCCTCCTCGAAGAAGGCGATGACCCACTGACCGACCTGCTGGGACCGCTGATGAGCATGATCGTGCTGCCTTATCTGGGAGCAAGAGCGGCCAGCCGAGAAATGGGGCGTCCGGCTGTCGACGTGGCCAAAGAGAGGACTCCGCGCGGGCAATCGAGGTCGAGAGATCCGCTCGAAGGCCTCAACATGCGCCTCACCTACAGGACGGTGCGCGTGCTGATGGTGATCGCAGAGCACCCCGGGGCGAGCAACCGCGAGATCGCCGAAGGCTCTGGCATCGTCGACCAGGGTCAGATCTCGAAGCTCCTCAACAGGCTGGCGCGGTTGAAACTCGTCGAGAACCGAGGCGAGGGCCAGGAGAAGGGAGCCGCAAATGCGTGGCATCTCACGCCTCGTGGGGCACAGGTCGAGAGGGCCACACGCCCGCGCTGAGTCATGGACAGCCCTATGCGCGTCGCCGCGACGGTTCCACCATCGGTCGTCCGGCGGCGCAACGTCCATCTGCTTGCCCCGCGCGTCTGATCGCGTCCCGCTGAGTTCATCGCCGTCGGAGACGGCGATGAGGTGCTTCGCTTCCTTCTCTGGCGGATGCTCGACGTGCTCGCCGCGTTCGTGGGCTTCGGCGTGTTGGCGTGGCTGCTGGCGGGCGGTCCAGGGAGGGTTCTCCGCGGTAGGCCCGCGGCTTTTCATCTGAGCCCTCGTGCGGTCGCAGACGCGATCCGGCACGAGGTTTCTGCCGCGCTCCATTGGGCGCCGGTGCTCGGGCTGGGAGCTCTGCTCGTGCTTGCCATCGCCTTCGGCGTAGCCACGTCGCTGCTGGTCAGCTGGCGCCTGGCCATGCGAAACCGGCGCCGTTATATACGTCTGGAGGTCAACGCTTATCGCACCGATCAGGCGTCCTGGGAGGACCTGGTGAGGATGTTCGAAGCGCTGCACAAGCGCCTTTTGCGGCGCTGGTGGCGGCGCCTGCTGCTCGGTCAGCCCTCAGTAGCGCTCGAGGTCCATCACTCCGACGATGGCCGGGCATGGTTGGCCGTCAGTTGCCCACTGGGATCCGAGTCGATGATTCAGGCCGCTCTACAGACGGCCTACCCAAATTGCCGCGCCTCCCGGGCGCAGCACTCACTGGGAGCGCCACCGCAAGTCCTACGCCTTAAGAAGCAGCACGAGTTCATCAGGCGCGGCAAGCCGATGCCACGCTTTGAGCGCGATCCCGAGCCGCCCATGAACCGCTTGCTCACAACGATGGCTGCAAGCGGCGCACCTGTCTTCGTGCAGCTCGCCCTCACGCCGACAGCCGCCGCATTCGAGAGCTTCGCAAGGCACCTTTTCAAGGCACGCGAGGCGCAGATCTCGCGCGACCGTCGCGAGCACCTACTGCCCCGTGATCGCTCGATGGTGCAGGATGCCGAGCTTCGCGGCGGCCTGGACATCCAGCACCGGCCACTCTTCTTCGTGGATCTGCGGGTGGTCGCTGCAACCCGCGTCATATGTGAGCGGGTGGCCTCAGAGCTCCGCGTCGAAGCAGCTGAGAATCGACTCGTGGAGCGCGGCACTATGGTGCGCCACGGGGTCCTTGGTCTCTACCGACGTCGAGTGCAGCGAGGCGAGGGCAATCCGCTGCCGCCATTTCGCAAGGGCGTCTTTGCTGCCACAGAGCTGCCCTCTCTGTGGCAGTTGCCGTCCATGGGCTACACGACGGTGCCCTTCGAGCGCTCCAGCGTGCCGCTCGCTCCTGCACCCCCCGCGATCCTCCGCCCTCAAGATGGCGCTGGGACCCTTCGTGACGCGCACGGCCCGGTCTCAATTCATGTTTCGATGCGACGGCAGAACACCGCAGTGCCCGGGACAGTCGAGCAGGGCAAGTCCAGCTATCTCGTGGCCACAGTCGCCGAGGACGTGCAGCGTGAGCGGTGTGCGCTAATCGTGCTCGATCCAAAGGGGGACGCGGCTGAGGCCGCCCTGAGCGTCGTGCCGGGCGATCGGACCTGCACGCTGCTCGATTTCTCCAATCCCACCTGCGGCTTCAATCCGCTCTCCGTCGACGCCCCGGCAGACGTCATCGCCGACTACGTGGTGGCTGCTCTGAAGAACCTGTTCACAGACGCCGACATTCGCGCATCCTCAGATCGATATCTGCGCAACGCGATCATCGCCGTGCTCGCCTACGATCGCTCTGCCTCGCTTTGGGACGCCGCACGCCTGCTCTCCGTCGGCGAGGAGGGCTACGCCTACCGCAGCAGCGTGGGAGCCAAGATCAGGGCTCTCCCAGAGTTCAAGGAGATATCCGAGTTTTTCACAGCTGAGCTCTCTGCCCAACTCGCCGATGCACGCAGCACAACTACGGCCAAGCTCGATGCTCCCGTAAACAAGCTCGCACGCCTCCTAAATTCGGCTTCCATCAAGCGGGTGCTCCTCAACAGCTCCCTGACTGTTGACTTCGACCGTGTGATCGCCCAGCAGGAGGTGCTCGTTGTCAAGGGCGCGCTGGGTGCGATGGGTGCCGGCAACACCTCAGTCCTCATGCAACTGCTCGTCGGCATGCTCGATGCCGCGCTTGCCCGGCAACAGGATCTCGTTCCACTCGAGCAACGGGTGGCAGTCGCGCTCAAGATCGATGAGGCGCCGCTCGTCATCAATCGTGGCTTTGCCGAAACCATGGCCTTGAAGAGATCCGCCGGCCTCGAGACCGTCGCCTGCTGGCAGACCGATGCGCAGTGGATCGACCGCGACGTGCGCGACCAGCTCGATGCCCTGTTCGCTCACCGCGTCTACTTCGCCACTTCCTCCGCACAAGACGCGCGCGCGGCTGTGGCTCTCACCATGGCCGAGTTCTCCGACACCGTGCGCCCCGGTATCGGCAACCTCTCAAGCCTAGGGCGGCCCGACGTACGCTTGCACCTGCCTAAGCACCATGCAATCGCGAGCTGGAGTACCCCCGCGGGACGCCAATCGCCGTTCATCGCGCAGACGCTGCCCCTCCGGGTCGATCGCTCGCAGTTGGCATTGCACGCTGCTGCCCAGCATCGCCGCGGCGGGCGTCACCGAACCGATCTACGACAGCCGCATTGGGAGCGAGCTGTCGACCCTTCAACGACTCCAGCGGTCGTGCCATCCAACAGCGACCGTGATGGGGTCGGTGCATCCCTTACGCTGCTCCCATCACTTGCATCTGCGCCGCCGCTGCCTCCTAATACCGCCGAGGGCTACCGCGAGCTGGTCGACCTCGACCGCGCGCAGTCTGTGCGCCAGGCCCCGCGGTCAGCGTCACCGCGCGTCCTCGAGCCCGACCAGATCGATCTCGAGATCCTCTCCCTGATCGCATCCCTCAGGCATGTGCTCAGCAGCCAGATCCATCGTCGCATCAATCCTCAGCGCGCCCCCACCACCACTCAGCGTCGCCTCAAGCGACTCGCCGACGCCGGGTTGGTGGAGCGCTTCCAGTTTCACCGTCGCGATGGAGGTGGCGTGCCGATGGGTTACGCAATCACCTCGCAGGGCCTGCAGTCCCTGGTTGTGGCTGACTCCGTCGAGTCGAGCGATGTCGGAACTGCTCGCCTCGGCGTCCCCAACGCTCGACAGGGACTGAGACAGGCTCGCCACGACCTGCACATCGCCGGCTGGGTACTCGCGTTTGCATCCCACCTTGACTCTCCAGTCACGCTGCGTGGTCTAGAGGAGGCAGCTCTGCCGGCTCCCCAGCGGTCGAGCGCTCAGGGGCGCACCCCGCTTGGGCCCGGAGACCTGCGTTTGGCGGGCGGGCGCACGCCGCACGATTTCCTCAGAACCAACGCCGCCGGGCACAGAGAGGAGGTGGAACGCTTTGAGAGCCTCCGTCCCGATGCGCGCATAGAGCTCTCCAGTGGGATCGATCTGATCGTCGAGCGCGATGACCGTCTGGACGTCCCGCAGGCCGTGGCAAAGCTCGAGCGCTATGACCACTTCCTCACCGGCTGGTCGGCCCTGACCAAGCGCTATGGGCGCCGCGCGCTTGCACAGCCCATAGTCGTCTACTTGTGCCGCGATCGCGCACGGGCCAGAGAGTGCGCGCGAAGTGCAGACGCCGTCATCTGCGCATGTCGTGCATATGCCGGCGAGTATCCCTTCGACTGGGAGTACAACGGCCGCCAGCAAATTCTGTTTGCCGCCGAGCGAGACGTGCACGAGGGGATCCTGCTCACCTATGGACTACTCCCGCTGCCTCCCGCAGTGCGCGTGCTGGCAGCCCACGGCGATCCATGCGCCCGTGAGACGGATATCGTGCTCCGCGAGCTTCCCGGCGCGTGAGCCGCCATGAAATTGCCTGACGGCATATGCAAATCACGTGTCCCTCGACGCATTTGCCACCCCCTTCACGGCTCATCGCGTGCAGTCTCCTGTGGGCCTCGCAGAGAGCCCAACTGCAAGACATCACCTCCAATTGGCGCATTCCAGAGCCAAACTGCGCATCGCACATAAGGTAAATGCAGGTCCAGCTGGGCTGAGGAGCCTGCGGCTTACCAGCCGGCAGCACCGCTGGATACGCTTGAGCTCCACTTCCTTTCATACCCCTAGCCGTCTTCCACAGGCTTCGCGCCCCGCAGCGGGCAAAGCCACCCAATGAAAGATCTGAGCACCGCACCCACGGTGCGCTGAGATCTCGCCACCCTGGACGCAATGAGCGCCTTCGCGCCAAGCCGTTCTCTTGGTGCTGCCCTCAAACCCGTTCTTGAGACCCCTGTAAGGGGTCTCAGCAGCCTGTTTGTTCGCTGTCTCCACATCTAAGTGGTCAATCACGGCATCCCGGTCGGCTCTGTCAGCAGACCAGCAACCGACCGTCAGCGACCACCAGCCTGGAGGTAGACCATGCAGAGCACTCTCTCCCAGACGCCCACCGCGCCTCGAAGTTCCACTGGCCACGGTTTCAAGAGCAGGCACCCTCTCACGGCTCGCACTGCGCAGTCGCTTCACTCCGACATTCCCGTCCGCCACAGCCGCACCCGTCGACTCGCCAGCTATACCGAGTCAGGGCAGCTGCGCGAGGTGGTCTCCCGACAGGGCGCCGGCGGGACGATTTTGGTCCTTGATCGCGATGCCGGAACTGCTGGCGACGCGCGACTGCTCGCGCACCTCTCAGCCGATGAGCCCATCGAGAACGCCGAGCTGGTTTGCAGCCACTACCTGCTCGATCATCGCCACCGAGGACGACGCTGTCGCGCGATCACATTCGAGGATCTTTGCGCTCCAATCGATGGGGCAGCTGAAGGTATGTGCGCAGGCTCTGCCTTCACGGGGCGGGACGAAGTGCTGATCGATTCTCCCGGGCGCGCCTACGCGCTGCGCCCCGTGGATGTTCGTACGTTGATCCCGCATCTGCGGTGGTGTCGTGCCAAGCCCGCGGAGATGCAGGGCTCGGTCGAGCCGCTGAGCCTCCGCGACGTCATTGCCGCCCTGGAGAGCTACGAGCCGGCGCTCGCGCTCACCCACACCGCGCTCTCCATTTATCGAGATGATCACTCCGTCTCCACAGCCGTCCTGGCGGCTGAGCTCGTCCGCATCCAAGAGAGCCCAATAGTGCTCAACCGCAAGTTGCGCGAACGAGTGCTCGCTGCAATGGAGCGGGAGGGCCTCAGCATGAGCGAGATCGCGACCCGCTGTGGGCGAATCAAGCGCGACTCCAAGGGGAACGAAAGCGGTGAGACCAGCTGGCTGGCGCGGCGCCTCGGACTGTTGCCCGACGGGGCGACCCAAAGGAGCACTCCGTGGATCCATAGCGATGTTCTTGGCCTGATCGCTCGACGGGGTCTGGGGATCAGCCCGCGCGAGGTGGAAGCCTGATGGACACCCGCCCGGAGGGCCCGATCCTCGTTGTCGAGTTCGATCGGAACCTCGGATCGGCAATCGCCGAGCAGTTGCTCGCCGACGGCTATGCAGTGGAGCTCGCACGAAGCGCTAAGCATGCCCGCATACTGGCCCGGGAGAGCGCTCCCAAGCTAGCTCTGCTCGGCGATCTCGAGACCAATCGGGGGACGCTGAGCTTGCTGGAGGAGATTCGGCTGGCGCAGGCGCCGGACGCCGCATGGGACAGGTCGCTACCCGCCATCGTGCTCGGCTCCGGCGCTCAGCAACTCGAGGTACTCAGGGCCTTCGAGGCCGGCGCCGATGACTTCCTCGCAAAGCCTGCTGCCTATCTCGAGTTGAGGGCGCGCGTGAGGGCCATCCTGAGACGCACCGCTACCGCTCTCCCCGACACGCCCAACATCCTGAACGTCGGTCCGCTCGCGATCGATCTTCGCAACCGCCAGGTCAGCCTGAACGCTTGCGAGGTCATTCTGCGCCGTATGGAGTTTGAGCTGTTGGTCGCTCTCGCGCGTGAGCCCGAGCGTGTATTTGCGAGAGAGGAGCTTATGCGGGCGGTGTGGGGCTACCGCTCAAGTGGATCTACAAGAACGCTTGACAGCCATGCCAGCCGTCTGCGAAGCAAGCTCGCCGTGCACGACTCCAGACGCTGGGTCATCAATGTGTGGGGTGTGGGTTACCGGCTGAGCTGAGCGGCCCTAGCGGCTGTCGACGGTCGGGGGCTCGATTAAGGACT
>JASLDD010000198.1 GCA_030151725.1 Solirubrobacteraceae bacterium
GGCGGGACTCCATCCAAGTCCCTTCGACCACGGCGCAGACGTTGTCACGACGACCACCCACAAGACACTCGGCGGTCCTCGCGCGGGCGTGATCATGTGCAAGCAGGAGCACGCCAAGAAGATCGACTCGGCCGTATTTCCGGGTCAGCAGGGCGGTCCGCTCGAGCACGTGATTGCGGCCAAGGCCGTTACGTTCAAGATCGCCGCCAGCGAGCTGTTCGCCGAGCGCCAGCGCCGTACCGTGGACGGAGCCAGAGCGCTCGCCGATGAGCTCCTGCGCGCCGGCCATGGCATCAAGGTGCTGAGTGGAGGCACCGACGTGCACCTGATTCTGGTCGACCTGCGTGACGCCCAGCCGGAGCTCAGCGGCAAACAGGCCGAGGACCGCCTGCATGAGATCCAGATCACCGTCAACCGCAACGCCGTGCCGTTCGATCCGCGCCCGCCGATGGAGGCCTCGGGCCTGCGCATTGGAACACCTGCTCTCGCGACCCGTGGTCTTCAGCACGAGGACTTCGTCGAGCTGGGGCAGATCCTTGCAGTGGCTCTGACCGAGGAATACGACTCGCGCTCCGGCGAGCTGGCTGAGCGCGTCGGCGCCATCGTGGAGCGCTATCCGCTCTACGAGAGCCTGGCCGCGCCTGCAACCGTGTAAACAGCGGCTCACCGCCTACCCGCACAGTCGACCCCCGCACATGCGATGCTGTGCGCTAGTCGATGGCGCACCCGAACGAGCTTGACGCGCTTTACGCGTTCCTGGTCGCAGCGGCAGTGACCGCGTTGCTGACCCCGCTAACGATGCGCCTGGCGCGGCTCATCGGGGCGATCGACGAACCGCGCGACCGCGGCCTCTCCGAGCGGCCGACGCCGCTTCTGGGCGGCTTGGCGATCTTCGCGGGGGTCCTTGTGGCGGGCCTGATATGGCTTCCGGCGAGCTACTTCAAGCAGCACAACCTGTGGGAGGGCGTGCTCGTCGCGGCGGGCGTGATCACGCTCGTAGGTGCCGTTGACGATCGCTTCGAGCTGCATCCTGCGGTCAAGCTCGTCGGGCAGATACTCGCGGCGGTGATCGTCGTCCATTACGGCGTGGCGGTGAAGGCGATCACGCTGCCGTTTGTGGGGCGCCTCAGCTTCCCCAACGCCGGCGTCACCAACGCGGGACCCGTGCTGACGGTTATCGGCCTGGTGCTGATGATGAACGTGGTCAACTTCTCCGACGGCGTCGATGGGTTGGCGGCAGGCGTGTGCGTGATCCTCGCCGCGACCATGGCGGTAATCGCGTTTGACCTCAGTCGCCAGCAGCCGGGTGTGCTTGCGGCGCTCACGGCTGGGGCTGCGCTCGGCTTCCTGCTGTTCAACTTCCCGCCCGCATCGAGCTTCATGGGCGACTGCGGCGCGAACCTGCTCGGCCTGCTCATGGGCGTGATAACCGTCGAGGCAGCCGTAAAGACGGAGGCCGTGGTGTCGTTCGTGCTTCCGCTGATCCTGCTTGCGGTCCCGTTCCTGGATACGACCTTCGTGGTGCTCAAGCGGCTGAAGTACAAGCAGCCGATCTACCGTCCCGACAGCGAGCACTTCCACCACCGCATGGCCCGCATAGGGTTCTCGAGCAGGCGCACGATCGCCTACCTGTATGCGTGGACGCTGATGCTGGCCGGCCTCGCGCTGGCCCTGCGCTTCGTTCCCTACAGCGACCACAAAGGCCATCTGCACACGGGCTGGTCGCTGGTGATGCTCGGTCTTGGCCTGCTGGTGGCGGCCGCCAGCGTGTATCTGGTCTACGTTCTCGAGATCCTCAAGTTCAGGCGTCTTGATGCCATGCGCCTGCGGCTGCTGCGCCCGGATGCTTCACCAGCGGAGATCGCTGTGCACGTGGCCAAGGATCTGGAAACCGGTGAGTTCCAGGCGGTGTCGCAGACCGGGCACTCCGATGTGCAGGTGGTGGACGAACCTGGTCCTGCCGGGGCTCAGGAGCGGGTCGGCGAGCTGCAGGTGGATGAGCACGGCATAGGCGCAGAACAGCAGCGTGGCGGCACGCAGGCGCCGATCGTTGCTGACGGCCGCTAGCGGCAGCAGCCAGATTCCATACCACGGCAGCAGCCACGCTGTGGAGATCAGCAGTGCCAGCGTGGCCCAGCCGGCGCTCACGCGCCAGTCGGCTCCGCGGACGGTGCGCCATAGACAGGCGGCCAGCGCGAGCAGGAAGCCGGTGATGAAGAGATGCCGCCACCAAGCGGGCGTGCCGCTCAAGCCCACCAGCCGCGCAGTCTCGGCGGGGATGCTGTGGGTGGCCACAAGCTGCTGCTGCTCGCCGACGGCTCCCAGGAAGCCGAGCGCGTGCACGCCGAAGCCGACGACGCCAACGGCCACAAGCGCCAGCAGGCTGAGCGCTGCGGCCGCCGCCGTCTTCCAGCGCTCACGCCAGGCCGGGGGGGACAGGACGAGGAACGGCAGCAGCAGGCCCGCGGTCAGCTTCACGCCTACACCCGCCACGAGCGCGCCCGTACCGGCGCACAGGTTCGGGGTAGAGCCCGCAGTCACCATCAGGGTGAGCGCCAGGGCGCACAGCACGAGCGTGTCGTTGTGCGCACCGCCGACTGCCAGTACGAGCAGCACCGGATTGAGCCCCACGAATGCGCCTGCCCAACGAGCCGAGTGCCCGAGCCGTGCTGCCGTGCGTGCGATCAAGGCGACCGCTGCGAGGCTCGAGATCATGGCCAGCGCCTTCAACGCCCACAGCCCCCCGGCGAGACCCAGGGGGACGACTGTGTAGCTGGCCAGCGTGAACAGCGGGCCATAGGGGGAGTGCTGAAAGGGCCAGCCGATAAACGAATAGGAGGGATCCGTGAAGGCTTCGGCGGCCACATGGGTGTAGGGATCGAGGCCGTGCAGGGCGCCCATGCGAGCGAAGGCCAGATATCCAAAGACGTCTTGGGAGATCAGCGGAGGCCCAATCAGTAGGAACACATGTGCGAGTACGATTGCGCCGGCGAGCACAGCCGCAGGCAGCGCCCGCGCGGTGGCGATGACGAGCAGGTAGCTCGCGCACATCACGAGCATCAGCACCTGGAAGCTGCCGCTTGAGAGGCTCAGCCCGAGTCCCGACAGCGGTCCGCTTAGCCAGCCCGGCCAGCCCCCGATCCGGGCGGGGACATACTGCGAGGGCGCTCCCGCCGCTCCCGCGCTCACCAAAAGGACGCTCACGAGGACGCCCAGCAGTCCGAGTGCGCCGAGAACAGCCGCCAGCCGGCTCTGACCGGCGGCCTTCTCGCCGCGCCCTCTCCAGGCGGGCGCTGTGCCTTTGGCGAGCCTGTGGGGTATGGGGGTGGTGACCTGCATGCGGCTCATTGTTACGTCTGGCTCACCTGCAAGTCTGCCGTCAGATCAGTACCCTGTCCACATAGCTGCGTCCGCTGGGGCCCCCAGCGCGGATGTGTGCTCCTTCGAGGCGTCCGAGTTTCGGCGCGCTCACCTCTCACATGCCACGCCGTAACCCTAAACGCCGCCCGCACCGGACCACCGGTCCCAATCGCGTCCTGATTCTCTCCGCAGATGTCGGTGAGGGACACGCGGCGGCTGCCCGCGCCCTCGCCCAGCAGATAGAGGAGGCGCCCGAGGCGGCTGAGGTCACGGTCATTGATGGGCTGGCGGCAATGGGGCCGCTGCTGCGCCCGGTGGTCGAGGACGGATACCGGGTGCAGTTGCGCTTCTTCCCGTGGACGTACACGATCGTCTACTGGCTGCTCGAGCACGTCTTGCCGGTTCGCCTGCTGGCGCGGCGCCTCTTGTGCACGCTGGGGTCGCGTCCGCTGGCACGCGAGATCGCCGAGCATGAGCCCGACGTGATCGTGTCGACCTATCCGGCTGTAACGGTTGTGCTGGCACGGCTAAGGCGCACGGGTGTGGTGAGCTGCCCGACGGTGGCCACCATCACCGACCTGACTGGTCTGTTCTTCTGGGCTCAGCCCGGCATTGACACCCACCTTGTGATGTACGGCGAGTCGATGCACTCGGTGGAGCGGATCGCCGGACGGGGGAGTGTGCAGTTGGTGCGCCCGCTCATATCGGCCGAGTTCCTACAGCCCCGCTGTCCGATGGAGTCGCGACGTGCACTGGGGTTGCCCGAGGAGGGTCGGATGGTGGTCGTCTCGGGCGGTGGCTGGGGCGTGGGCGACATCGCGGGCGCGGTGAAGGAGTTCACGATGGTTCCCGAGGTCTCCTCGATCGTGTGCCTGGCCGGTCGTAACGACCAGCTGGCGGAGAAGCTGCGCGCCAACTTCGCGGACATGCCGCGTGTGCACGTGTATGGGTTCACAGATCAGATGCCCAATCTGCTGGCGGCGGCTGATGTGCTTGTGCACTCGACCGGCGGGGTCACGTGCCTGGAGGCCAAGGCCGCTGGTACACCTGTTGTCTCCTACGGACTGCCTGTGGGTCATGCCCGCTTGAACACCCAGGCGATGGCGGCGCTCGACCTGCTGCGGCTTGCCAACGATACAGACGAGCTGCGCGAACACGTGCGTGCGACCTTCGTGACCGACGATCGGCGACGGCAGGGGGCATCTGCTCTCCCGTCTGGCGCCGAGGATGGCCCCACGGCTGTGGACGCGGTATTGAAAGCGCCGCGGCGGGTGCGCCCGATCCCGCTGTGGAGGCTGCGCATGGCTGCGCTGGCCACCCAACTGGTACTGCTTTTGGGAATCGGCTCGTGGATGATGTCGACCGACGAGGTGAGCGCGCTGGCCGCCAAGGTGCTCGACGTGGACACGCTCGTCCATGTGAACACAGCCCAGCCTGACGTCGGTCTTATCGTGCACGCCCCTGCTCGCGATCTGCCGGCCGTCGCAGCCGAGCTTGCGGCCAAGGGCATCCATGTGACGTTGGCCGACGACGCCGGAGTGCCGAGCACCCAACGCGTTGCCACCGTGCACGCGCTGGGCGATGAGCTGCTCCCGGAAGTGCCCGGCTCGAAGCTCTTGCGCTGGGTGCGGACGCGTGGCACGCTGCGCTCGCAGGCACACGCACTTGGGCTGCACCACCGGTTCTACTTCTTGCAGCCGCGTGGCGGACTGTCCGTAGGGCAGCTCGTGCTGGCGCGTACGGCAGGTGCCACGCCTGTGCGCGGCAGGGTGCGCATCAGCGCAACAGGGCCGCTGCCTCAGCGCCCGATGCGCGCCGGCGATGTGCTGGTCGTCGACCTCGACGGGTCTGCATCGTCGGTCGCGGGACTGGAGCGCGTCATCTCGTGGTTGGGCTCAGAGAGGCTCGGTGCAGAGCCGCTCGTGTCGCTCTTGCGCTGACCGGCCATCAGAGCGAGCAGCAACGGTGAGCGCGCCAGCAACGCAGCGCCGACCACGAGCAGCAGCAGCGAGGCCGACAACGGCACGCCGCTCAGCGGCGTGTCTCCGAAGTGCTCGCCGAGCAGCAGTGGCGCCAGTACCACGGGCACTCCTGTCTGGGTCACGAACACCACCGGCGCCACCTGGATCGCCGGGCGTGACTGCAAGGCGCTCATCTCGCTCAACACCCCCACCCCGGACGCGGCGGCAGTAGAAAGTGCCCACAATGCGGCCGGCAGGAGGTGGTGGGATGAGAGGTCATCGGATGCGAGCTTTGTGGCCACGCCACTCCAGCCAAACGCCAGACCCGCGCCGATCATCGTGATCTCCGCACGGGAGTGCCCGAGAGCGCGCAACAGGTACGGCAGGAGGCTCGCGAGCCCCAAGCCCACGAGAACCAGCGTGATCGTGAGCTCCTCTGAGGTGTGAGTGGTGCTGCGCGCAGGTGCGAACACGCCGGCGCCAACCACCCCGAGGACGATGGCGCCCATCGCGAAGTACTCATAGCGGCCTGCATGCTCGCCCAGCATCCGCTGTGCGAGGAACATCAGCACCAGCAAGCCGGCCGCCAGCGCCGGCTGTACCACAACCAGGGGAGCCAGCAGCAAAGCCACGACCTGCAGGGGCCAGCCGAGGATCGAGAGGCCGGTCCCCAGCAGCCAGCGCGCACGTCTGATGAGCCCCCAGACGAGCGCCAGGCGCAGGTGCTCCTCGTGCGGAGCCTGCTTGGCGTCCATCGCCTGCAGGGCGATCCCTAGGCTGTACAGGGTCGACGCCCCAACCGCCGCCCCGATTCCCAGCACCAGATCGACCATGTCTACAGACGATCATCGCACTCCAGGCGCCGCAATCGCGGGTGCGATGGGAGTTGCCGCCGTCGCCGGCTACATGCTGCCGGCGCTCGCCGGGGCCTGGGCGCCGCTGCGCGCGCCCTTGGGCATCGAGGATCGCACCGCCGACGGAAGCGGATACGCGCTGACCTTCGACGACGGGCCCCATGCCCAGGGGACCCCAGCGGTGCTCGATCTGCTCGCCCGCGAGCAGGTCACGGCCACTTTCTTCCTTGTCGGCGAGCAACTCGAGCGCAACCCCGGCCTGGGGCGTGAGATCGTCGATCGGGGCCATGAGATCGCATTGCACTGCCACCGCCACCGCAATCTGCTCCGCCTGACGCCGTCCCAGGTGCGCGACGACATCGCACGTGCCAGGGCGATCATCGAGGACGACACAGAACGTTCGCCGACGCTTTACAGGCCGCCCTACGGTGTGCTCAACGCCTCCGCTCTGCGACTGGCGCAGCGGTTCGGGTGGCGCACGCTGTTGTGGAGTCAGTGGGGGCGCGACTGGGAGGCCCGCGCCACGCCCGAATCGATCGCCGAGCTCGTCACGGCAGGCGCGAGCGACGGGTCGGTGCTGCTGTTGCACGACGCCGACGACTACTCCTCGCCTGGCTCATGGCAGCGCACCGTCGCTGCGCTCCCGCGCGTCCTTCAGACACTCTCGGAGCGCGGGTTGCAGCCCGTGTTTCCCTAAGTCGTAGTGGGAGTGGTGCACACGGTGACGACTCTGTATGGCCATGGTGGGACAGTAGTCAAGGAGAGAATGTTGCCCGCGAGCTAGGACTGTCACCTGGCGGCGCTGCCGTAACGCCGTGGTGTGACAGCAGCGGCGGGGAGAGAGGGTTGCCGCCTTCCCGAGACCCATCGTGCTCGGCAGATAAGATCGTTCCCTTGGACACCGCGGTTTCGATTGAGCCCGGGGGGGCGGCGGTCGGCGCAGTTCCCTCGCTGCAGGCGACGCATCGCATCTCAGCCCCACGCACCCGCTGGTGGGTGGAGGTGCTGGCGATCGCATGGGTTTTGTGGCTGTACGACGCGATCACGAACCTAGCCCCGCTGCGCTTGGGAATCGCGCTCGGGCACGCGCGTGCCGTGCTGCACCTCGAGCAGACACTCGGCATCGACCCCGAGCGCTCGCTCGACCGCTGGCTCGCCGGTCACCACTCGCTTGGACTGGCGCTGTCGGACTACTACGACAACGCCCACTTCGTGGTCACTCTCTCGCTGCTCGGGTGGCTGTGGTGGCGGCGAGCGGACATCTATCGACCGTTGCGCAACTCGCTCGTGCTGGTCAACATGCTGGCGTTCATCGTCTTCTGGCGCTATCCGGTGGCTCCGCCGCGGATGCTTCCCGGCTTCACGGACGTCGTCGCCGCAACCGGGGCGATCGGCTCATGGCACACGGGGGCGCTGGCCTCGCACGCCAATGAGCTGGCAGCGATGCCGTCGCTGCACATGGCGTGGGCGGTGTGGTGCACGGTGGCGGTTTGGCGGCTCACACAGCGAGTGTGGGCCAGAGCGCTCGCCGTCCTCTATCCCTGCCTGACCGCTGTGGCGGTGCTGGCGACGGGCAACCACTTCGTTCTCGACATCCTCGGCGGTCTGCTGACGATTGCCGCGGCGCTCGGGATCTCAGCGCTGCTGGCTGGCCGCGATTGGCAGTTGCGAACGCGTCTGCCAGCGACCCCTCATAAACTGCGGTTTCTCGCAAAATCCGGAGATCCCGCGTACCGCATGTCACAAAGTTGTTACGAAGTCCAAGACCCGGTAGACTGACCGCGCCGCCGTAAGACAGTTGAGGGACGCTTCGACGGCTCCGTCGCAACAAGCGCGGGGAATATCTCGTCTGTAGGGTGGCCCTACGCAATGCCAGATTTCGACGCCAAAGCGCATCCAATCCGCCTGCCCGGCCCACGGCCGGGAGATCTGCGCCTGCAGCCCCCCGGATATCGAAGCTGACATGGTCTTCCTTCGCTACCTCGACGTGTGCCTCGTGCTCGCGACGGCGCCCTTTGTCCTGGCGGGCGGAATGCCCGCATTTGGCTACGCCGTCGGCGCGGCCGCCTGGCTGGCCACGCGGGCGGGCATCGCGTTCGTGCACGGCCAGGCGCGACGCGCGCGCGACACGCGGGTCAAAGCCGGCCTGCACGTCGCCGGCATGATGGGCCGCGTCTGGCTGGTCGCCGCCGCGATCATCCTGGCGCGCTTCGCCGGCAGCAAGGGCGATGGGATCATGGCCGCGGCGCTCGTGCTGGCGGCCTTCACGGTTTACCTGGTGATGTCGTTCATCACCCGCGACGGCCCGCTGGAGGGCACGCGCTCAACCCACGGCAGCCCGAGCCCGTCATGAGCGCCGCCGTCTCCACCCCCCCGCAGGGCAGCCAGCCGGCGCCGGCGTCCAAGACCAAACGCACGCTCCTGATCGCTGCCGGCGTCTGGATCGGCGGCATGATCCTGCTGTTCGTGATCTTCGGCAGCGGTGGCCGCAACAACAGCTACCAGCCCCAGAACGAGTTCAAGCTCGACAACTGGGTCCACCTTGGGATCTTCTCGATCAACAAGGCCGTGCTGTACCTATTCCTGGCGGCGATCGCGACATGCGTGACGATGATCTACGTGGCCAAGCGCATGCAGGCGCGCCCCAACAAGGTGCAGACGGCCGTGGAGACGCTCTACCAGCTGATGCGCGACAACATCACGGGCGGCAACCTCGACGAGAAGATGGCCAAGCGCTGGTTCCCGTTCATCGGGACGCTGTTCCTGTTCATCATGTTCTCCAACCTCGTCGGCTACATCCCCCTGCCGACGAACACCGAGCACAAGATCGACGTGTTCGGGCTGCACATTCCCTCGTTCTCGCTGTATGCCGCCACGGCCAACCTCTCGATCCCCCTCGTCCTTGCCCTGCTGGTGTTCATCTCATACACCGTCGAAGGCATTCGCGCCAAGGGTCCGATCGGCTATCTGAAAGGGCTCGTGCCCGGTGGTGTCACGGGCGGCATGGCGGTCTTCATCTTCGGCCTCGAGCTCCTGTCGAACTTCATGCGATTGATGTCGCTGTCAATTCGTCTGTTCGCGAACATCCTGGCGGGCCATCTGATCATCCTGTTCATGGCGGGCGCGCTCGCGGTGATCCTCGGGGTCTCTGCGCTTGCCTGGTTCACGATCCCGTTCGGGATCCTGCTGTTCGCCTTCGAGGTCGGCCTGGTTGCCGCTTTGCAGGCGTTTATCTTTGCCACCCTCACAGCTATCTACCTCGGCGGCGCGGTCGCCAAAGACCACTAAAGGAGTCAACTGTCGTGCACATAGCCCTAATCACCATCTTTGCCGTGGCCGAAGAAACCGCCAAGGCCGGTAAGTCCATCGGCTTGGGCGTCGGCGGTGGTCTCGGCGCAGTGGGCGCCGGCGTCGGCATCGGCATCATCTTCGGCAAGGCGATCGAAGCCATCACTCGCCAGCCCGAGATGCGCGACGAGATCACGCAGCTTCAGTGGCTCGGCTTCGCCCTGACTGAGGCCTGCTTCTTCTACGGACTCGTGGCCGGTCTGCTGGCCGCATTCATCGTCTGACGCATGCTCGACTCGATCGCACTCATTCCCGCCACTGCCGTTCAGGTGATCGCCTCGAGCGGTGGCTTTCTGATCGAACCTGGCATCGGGCTGATGGTTTGGACGCTGCTCGTGTTCGGGGCCACCATGTTCCTGCTCTCCAAGCTGGCGTTCCCGCGCATCAGCGATGCTCTGGGTCGTCGTCAGAAGGCGATCGAGGACTCGATCGACACGGCGGAGCGCACGCGCGCGGAAGCCGACCAGATCCTCTCCGAATATCGCGAGCGGCTCAAGGAGGCCAGGGAGCAGGCGGATGAGATCGTCCAGCGTGCCCGCCAGGCCGCCGACGCTCACCAGCACGAGGCCAAAGAACAGGGCCAGGAGATGCTCGCCGAGGCTGCCAAGAAAGCCGAGCGCGACATCGAGGCGGCCACCAAGAGGGCCTTGGACGACATCCGCAAGGAGGTCGCCGACCTGACGATCATGGCCACCGAGAAGGTCACCCGAAAGACGCTCAACGACGACGACCAGCGACGCCTGGTCGAGGAGGCGCTGAGCGAAATGGACTTCTCCGGCATCTCATCGGACGCGGCGCACAACTGATGGAGGAGCTCGCCCAGGTATACGCGCGCTCGCTGTTCCAGGTTGCCCTCGAGCAGGGCAAGCTGGATGAGCTGCGCGAGCAGCTCGCGCAGTTCGCCGACGCGCTCGGCGGCAACCCCGAGCTGGCGGTGTTCTTCTTCTCGCCCTACTTCTCGACGAAGGAGAAGCAGGCCTCGCTCGGCGGCCTGCTCGACGGAGCCGACCCGACCTTGCTCAACTTCCTCGAGCTGCTCATCGAAAACCACCGCA
>JASLDD010000208.1 GCA_030151725.1 Solirubrobacteraceae bacterium
CTCCGCCGCGGGCACGATCCGGCAGCTCGACCCCGCCGATGCGGCCAAGCGCCCGCTGTCGATCTGGGCCTACCAGGTGGGCGTCACGGAGGGCCTGAGCTTCGAGGCGCACTCGCAGGCCCTGCAGTGGCTGCGCGAGCACGGGTTTCGCGTCAACAGCGGTATCAAGCTGTTGGGCAGCGCGGAGGAGGTGATCGAGCAGTGCCTGGAGTGGGAGCGGCGCAGGGGGGAGCTGGACTTCGAGATCGACGGCGCGGTGGTCAAGGTCGACGATCTGGAGCTGCAGCGCAGGCTCGGCGCGGTGGGCCGCGACCCGCGCTGGGCGGTGGCGTGGAAGTTCCCGCCGACGACCGCCGTGACGAAGCTGGAGAAGGTTATGTGGAACGTTGGCAAGTTCGGCGACCTGCGCCCCTATGCGGTGCTCGAGCCGGTGGCGGTGGGGGGCGTGACGATCAAGCTGGCCACGCTTCACAACGAGGAGGACATCGTCCGCAAGGACATTCGCGAGGGCGAGCAGGTGATCGTGGTGCGCGCCGGCGATGTGATCCCCCAGGTCGTCTCGCCTGCACCGCACGTGGCCGAGGCGAGCGACCGTCCGCCGCTGCCACAGCCGCCCCAGCGCTGCCCGTATTGCGACACCCCGACGTTCAAGCCACCGGACAGCGTGTTCACGAAGTGCCCCAACCGCGACTGCCCGGCGCGTGCTTGGCAGCTGCTCAAGCACTTCGTCTCGCGCGGAGCCATGGACATCGACGGGCTGGGCGAGAAGCAGGTGGCCATGCTGCAGGAGCGCGGCCTGGTGGGTAGCGCGGCCGACTTCTACCGCCTCCAAGAGCAGCAGTTGCTCGAGCTGGATGGCTTTGGGGAGCTCTCGGCCAAGAACCTGATTGCGGCGATCGAGGCGTCCAAGGAGCGTCCGTTCGCTCGGGTGCTGTTTGCTCTCGGCATAGAGGAGGTGGGGGAGGTGACAGGGCGAAACCTCGCGCAGGGCTTTCGCGACCTCGATGCTCTGCTTGCCGCCTCGCCGGAGCAGATCGAGGAGATCCCGGGGATCGGCGAGAAGATGGCTCAGTCCATCAGCGCGCAGCTCGCAGAGGAGCGTATGCGCAGCCTGATTGCGGACCTGCGCGAGGTGGGGCTGCGCTTCCACGAAGATGGTCCGCCCCCGTCAGAGGGCCCGCTGGCGGGCAAGACGCTGGTGCTGACGGGTGGGCTGCCGGAGTGGTCGCGCGAGCAGGCCACAGAGCGGATTGCGGCGGCCGGCGGCAGGGTCACGGGGTCGGTGTCGAAGAAGACCGACTACGTGGTGGCGGGCGAGAGCCCGGGCTCCAAGCTCGAGAAGGCAGAGCGGCTTGGGGTGCCGGTGCTCGACGAAGCCGGTTTGAGGGCGCTGATCGAGTAGCTAGAGTCGAGCGCAGTTGCAGGCGCAGCCACGAGCGCGACGGGGGCGTTGCAGGCGCTTCTCGGCGGCGGTCCGATGATCGCGCACGGGATCCCGGCGCCTGAGCTTGCGCCCACGGGCCACCGCAATGAGCCGGTATCTGAAGGTATGACGTTGAACCGTTTGCATATCTCACTGAGACCATCGTCAGCCGGACGGCTGTCCGCAAGATGTCGTTTCTGACTAACGGCCTCTAATTGCGGTATTGGCGCACCGCGGAGCCTCCAACATAAGAAAACTCACACTAACGCGATGCGTTACGCGCCCCCTCGTTACGGGGTTTCCCGGAGGGGCAGCCCTGAAGACTAGTAATCGGCCACGGTTATGGCCATGTGATCCTGGAACACATGGGCGGCCGTCGTGGAGATGCCGTCGGTGAAGATGGCGAAGGCGAGCAGGTGCCCGTCGGCGGCCTGGCAGTAGCCGACGAGGTTGGAGACGCCGGTGAGGGTGCCGGTCTTGCCCTGACAGCGGCCGGAGGCGCCGGTGTGGCGCATGCGCAGAGCCAGCGTCCCGGTGTGGCCGGCGATGGCCATGTGTTCGCGAAGGACGGCCCCGGTGGGGGTGGCGGCGAGCTCGACGAGCATGTCAGCCACCTGGTAGGGGGAGGTGCGATCGGATTCGGAGAGGCCTGAGCCGTCGACGACCTGGGGGTGGATGTCAAGCAGAGTGGCGATGGCGTTTGAGACGACGGCGGCGCCCGCTGCGGTGCTGCCCGCGCCGTCGAAGCGCGCGCCCATGTCCTTGAGGAGGGTCTCGGCGAAGAAGTTATCGGACGGTGGGAGCATCAGGCCGAGCAGTTCGGAAATGGTCGGCGAGGGTGCGCCGGCGAGCTTGACGGCTCCCGCAGGCGTGGTGGCGGCGCCGCTGGCTCCGCGGATGCTGACCCCGTCGGCGGTGAGGGCCTGGCGCAGCTTGCGTGCGGCATAGGCGGCGGGTGCGTGGGGACCGCGTTCGGTGCCTGTGTTGCCACGGTCGAAGGAGAGGGCGCTGAGCGTGCCTTCGAGGAAGGGGTCGAAGGCGTAATTGCTCGAGGGCTCGCCGCGCAGGGAGTCGAAGTAGGACTCATCGCCCTCGATGGTCCCCACGATGTGGTGGATGCCGTCGACGCGCACGAGCTGGGTTACGAGCGTGGCGACGCTGGTGCCTACGCCGCCGTAGTGGCTGCGGATGAAGGAGGTGCTGCCGAACGTGGGGTCGCCGCCGCCGTGCAGGTATAGGTTGCCTTCCCAGATGCCGCCCGGTGCGAGATGCCCGACGCCCATGACGGTCGTTTCGAGCCGAGCAGTTGGGCCGAGCTGCTCGATGGCTGTGGTGGCCGTGTAGAGCTTCTCGACGGAGGCGGGGGGACGCATGGTGGTGGCGCGATCTGAGAACAGCGCCTGCTTGGCCGTGAGGTCGTAGACGTAGGCTCCGTCGTGGGGTCCGGCGAGCGTCATCTGGTGGGTCAGATCGCTCTGCAGCCCGGCTAGGCTGCCGGCTGCGCGTGCGGCCGCGGGGGTCAGCACCGCGAAGAGGAAAAGTCCACACAGGAGAATACGGAGCTGCAGAGGGCGGATCCGGTTCACGTGCACGTAGAATGTTCCTGTCATGGGCAAGGTTGTCAAGCTGGAACCGACGGCAAAGGCCAAGGCCCGGAGTCGTCGCGTGGCAGCTCGAGGCGTCGGCCGGCCGGCGGCGGTGGAGCGTAGACGCCGCCCCCGACGCGACAAGACGGCCCTGGTGCTGGGCGGCGGCGGCTTCACGGGGGGCGTGTATGAGATCGGCGCCCTGAGGGCGCTTGACCTGCTGGCAGTCAACAGCACTGTCAACAACTTCGACGTCTACGTGGGCACGTCGGCGGGAGCTTTCATTGCGGCGCTGTCGGCCAATGGGGTGACGCCTGAGGAGATGATGAAAGTTGTCACCGGCCAGGGCAACCTGCCCTTCAAGGACGTGGACCTGGGCGATTTGCTCCATCTCAACGTGCGCGAGTTCGCGCGCAAGGGCGCGATGATGCCGCTGCGAGCGGTTGCGCTTGCGCGCCAGCTGCTCTCCCAGCCGGGCGGCGTGTCGATGATGGACGTGTTCATGGGCCTCGCCGACGGATTGCCGTCGGGCCTTTACACGGGCGATGGGATCGAGAAATACCTGCGCAAAGTGCTGAGCGAACCGGGCCGCACGGATGACTTTGGGGCGCTCGACTGCGAGCTGTATCTCACGGCCACCGATCTCGACACGTGCGAGCGGGTGGTGCTGGGGGTGGACGGCTCGGATGACGTTCCGATCTCGACAGCGGTACGCGCATCGGGAGCCCTGCCGATGGTGTACGCGCCGGTGAAGGTCAACGACCGCGAGCTGATCGACGGGGGTATGGTCTCCACGACGAACCTCGACATAGCGATCCAGGCGGGGGCCAAGCTGGTTGTGGTGATCAACCCGATCGTGCCCTTCATCAACGACTTCTCGGCCAGCGTCACGACGCTGCACGGCCGTCGCCCGAGGCGCGTGTCGGACATGGGCTTCGCGCAGATCGGCTACCAGGTGTTCAAGCTGGTGGCCCACCAGCGCCTGCACGAACTGGCCAAGGGCTGGGAGGAGCGCTACCCGGGAGTGGACATCGTGCTGATCGAGCCGGAGCCGACGGACGAACTGATGTTCCAGACGTCGATGATGAGCTTCACCTCGCGCGTGGAGATCGCGCGCCACGGATTTGAGTCGGTGACGAAGCAGCTGGCGGGGGAATACGATCGCTACCAGGATGTGGCGGAACGCCACGGCTTCAAAATCTCCCCCAAACGCGTACGCGAGGTGGTCGAACACTTCGACGAGCGCAACGAGGAGGTCAGCGCCTGGAGGAAGATCCTTGAGGGCACCACGGGCGCGCTGCTCAGGCAGGCCGGCTCCTCGGGCTGAGCCCCGCCCTCGCGGCGGCCTCCCGCGCTAGAGGGCTTTGTCGACGGCGTCGAGCAGGCGGTCCGTTGCACCGGCGGAGTGCAGCCCGATGCGCACGTGACGGGGCTCGCCGAGGGCATCGCCGGCGGCGATCAGAACGCCGGCTCGGGAGAGACGAGCAGTCAGCTCGCTGCCCTCGAGCGTGGGGTGGGCGGCCCACAGGAAGTTGGCCTGGGAGTCGCTGACGTCGAACCCGCGCTCGTGCAGCGCGGCGGTGAGGCGAGGGCGCTCGGTGCAGATGACGCGCACACGGCGCTGGATCAGCTCAGAGCAGGTGCGCAGGGCCTCGAGGGCTCCGGCCTGGGAGACCTCGGAGACGCCGAGATCGGGCTCGAGCTCGGCAAGCAGAGCCTGGGATCCGGGAGCGCCGATGGCGTAGCCGATGCGCAGGCCGGCGAGACCCCAGGCCTTGGAGAAGCTGCGGAAGACGAGCAGGCCGGGATGGCTGTCGAGCAGCGCGATCGAGGAGTCGGCAGGCTGCGCGTCTGAGAACTCGACGAGCGACTCGTCGAGCAGCACGGCCACACCTGCCGGCAGGCCGGCGAGCAGGCGCTCCAGCTCGGCTGTGGCGAGCAGCTCGCCTGTGGGGTCGTTGGGGCTGGCGAGCGCGATCACCCTCACGTTGGGATCCTGGGCGGCGTCGAGCAGCTCGTCGACTCCCCCGGTGACGGGCACGGCCTGGCCGTGGGCGCGACGGGCCATGAGTGGGTAGAGGGGATAGGAGGGCCAGGCGGTGAGCAGCTGCTGGCCTGGCTCGATCAGGGCGCGGGTGGCGGCGCTGAGAAGCTCGGCTGAGCCGTTGCCGAGGATCAGCGTGCCGGGATCGACTCCGTGATGCTCTGCGAGTGCGCCGCGCAGCTCGGAGCCGCTGAGGTGGGGGTAGCGAAACAGGCCGCGACGGGCGACGTATGTGATTGCGTTGACGATCCGCGGGTGGGGCAGCTCGGGCCAGGTGGTGTGGGAGAGGTCGAGGGTGTCGACGCGGGTGAGGGCTTTGCGGCGGCGCTCGGCGGCCTGCTCGCGCAGCCCCGCGTTTACCTCCTCCTCGGGCATGCCTTCGAATTGGCGGTAGTAGTCGAGAAGGCCCATTGGTCTATGGCCTCGTTCTAGCAGCGAGCAAAAGGCTTTTGTGGGCGTATGGGCTGGAGGCCAGCTCACACACCGCCGTTGCCCGAGAAGGTGCTCGAGCCGGGGCCGTGGATGACGATGAACCAGACGGCGAAGATGATCCCGCAGACGGCTGCGGTAGCGGCGAAGACGCGACCGAGGACGCCGGAGCGCTGGTCGTGTCCGGCGGCGCGGCGCACGAGGATCCAGGTGTTATCGAGGCGCCGCAGCAGCGACAGGGCACCGAACAGGAGAGCGAAGAGGCCGATGAACGACACGAGGATGCCGAGCCCGACGCTGCCGGAGAGGTAGTCGGCCTCTGAGCCGAGCCACAGGCAGGCGAGCGGGATGGGTCCCCAGCAGAGCAGGCTGAGGAAGATGATGGCGGCGAGCAGGAGGCTGGCAAAGGAGCCGTCTACGCGCTGGCGCAGGTCGCTTCCGCGCTGGGGCAGCGAGCGAAAGCGAACGGGAGCGGTGCCGGGGCGCCGGCCGACGAACAGGCCGCCATTCTCAGAGGGATCGCTACGCATATCTATATGTTCGCAGTTGAGCCGCCGGCTGCCGGTCAGCTGGCATAGAGCGCGTCGAACACGTCGGCGTATTTCTCGTTGACGACGTTGCGCTTGACCTTGAGCGTGGGCGTGAGCTCGCCGGTGGGCTGGGAGAGATCGTGGTCGAGGATGGCGAACTTCTTGACCTGCTCGACCTGGGCGTATTTGGAGTTGACGCGCTCGATCTCGCCCTGGATGAGCTCGTGGATGACGGGGTGGCAGGCGAGCGAGGGAACGTCCTCGGGCAGGTCGTGCTCGCGGGCGTAGATGGGGATCTCTTCCTCGTCGAGGGTGATGAGCACGACGGGGTAGGGGCGCTGGTCGCCGTGCATGACGGCTTGAGAGATCCAGCGACACTGCTTGAGGTCGTTCTCGACGTTGGCGGGGGTGAGGTTCTTGCCGCCGGCGGTGATGATGATGTCCTTCTTGCGCCCCGTGATGGACAGGTAGCCGTCCTCGTCGACTGAGCCGAGGTCGCCGGTGTGCAGCCAGCCGTCCTCGACGGCGCCGAAGCTGGTTGAGGCCTGGTTGTGGTAGCCGTGGAAGATGTTGGGGCCTTTGATGAGGATCTCGCCGTCGTCTGCGATCTTGAGCTCGACGCCGGGAAGTGCCCGCCCGACGGTTCCGAAGCGATGGTTCTCGATGGTAGAGACGGTGGCGGCAGTGGCGGTCTCGGTCATGCCGTAGCCCTCGAGCACGGGTACGCCGCACGCCCAGAAGAACTCGAGGATCTCGCGAGCGATGGGGGCGGCGCCGCTGGTGGCGCGGCGCACGTCGCCGCCGAAGATGGCGCGCACGTTTTTGAAGAGCTGCTCGTCGGCCTGCTCGAAGGGCGCTTTGAGCTCCTCGGGGACGTCTTCGCCGCGGTTGATCATGTTGCGGACCTTGACGCCGAGGGCTATGGCCTTTTCGGCCTGCTCGCGCTCCTCGGGGGGCTTGGCCTCGATGGCGCCGTGGGCGAGGGTGTAGATCTTCTCGAACACGCGCGGCACGGAGGGCAGGTAGGTGGGTTTGACCTCGAGCAGCTCGGGCACGATGGCCTTGGTGTCGCCGCCGAAGTAGGCGAGGGTGCCGCCGAGGTCGAAGACGGCGAGCTGGATGAGCAGGGCGTAGGAGTGGGCGAGGGGGAGATACAGGTAGATGATCTCGTCCTGTTCGATCTCGCCGGCCTCGCGGATCATGTCGATGATGGCACGGTAGTTGCCGTGGGTGAGCACGCAGCCCTTGGGCGGGCCGGTTGTGCCGGAGGTGTAGATGAAGGTGAAGGGATCCTCTGGCTTGACGGCGGCGCGGCGCTCGACGAGCTCGTCGGCGGAACGGGCGCGTCCGCGTTCGCGTACCTCATCGAGGGTGATCGCACCGAGCTGGCGCTCGATGGTTGAGGCGCCGTTGGAGGACGGCTCGCCGTTGGGGGCGTCCATGACGATGATGGTGCGCAGGTTGGGGACCTGGTCGCGGATGGCGGCGATCTTGGCGAGCTGGGCGTCGTCCTCGCAGACGATGATGGAGGCGCCGGAGTCGGAGATCACCCACAGGCACTCTTCGGGGGAGTTGGTCTGGTAGATGGGGACAACGACGGCGCCTGCGGAGGTGGCGGCCATGTCGGCGTAGGACCACTCGGGACGGGTGTTGGCGAGGATGCAGAGGCGCTCACCGGGCTGCATGCCGAGATCGATGAGCCCAAGGCCGATCTCCTGGACGATGTCGGCCAGTTGTGAGTAGGAAACGTCATGCCAAGCGCCGTCGCGCTTGTAGCGCACAGCGGGCTTGTCCCCATGCTCACCGGCCGCGTGCGGGATCAGGTCGGCAATCGTCAATGAGCCGGTGGTCGACGCCGTGGCCGTGGCCTCCATCAGAACTCCCCTCCTCGAGAACACCGAATGAAAGCTTGATGTTAGTCGCTGTTTGCGCAGTTTGGGACGGGGCGCCGCCGATTCTTACGAGCGGCAGGTGGACGGGCAGCCGCAGGAGAGATGAGGGGGGAGGGCGCGGTCGCTCAGATGGGGTTGGGCACGTCAAGAAAAACGTGGCGCAGGCAAAAGCGCTCGGCAAGATGCTCGCCGAGGCGCTTGACACCAAAGGTCTCGGTTGCGTAGTGCCCGGCGGCGATCAGATGCAGCCCCAGCTCGTGCGCGTGAGCCATAGCGCGCTCGGGCACTTCGCCGGTGAGCAGCCCGTCGGCGCCGGTGGCGGCAGCCTCGTCGAGGTAGTCGGCTCCGGCCCCCGAGACGATCGCCAGACGCCGTACTGTGTCTGGCCCGAAGTCGAAGACGAGCGGCTCGCGCGCGGTGGTGGTGTGGACGCGCTGGAAGAGCTCGGTGGCGGTAAGGCCGTCGCCGGGGAAGGTGGCGATGAAGCCGATGGTCTGGGTGTGGTGCTGGGCAAAGGGTTCGATGGGCCGACCGGGCTCTGCGCCGAGCGCATGGGCGAGCAGCGCGTTGTTGCCTACCTCGGGGTGGGCGTCGAGGGGGAGGTGGTAGGCGGCGAGGGCGATGCTGGAGTCGAAGAGGATGCGCAGGCGCCGGGCGAGCTGCGGGTCGATGGCCTTCACGCCGGGGTTCCAGAAGAGGCCGTGGTGCACGAGCAGCAACTCGGCGCCCTCAGCGGCCGCCTTTTCGAACAGCTTGACGTTGGCGGAGACGCCGGTGGCGAGCGTGACAATGTTCTCGGCTCCGGGGACCTGCAGACCGTTGATGCAGTAGTCGTCGAAGCGTGCGGGTTGCAGCATGTCGTCCAGCTCGGCGAGGACGTCGGCGATGGGGGCGGACATGGGCGCGACGATAGCGCCAGAGCCCTTGTGTGATACTTGGGGCCACATCGGGGCGTGGCGCAGCCTGGTAGCGCGCACCGTTCGGGTCGGTGAGGTCCCGAGTTCGAATCTCGGCGCCCCGATCAAAAAGCCCCGCAAATGCGGGGTTTTTTGTTGAGAAGATGCCTCGTACTTTTGGGCAGTGATTTGGCAGTGAGCCTCAAGTCTCCTGAGCGTACGTGGCGAACCCTCCGTATCTACAGGGTTTAGAAGGGGTCACCACAACAGAACGTGCGGTGAGGTCTCTGGCTGCTTCGGCCCCGCCGCGCGGGTCACCGCCTAGTCTGGGACGCATGAGCGTCGACGACGAGGTCCTGGCCTGGATTCGCGAAGCTGTCGCGGGCGCCGATTCCTGGGACTCGGTTAGGTCCGCATTGCAGGCTCGCCATCCTGAGGGCGACGATCTACGCCTCCGTCCGTTCGTGTTCGCGTCCGGCTACACGCTGCACGAGCGCTTTGGCTCGGCACGAGAGCGAGCTGGTGGGCCGTTTGGACCCATGATCGCCGGTGAGACTTGGCGTTTCCCGCCCGCTCTCGGAGATATCGCCGACGAGGAAGTCGACGCCTGGCGAGCGCGCGAACTGCGGTCGACCATCCTGTCGCACAGGCTCGCCTTGGCGATCTGCTGTGGGAGAGAAAGGCGCGTCCCGATCCCCACCTTGCGGCGGCCGCTGCCTGTGATGGTCTCTTGAGCGTCGCCGCAGACGAGGCGTGGCGCGGCATGGACCGCGTGCGTTGCCTATCGCGCGCGCTCGAGCTCGCCCGAGAAACCCGAGACTCGGCACGCCAAGACACCGTGATCGAGCGGTTGGTGGCCTTCGCCGACCATGATCTTGAATCCTCGGAGGGCGGTCCCGGCCTTTCACTTGGAGCGATCCGTCCGTTGGTGGCGCGGCCTGCCGATGAGCGCCCCGACGGGTTGGATGATCTCCTCCAGGGAGTCGCGGATAAGTACGGCGACGATCCGTACATCATCGACTCAGTGGCTGACCTGAGGAGTCAGCTGCTCGACGACGACGGACGTCAAGACTTGCGCCGGAAGCAGGTGAAGCGCTGGCGCGAGGAGTCCACCAAGGGCGACGGCATGTTGCGCGTACTTCGTCTTGAGCAGGCATTGGAGATCGCGCGGCGCTTTGGGCTTAACGAGGAGGCCGACGAATTGCGTCGCGAGCTGGGTGCGATCGACTCAGACGAACTCGGATTGAAGACGATCAGCGCGGAGCTTGAGATCCCCACGGATGAGGTTGAGCGCTTCTTGCACAGCTTCGAGGAGGCAGCGAGCTGGCAAGAGGCGCTACGCATGCTGGCAGTCCAGGGTCCGCCCGGCGGCTCGCCCGGGGAGCTTGCGGATCAAGTCGACCAGCTCATGGATGAGCACCCGGTCCAGTTCTTGTTCACGAAGGCGCTGGTAGGACCCGACAATGCCACTGCCATATTTCGCGCCGCGACTCCCGAGGCCCACCGTCGCCTCGCGCTAGCCGAGCAGCGCGCCCAGCAGGCGCGCATGTGGGGGATGTTCTGTGCTCGCGCGTTGCAGCGCATCGGCCAGAGGCCAGATCGACCGACACGCGCGGCGCTGACTGAATTCCTCACCGGCGACTTCATCGAGGCAGAGGTCGCGGAGCGAATCGCGCGGTCCATCGAGCTGTTCTGGGAGGAGCAATTTGACGAGAGCGCCCACGTCCTCGTTCCCCGGCTTGAGCGAGTCCTCCGTGAGATGGCCCGTCGGGTCGGCATCCCGGTCGTCCGCGAGCCCAGACCCGACAGGGACGTTGGCGGCGTCGAGATGCTCGGAGCGCTCCTGAGAGACCTCAGTGGTGCCTTCGCTGATCCAGGCTGGCACGCGTATCTGCTCAACCTCCTAGCCGAGCCGCTCGGGCTCAATCTGCGCAACAGCATCTCCCACGGCCTACATGGAACGGTTGGGCCAGTCGATGCCTCGCTATTGATTCAGGCGGGGTTGCTGCTGGCGGGCATGTCGCTGAGACCGGTGGAGAATCCGCCGCAGCCGCCAGCAGGTGCTGGTCCCGCGAATTGAGCAAAGCCGTCTAGCGCCAGCCGAGCCGGCCCTCCTTTTCGGAATCGGCCCGTCGTATTGTGGAGGTGTGGATGAGGCGACGGTGCAACACGTCTGGCGTCTGGCGTGCGCTGATGCGGAGTTCGCTGACGATCACGTGTGTTCTTGCCGTACACACACGACCCAGGTGGCGCGGTCCCTGGCGCATCCTTTCACCCTCCCGGAGTCATTGCATCAGCGGAGCTGAGCGAACTACTGGACAGCCATGCTGCCGAGCAAATGGACCGGGAGCTCGCGAGATGCCGGATTACCTGCTGTGTGAGCATCGACGATCGGCTCATTGCGCCTGTGCTGCGACACGAGCTTGAGCATGCGCGCCAATGGCAGCGCGGAGGTCGCAACCCCACCTTCGAGCTGGTAGGGCTGATCGAAAGAATCCTCAACCGCGGCGGGTATGCCGGCCTGCCGGCTAGTGGTCAGATTTACACCCTGAGCCCACATGAGCGCGATGCCAACGGAGCCGCATCGCGGTTTATCCGCAGGCTAATCGGCGACGGTGAAGCGGACCTCTGTGCGGGGGAGAGGGGACTCGATCCCGGGCTGTTCCGTCGGCGCCCCGAGCCCGAGCCCCTGGAGACGTTGGCTTGAGTTCCGGGCCGCGCGACAGTAGCGTGGTCCTCGTGCCTGGTTGACGTTGACCGTTTCCGTATGGCCGTGAGCATCGCTTCTCAGTCTGAGGTTTGGAGGTTCAGCGCGAACGCGATTGCGGCTATGGCCGGCTCGTGCGCCGTTACGTTCACACGATCCTGCCTATGGCCGAAGCGGTCGGCTCGCGCGCAGCGCGATCAGCGAGTACAGCAAGAGCCCCGTGCCGGCAACGGGTGCGGTGCAGGTCAGCGCGTCGAGCCAGGTCGCAGCCATCAGTCCGG
>JASLDD010000164.1 GCA_030151725.1 Solirubrobacteraceae bacterium
CGTGATCCACCTCGAGCTGAACCGCATTGCCTCGCATCTGATCTGGCTCGGCACGAGCGTGCTCGACCTCGGCGCGACCTCGATCTTCCTCTACTGCCTGCGCGAGCGCGAGCTGATCCTCGACCTGTTCGAGATGTCCTCCGGGGCACGCATGCACACCCGCTACTTCCAGGTCGGCGGAGTGATCGAGGACATCCCCACCGGCTTCGAGTCCAAGCTGCGCGAGTTCCTGAAGATCATGCCCAAGCGCGCCGACGAGTACGGCGCGATCCTCAACTCCAACGAGATCGTCCTGCAGCGACTGCGCGGAGTCTGCCCGCTCGACGCGGAGACGCTGCTGGGACTGGGCGTGACAGGTCCCCTGCTGCGAGCCGCGGGCAACCCCTGGGATCTGCGCAAGGCGGACCCCTACAGCTCCTATGAGGACTTCCGCTTCAAGATCCCCGTCGGAACGGTCGGCGACAACTACGACCGCTTCGCTGTGCGTCTCGCCGAGATCTACGAGTCCGTGAAGATCATCGAGCAGGCCCTCGACGGGCTGCCCGAGGGACCGCACATCACCGAGGACCGCAAGATCGCGCTGCCGCCCCGCCACGAGCTCGCAACCTCGATGGAGGCCCTGATTCACCACTTCAAGCTCGTCACCGAGGGCTTCCGCGTGCCGTCCGGGGAGGCCTACTACCCGATCGAGTCCCCGCGCGGGGAGCTCGGCTGCTTCGTGCGAGCGGACGGCTCCTCCAAGCCCGCCCGCGTGCACATGCGCGACCCCTCCTTCGTCAACCTCCAGGCTCTGCGGCACATGGCCGAGGGCAGCTACATCGCCGACATGATCGCCACCCTCGCCATGCTCGACCCGATTCTCGGCGGGATCGACCGATGAGCCCCGCACGCCAGGATCAGACCATCTCCCACGGCCTGCGCTGGGACCGCGCGGCCGACCTCGAGAAGGACCCCGCCGTCGTCCCCGGGGAGGCGGGCTCCCGATCAATCGAGGTGCCGCAGGCGCTGCGCGAGGAGATCGAGGCGCACATGGCCAACTACCCCGACCGCCGCTCCGCCGCGCTGCCAGCGCTCGCTAGCGCGCAGCGAGTCCATGGCTGGTGCTCGCCCGAGGCGATCGAGCAGGTCGCATGCGTAATGCGCGTCACGCCCGCCTATCTGGAGTCTGTGGCGAGCTTCTACGACATGCTCGAGACGACTCCCGTGGGGCGCCACAGCGTCTACGTCTGCACGAACATCTCCTGCTCGCTCTGCGGAGCCGACGAGCTGTACGAGGCGATGCTCGAGGTTGCGGCGGACGGGATCGACGGCGAACCGATCAACGTGCGCTCCTTCGAGTGCCTGGGTGCCTGCGACATCGCGCCGATGGCGTCCGTCGACGGCGTCTACGTCGGCCCCCTCACTACCAGGGACGTTCCCCAGCTGCTCGAGGACCTCCGTGCCGGACGTCCTGTCCTGCCCGAGAAGCAGCTCCTACGCCGTCCCGTCGCAGACCCGCACGCGAACACCCGCGAGTTCCCACTCCATCCGACGGAGGGCACAGCCACCGCCGGCGCGGCCAACCCGGACATCGATCCCGCACGGGCTAGTCTCGGGCCCTCGATGGACGAAGACCGCCCCGGCCCGACCGCTGCCCACGAAGAGGGAGGTGCCTGACCGATGGCCGCCCCTGCCGCATCGCCGATCCTCCTCTTCACCGACATCGACGAGCCCGGGCTGTGCACGCTCGAGGTCTACGAACGCCGCGGCGGCTACGACTCGCTGCGCAAGGCCATGGCGATGACGCCCGAGGAGGTCCTCGAGCAGCTCAAAGCATCCGGACTGCGCGGTCGCGGCGGTGCCGGCTTCGCGATGGGCACGAAGGTCTCCTTCCTGCCCAAGGGCTCGATGGACAAGTACCTCGTCTGCAACGCGGACGAGTCCGAGCCGGGGACCTTCAAGGACCGCGAACTGATGCAGAAGACCCCGCACACGCTGATCGAGGGCCTGATCATCGCCTCCTACGCGGCAGGGGCCAACCGCTCCTTCATATACATCCGCGGCGAGTACGTGGAGCAGGCCGACGCGCTCGACGCGGCCCTGCACGAAGCGCGCGCCGCCGGCTACATCGGCGAGGGCATCCTCGGCTCCGACCACTCGCTGTCGTTGGTCGTGCATCGCGGCGCCGGCGCCTACATCTGCGGCGAGGAGACCGGCCTGCTCGACTCGCTGGAAGGCAAGCGCGGGAACCCTCGCCTGAAGCCTCCCTTCCCGGCAAACCAGGGCCTCTACCAGGGCCCGACCCTGATCAATAACGTCGAGACGCTCTCGACGGTTCCCGCGATCATCAAGATGACCGGCGAGGAGTACGCCAAGCTCGGCGTCGAGACCTCGACGGGCACCAAGCTCGTATCGGTCTCCGGCCACGTGCAGCGCCCCGGGAACTACGAGATCGAGCTCGGCATCCCCTCGCGCGAGATCATCTACGGGCTCGCGGGCGGCCCACCGGAAGGGCGCAGGGTCAAGTGCTGGTTCCCCGGCGGCTCCTCATCGCCGGTGCTCACGGCAGATGACCTCGACATCCCCTACGACTTCAACTCCCTCGCCGGCGCGAAGTCGATGCTCGGCTCGGGGGCGATCATCGTCGTCGACGACTCCACCCCGATTCTCGACGTCGCGTTGAAGGTCGCGAAGTTCTACCGCCACGAGTCCTGCGGCAAGTGCACCCCCTGTCGCGAGGGCACCAACTGGACGGTCAAGATGCTCAAGCGGATCGCCTCTGGCGAGGCCACCCCCATGGACCTCGAGATCATGGCCTCCGTGCAGGAGCACATCATCGGCAACTGTCTGTGCGTGCTCGGCGACGCCATGGCCATGCCGATCGGCTCCATGATCGCCAAGTTCCGCGACGAGTTCGAAGAGCACATTGAAGCCGCCCGCATGCGCCGTGGCCTGAACGGCGCCGCCGGCTCCGACACGGCGCTGGCCGCGCAGGGCGCCTTCGCCGAAGAGCCCGAGACCCAGCTCGCCCATCAGGGCAGCGGCGATCAGGCGCCCGGAGCGCACGAGGGCGCGCCCGGCACGCAGCGAGGGGGCGCCTAGCCATGCCACGCCCCGAACCGCGGATGATCAACTTCACGATCGACGGGCGCGAGGTCAGCGCTCCCGAGAACACGATGCTCGTCGACGCCGCCAAGCACGGCGACGTCGAGATCCCAGTCTTCTGTTACGAGCCGAAGCTCGGCCAGCCCGTCGGCGCCTGCCGCATGTGCCTGGTGGAAATCGAGGGCATTCCCAAGCTTCAGACCGGCTGCTCCACCCCAGTCAAGGACGGCATGGTGGTCTACACGCAGACCGACCGCGTCAAGACCGCCCAGCAGTCTGTCGTCGAGTTCCTGCTCATCAACCATCCCCTCGACTGCCCCGTCTGCGACAAGGGCGGCGAGTGCCCCCTGCAGGACATCACCTTCGGCTGGGGCGGCGGCATCTCCCGCTTCATCGAGCCCAAGCGCCACTTCGTAAAGCCCCTCGAGCTCTCCCCGCTGATCGCGATCGACCGCGAGCGCTGCATCCTCTGCTACCGCTGTGTGCGCTTCTCCCAGGAGATCTCCGAGGACTACCAGCTCGTCCTGCTCGAGCGCGGCGCCCACTCCTACGTCTCGACCTTCGACGGACACCCCTACGTGGCTCCCTTCAGCGGCAACATCGTCGAGCTCTGCCCCGTCGGCGCGCTCACCTCGCGCCCCTACCGCTTCCGCGCGCGGCCCTGGGACATCGAGGGCGCGGGCTCGATCTGCACGCTCTGCCCCGCCCAGTGCAACGTCACGATCACCGTCCGCGACGAGCGCGCCCTGCGCGTGCTCGCACGCCAGAACGACGAGGTCGACGACGGCTGGCTCTGCGACAAGGGCCGCTTCGCCTACCAGTCCTTCCACGCCGAGGAGCGCATCGTCGAGCCGCTGATCCGCGACGGCGGCCAGCTGCGCCCCGTCAGCTGGGAGCGCGCCCTGCAGGAGGCCGCCGCCGGCCTGAAGCGCGCCGGCCGGAACGCCGCGGCTCTGGCGGGCTCGCAGAGCACCAACGAGGAGGGCCATCTGCTCGCGCGGCTGATGCGCGAGGCGCTCGGCTCGCCACACCTGGACTCTCGTCGCGCCGGCGTGCTCCCGCTCGATCTGCACCGCGCCCTCGGCGCGCCCGAGCTGCAGGCTCGCGCCTCCGACCTCGAGTTCGCGCATGCCGTGCTCGTGCTCGATGCCGATCCCGTCAACGACGCTCCGATCCTCGACCTTCGCCTGCGCAAGGGGATCCGCCGCCACGGCATGAAACTGGCCGTGGCATCGCCCGGCACCTCCTCATTGGACCCGAGCGCCGCGCTCTCGATTCGCTTCAACCCGGGCGCAGGGGCCGCCTTCGTGGCCGCGCTGAGCTCGGCAATCGCCAGCCGTGAGGATCTCGAGCGTCTCTGTGGCGAGGCGGGCGTCGAGGTACAGGAGATTGACGAGCTCGTCGAGCTGCTGCGCGGGCCACACCTCGAAGCGAACCACGACGCGGCCGGCTCCGGCGGCGAGAGCGCCCACCGCGAGGTCGTCGTGCTCTGGGGCGAGCGCCTGACAGCCGGCCCGGCAGGTGCGGCTGCGGCAACTGCCCTGCTTGACATCGCCGGGCGACTGGCGATCGCCGAGACCCCGGGTGCCGGGCTGCTCGAAATCCCCGCCGCCAGCAACGGCCGCGGGCTGCGCGAGGCGGGCGTGCTGCCAAACGGCGGTGCGGGTCTCGCGGAGCTCTCAGAGGAGGGACGCGACAGCACGGCCATCGCCGATGGGCTCGCGGACGGGGAGCTGAGCGCGCTCTACCTGCTGCAGTGCGACCCGCTGCGCGATCTCCCCGACAGCGCCCTCTGGGAGCGGGCACTCGCCGGCGCGAGCACCGTCGTGGCGCACGCCGCCTTCCTCACCGACGGGATTCGCGAGCACGCCACCGTGGTCTTCCCGGCTGAGGCCTACCCCGAGAAGGAGGGCACGTTCGTGCACCCCGACGGGCGCCTGCAGCGTCTGCGTCCCGCCATCGCCCGGCCGGGCGCGATTCGCGCCGGTTGGCATGTGATCGCCGAGCTCGCCCTGCAGCTCGGGCTCGACTTCGACGTGCTCAGCGGCGCGATGGCTTCCAAGCAGCTGTTCGAGGCCGTGCCCTTCTACGCCGGGATCACGCTCGAGGAGATCGGCGGCCGCGGACTGCGCTGGCAGGAGCACGACGGCGCCGCGGCCTTCCCGCGGCCCGCACAGGCAACCGCGCCGACAAGCCCATCGGAGTCGGCGATCGCACCCGAGCGCGCGGCCGATCTCGCCGGCTACCGCTCCGTGTGGGATGCGCCAGAGGTCGAGCACTCCCCCGCGCTCGAGTTCCTGTTCGGACACGTGAAGCCTGTATTGCCATTGTCATACAGCGGTGAAAGGCGGTCATGACCATCGCCCCGCTCGCGGTCGTCGGCTACTTCGAACCCTGGTGGATCCAGATCCTCAAGGCGATCCTGATCTTCGCCGTGGGCCTGCAGCTCGTGCCAGTCGTGCTGCTCGCCGAGCGCAAGCTGCTCGGGCGCTTCCAGAGCCGCTACGGGCCCAACCGCGTCGGGCCGTTCGGGGCGATGCAGCCGCTCGCGGACATCCTCAAGCTGCTGACCAAGGAGCAGTCCCGGCCCACGACCTCGATCGGCCTGCTGTTCGCGATCGCGCCGCTGATCTCGATCCTCACCGCGGTCGCGGCCTTCGCGATCATCCCCTTCGGCAACACACAGGACATCTTCGGTAGGAAAGTCGGCCTCTACGGAATCGACGTCTCGATCGGGCCGCTCTATGTCTTCGCGCTCGGCGGGATCGCCTTCTACGGGATCATGCTCGGCGGCTGGTCCTCGGGCTCGAAGTACTCCTTCCTTGGCGCGATGCGAGGAGCCGCCCAGCTGATCTCCTACGAGGTATCACAGGGCATGGCGCTCGTCGGCGTGATCATCAGCGCGCAGACGCTCTCGCTGACCGGCATCGTCACCGCCCAGAAAGGGATGTGGTACTTCATCCCCCAGTTCTTCGGCTTCCTGATCTTCCTCGTGGCCGGCTTCGCCGAGACCAACCGGGCCCCCTTCGACCTCACCGAGGCCGATGCCGAGCTCGTCGGAGGCTACAACACCGAGTACGGTGGCGGGGGCTTTGCCTCCTATTACTTCGCCGAGTACCTCAACGTGCTCGTCGTCTCAGGCATCGTCACGACGATCTTCCTCGGCGGCTGGCTCCTGCCATTCGGGATCCACCCCCCCGGCTGGGTCGATCCGATCGTGGTGCTCTTCAAGATGGGCCTGATCACCTTCGTCTTCATCTGGATCCGTGCGACGCTGCCCCGCCTGCGCTACGACCAGCTGATGAGCTTCGGTTGGAAGGTCCTCCTGCCCCTCGCGACCCTCAACACCCTCGTCACGGCGATCGTCGTTGTGAGCACCCATTGATGAGCGACACGCCCTCCGAGACCGAGCCGACACCCGCCGTCACGACCGCGTTGAAGGTCGAGGGCTGGAACCCCGGTGACGACGTGATCGAGATCGTGCGCGCGCCCGACCCCGGCGCCGGGCGCTCGACCTGGCGCACCTTCCGCGAGACCGCACGCGGCATGCTGACGACCTTCGGGCGCTTCACCGAGACTCCCGTCACGCTCGAGTACCCGGAGGAGAAGACCCCGGTCTATCCGCGCTTCCGCGGCCGGCACAAGCTGCACCGCTTCGAGGACACCGGTCTCGAGAAGTGCGTCGGCTGTTCTTTGTGTGCTGCCGCCTGCCCGTCGGACTGCATCCGCGTCGTCGCTGCCGAGAACACCCCTGAGCACCGCGTATCCGCCGGCGAGCGCTATGCGGCGGTCTATGAGATCAACCTCTCGCGCTGCATCTTCTGTGGCTACTGCGAGGTCGCCTGCCCCTTCGACGCGATCACGATGGGCCACGACTACGAGCTCTCCGACTACGACCGCTCCGATCTGATCTTCACCAAGGAGATGCTGCTGGCTGAGCCGCTCGAGCGCACGCCGCTGAGAAACGAGGGCGAGTGAGGCTTCACCGGGACATACCGTCGTCTGCGGCCGCTGACGCGGCGGGCAGACGCCGCCATGTCCCGGCTCCGCTGCCAAGAGGAGTGGCACTATGAGCGCGGTCCTGTTCTTCGTCGCCGCGGCTGGCGTGATCACGGGCGCGGTGGGGGTCGTGGTGCTGCGCAACCCCTTCTACAGCGTGCTCGCGCTCGTCAGCCACCTCGTGTCCCTCGCCGTTCTGTTCCTGCTGCTGCGCGCCGAGTTCGTGGCCGCCGTGCAGGTCGTCGTGTACGCGGGCGCCGTGATGGTCCTCTACGTCTTCGTCGTCGCCTACGTGGGCGGGGAGGCGGACTCGATCGGCGAGCGTCTGCGCTCGCGCGGAGCCGTCGGCTCCGGACTGAGACTCGGCGGGGCGATCCTCGGCGGGGCGGTCGCGATCGAGCTGCTGATCGCGTTGCTGGGAACCGGCCTCGAGGCGACCAGCGGCTTCGGCGCCGGGTACAGCCCCGGGCCGCAGGCCTACGGGACCCCCGCCTACATCGGCAAGCTGCTCCTGACGCGCTTCCTGCTCGCCTTTGAGGTCGCCTCCTTCCTGCTGCTGATCGCTGCCGTCGGCGGCGTCGTGCTCGCCCGTCGGCGCGGTGGGCTCGACGAAACGGACGAGCGAGGCGTGCTCACACCGCTCGACCTGCTGCGTCCGCGGGGAACCGGAACGACGGCCGAGGGCGTCGGGAGGCGCGGCGCATGAGCATCGCCTGGTACCTGGCCGTCTCGGCCATCGTCTTCTCGCTGGGCGCCGTCGGCGTCATGACCCGCCGCAACCCCCTCGTCGTGCTGCTGTGCCTCGAGCTGATGCTCAACGGCGCCAACCTCGCGCTGATCGCCTTCTCGCGCATGTGGGGCAACGGTGACGGGCAGATCCTCGCCATCGTCGTCATGACCGTAGCCGCCTGCGAGGTCTGCATCGGCCTCGGCATGATCGTCGCCATCTACCGCCGCCACCTGCCCATCGACGTAGACGAGCTCAGGGAGCTGCAGGGATGAGAGACGTGCATGCCGGCGCCGGATCGGCGTCCTCGATCGCTCGCGTGCTGGACGATCGGAGATCCCTTCGATCTCCGATCGGGACGCCACGCTCCCTGCGTCCTTGCCCGACTTGGCCTGCACGTCTCTCATGGCTGGGGGGGAGTCAATGAGCGCAACGACCTACGGCTGGCTGGTCCTGCTCTTCCCGCTCGTCGGGATGCTCGTCATCGCGCTCGGCTTCCGCTCCCTGCCCGGGCGCTCCGCCGGCTGGATCGCGACGGCGGCCATCTTCCTGTCGTTCCTGGCCGCGCTCGGTGCCCTGATCTCCATCCAGGGCCACACCGCCGAGCACCGCCAGCTCGTCTCCTCGCTGTGGAACTACGCCTCCACCGTGGGCATCGACGCGCAGATGTCGATCCTCGTGGATCCCCTCTCGATCTTCATGATCCTGGTCGTCACCGGCGTCTCCACGCTGATCCACCTGTACTCCATCTCCTATATGGAGGGCGACCGCGGCTTCAACCGCTACTTCGCCTACCTGAACTTCTTCGTCTTCTCCATGCTGCTGCTCGTGCTGGCGGGCAACTTCCTGCTGCTGATCGTCGGCTGGGCCTTCGTCGGCGCCGCCTCATACCTGCTGATCTCCTTCTGGTACCGGCGCACCACGGCCACCAGTGCCGGCATCAAGGCGTTCGTCATCAACGTCATCGGCGACGTCGGGCTCGTGCTCGGCACGTACTTCATCTTCAAGCACACCCACACGCTCGACCTGCTGGGGAGCTTCCACGCGACCACGGCCGGAGCCTTCGGCCACTCCAAGGACAGCGGGGATCTCGTCGCCGGCTGCATCCTGCTGCTCGTCGGCGCCTTCGCCAAGTCGGCACAGATACCGCTTCACACCTGGCTGCCCGACGCGATGGAGGGTCCCACCCCCGTCAGCTCGCTGATCCACGCAGCCACTATGGTCACCGCCGGCGTCTACCTGATCGCGCGCATGCACCCGCTGTTCGAACTCGCGCCCGCCGCCCAGGACGTCGGCGCGATCATCGGCGCCGCCACGCTCCTGATCGCCGGTACCATCGGCCTCGCCCAGACCGACATCAAGCGCGTGATCGCCTACTCGACCATGTCGCAGATCGGCTACATGATCATGGGCGTCTCCGTCGGCGCCTACGCGGCCGGTCTCTTCCACCTCATGACCCACGCCTTCTTCAAGGCCCTGCTGTTCATGGCCGCCGGCTCGATCATCGGAGCAATGGGCGGCGAGCAGTCACTCAACAAGATGGGCGGGTTTCGCAAAGCCATGCCCTTCACCTACGGCTGCTTCATCGTCGGCGGCCTCGCGCTCTCGGGCGTTCCTCCCTTCTCGGGCTTCTTCTCCAAGGACGACATCCTGCTCGTGACCGCCGAGCGCGGCGGCTGGCACTGGGCGCTCTACATAGCCGGCTACGTCGGTGCGTTCCTCACCGCCGTCTACACCTTCCGCATGATCTTCCGCGCCTTCCACGGCGAGCCCGTGACCGAGGCCCGCGAGCTCGAAGAAGGCCACCTCCACCACACCGACGTCCCCCGCAACCCCGCCAACGGCGAAGAGGAGGACACCGACGTGGGCTTTCCCGGTCCCACCCACGCCATCGCCGAGCGGGCGCTGCCGATGCGCGTCGCCATGGGCGTGCTGGCGCTCGGCGCCGTCGGGGCCGGGCTCGTGCAGATCCCCAAGGTGGACTTCGTGATCGACGACTTCCTGCGCCCCTCCTTCGCCGGCTCTGCGCTCTATGAACCGCACACCAAGAACGGGCTGCTGATCTTCGGGCTGGGCCTCGGCACCGTGCTCGCCCTGCTTGGCATCGCGCTCGCGCACCGGCTGTGGGTGGCGCGGCCCGGCACCTCCGCCACGATCATCTCGCGGGCGCGACCGCTGTATGAGCTGTTCGTCAACAAGTGGTACTTCGACGAGCTAAACGATCTGCTCGTCATACGGCCGATGAAGGCCGTCGGCCTCTTCGCCCGCAACACCTTCGAGCGCCTGTTCGTCGACGAGACGCTCATCGGCGGCACCACCGGCATCGTGCGCGCCGGCTCTGCCGCCGTACGTGCCGCCCAGAGCGGCTTCGTGCGCTACTACGCAGCCCTGCTCGTGCTCGGCGTGGCCGGCGTCGGCTTCTACTTCCTCCTTCAAGCCTGATGCCACTTTCGATCCTCCTCTGGCTCCCCGCCGCCTGCGGCCTGCTCGGCGCGCTCGCCTCCGCGATTGGTTCCGGCGGCCGTGGTGCCGACGTCGCGGCCCCGGGTGAGACCCCAGAGCAGCACAGGCTCTGGAGCATCCCCGGAGTCGTGGCGCTCGTCGGCTCGATCGTCGCCCTGGCCTTCGCCATCGGCTACATCGTCGACTACAAATCCGGAGGACCGGCCCTCCAGCACGTAACCGACAAGGTCTGGATCTCCACGCTGGGCATCCACTACAAGCTCGCCGTCACCGGTCTCAACGTGTTCCTGCTCGGTCTCACCACGCTGCTGTTCGCCGCGGCCGTGCTCGCGGCCAACCTGCGCGAGTGGGATCGCCCGCGTCTCTTCTACTTCCACTTCATGCTTGCCGAGTCGGCCGTGCTCGGCGCCTTCCTGGCTCAGGACTTGGCGCTGTTCGTGTCGTTCTTCGACCTCATGCTGATCCCGTTCTACTTCCTGATCGGGGGCTGGGGCCGCGAGCCCGACCGCATCAAAGCCACGATCAAGCTCGTCATCTACACGCTCGTGGGCTCGCTGCTGATGCTCGCCGCCGCCATTGCCACCGGCGTGCTCGCCGCCCAGGAAGGGGGTGGGCAGATCACGTTCGTGCTCTCCGCCCTTCACTCCCTGCCGCTCAGCACCGGATCGCAGGAGTGGATCTTCCTGTTCTTCGCCGCTGCCTTCCTCGTCAAGATGCCCGCCTTCCCCCTGCACGGCTGGATGCCCGACGGCTATCGCGCGATGCCGATCGAGGTGCTGATGGTCTTCTCGGGCGTGCTCTCCAAGGTCGGCGCCTACGGCTTCCTGGCGATCGTTCTGCCGCTCTTCCCCCAGGCGGCCGTGCACTTCCAGACTCTGATGCTGCTGATCGCGCTCGCCTCCATCCTCTACGGCTCAGCACAGGCGTTCAGCCAGACCGATGCCCGCCTGATCGCCGGGTACTCCTCGGTCGCCCAGCTCGGGTTCATCACGCTCGGCATCTTCTCCCTGAACTCCCAGGGCGCCCAGGGCGCGCTGCTGCAGATGGTCAACCACGGGCTCGTGGTGGCGCCGCTGCTGTTCATCGTGGGACTGCTCGCCCAGCGCGCCGGCGGCTCAGAGGACGTGCGCGAGATGGGCGGCCTCGCATTCCGCGCGCCGGTGCTCACCTCGCTGTTCCTGATCGTGGCGCTCGCCACCCTGGCGATCCCAGGCTCGTCCAACTTCGTCGGCGAGTTCCTGATCCTGCTCGGCGTCTTCAAAGCAAAGCTCGCGATCGCCGTCATTGCCTTCAGCGGCGTGGTTATGGCCAGCGTGTATGCGCTGCGACTGTTCATCAGGGCGATGCACAACCGCGTCGGGCGCTCCGCCGACTCGCGTGAGATCGGCTTCCTCGACGCCGCCGTGCTCGCCCCGCTGATCGCCGTGATCGTGTTCCTGGCGCTCTATCCGCAGCTCGCGCTGCACCGCAGCGAAAGCTCTGTCAAGGCAGCGGTGGGGGCGGTTCAGGCGAGCACCCGGTCGCCGCAGACGATCGCGAGCATGCGATGAGCCCGAGCACCGTGCTTCCTCTCGCCACTGCCCACCTCAAAGGCCCACACGTCGATTTCGCCGGCCTCTCGCCGCTGATCGCGCTGCTCGGCGGCTCCGTGCTCGTCCTGCTCGTTGGCCTGCTCGGCTCGCGTTGGATTCGCGCCCAGGTGGTGCCCACGCTGAGCCTCGGTGCGCTGGGAGCGGCGCTCGGCCTCACGATCTGGCAGTGGAACTCGCAGAAGTCAATCGTCTCGGGAGCGCTTCGCATCGACGATCTGGCGCTCGTGCTCAACCTCGTGCTGATCGCAGGCGGCGCCTGC
>JASLDD010000167.1 GCA_030151725.1 Solirubrobacteraceae bacterium
GACGCTGCCGAGCCGCCGCTGCAGCTCGAGGTCGTCGACCTTGACGACGGCGCCGTCGATCTCGAAGTCGAGCTCGCCGCGACGCTGCTGCCACGACAGGCACTGCGCGATCACCTGCTCCTCGCTGGCGAGCAACTTGATGTCGGGGTTGACGCGAAAGCCATGCTCGCGCAGCCACTGCAGGGCCTCCGAGTGCGCCTTGAAGCTCAAGCCCTCCGTGACACCCACCTGGTAGGCCCAGATCGACAGCGGGCGCTTGGCCGCATCGGCGGGGTCGAGCTGCCGGATCGTGCCCGCGGCGGAGTTGCGCGGATTCATGAACGTCGACTCGCCCGCTTCCGCACGACGCTCGTTCAGGGCGGTGAAGTCGGCCAGCGACATGTAGACCTCGCCGCGCACCTCCACCAGCGCCGGCGCGTCCTCCACGCGCAGGGGGATCGCCCCGATCGTGCGTAGGTTGTGCGTCACGTCCTCGCCGATCTCCCCGTTGCCGCGCGTGGCGCCGCGCTCGAGCACGCCGTCGCGATACAGGAGGCTGATCGCCAGCCCGTCGATCTTCGGCTCCACCACATACGTGAAGTCCGGCTCGGCGATCCCCTCGCGGGCAAGGTGGTTGCGCATCCGCTCCACCCACGCCCGCAGCTCGTCCTCCGAGCGCACGTTGCCCAGCGAGAGCATCGGCTCGAGGTGCTTGACCTTCTCCAGGCGCCCAACCGGCTCGCCTCCCACCCTGCGCGTCGGCGAGTCCGGCGTCTGCAGCTCCGGATGGTCGCGCTCGAGCGCGCGCAGCTCGTCCAGCAGGCGGTCGTACTGATCGTCGCCGATCTCCGGATCGTCGAGTACGTAGTAGCGGTGGGAGTGGTGTTCGAGCTGCCTGCGCAGCTCAGCCGCCCGCTGCTCCTGCGAGTCCTTCGCCGCGCTCACGAAACCGCGTCGTGAGCCGGCCTATCCGCAATCGGCGCAGCCAGCAGCCCCTCCAGGTTGAAGCGGCGCAGCGCATCCAGGCTCGGACGATCCGTCAAATCGAAGTGAATCGGAGTGACCGCTATCCGCCCCGCAGCCACCGCCGCCAGGTCGGTGCCCGGCTCGTCTCGAAATCCCGGGTCAGAGCCATAGATCCAGTAGCGCCTGCGGTTCTCCTCCTCGCGGTCGAGTTTCAGCTCGTCGCGATAGATGCGCTTGCCGAGGCTCGTCACCTCTACCCCCGACGGCTCCCCCGTAGGCACGTTCACGTTCAAAAGCGTTTTCGCCGGAAGCGGCACATCGTCGATGCGCTCCACTAGCCGCGCCACAAACGCGGCCGCAACCTCAAATCCAAAGCCACCGTGGAAGCGGTAGTCCAGCGCACCCGCGCCCGACTGCTGGGATACCGCGATTGCGGGCAAATCGAGGACCACACCCTCGAGCGCCGCCGCAACCGTGCCCGAGTAGGTGATGTCGTCGCCCAGGTTGGCCCCGTGGTTGATGCCCGCGACTACCAGGTCGGCCTTGAAGTCCTCGATCACACCCAGGCTCGCCAAGCGCACGCAGTCCACCGGCGTGCCGTCCGTGGCATAGCCCACTGTGCCATCCTCGAAGGGGACCTCAGCCACCCACAGCGGCCTGCGCGTCGTGATCGAGCGCGCCATCGCCGAGCGGTTGCCGTCCGGCGCGATGACCGCCAGGCGCACATCCTCCAGGCCTACCAGCGCACGCCGCATCGCCTGCAGGCCGTCGGCCTCGATCCCGTCGTCGTTTGTCAGGAGCACGTTGAGCATTGCGCTTCCAGCATAGGGGTCGTTGCGGTCTTCGCGCGTGAACGAGCTGGGCTCCAGGGCTGGTCGCAAAATGGGGCGTAGCTCAGGCCTGTCAGTCGTATGCCACCCGCGCCAGCGCCAGCCCATGCGCCGGCGCCGTGCGCCCCGCCTGCGAACGGGGTCTGCCCTCGAGCAGCTCCTTGAAGTGCTCCACCGTGGTCAGGCCCGCGCAGACATCCAGCATGGTGCCCACCAGCACACGATTCATGTGGCGCAGGAACGTGTCCGCCTGGATCCAGAACTCAAGCAGCTCGCCTTCGATGCGCCATTCGGCGCGCAAGACGTCACGTATGAAGCGCGAATGTTCGGTCTCTGTGGGCGTGAATGCGGTGAAGTCGTGCCTGCCGAGCAGGGCCCCAGCGCACTCGTGCAGCACCTCGGCGTCCACAGGACCGGTCCACCAGAAGGCGCGCTTACGCTCCAGCACGCTGCGGGTGCGGCGCGCGAGCACGCGATAGCAGTAGGTCCTGCTGGTGGCGTTGCGGCGCGCGTCGAAGCCGTCGGGCGCCGGCTCTGAGGCGAGTACAGAGATGTCCTCGGGCAGCAGGCTGTTGAGGCGCAGCGGGTCGAGCGCCTCGTGCGCGTAGCTCGCCACCTGGGCCCACGCGTGGACACCGCGATCGGTGCGTCCGGCGACGCTCAACTTGAGCGCTCTGCCGTCCGTGCCTGTGTCGCCGAGGATCAGGCGCAGCACGCGCTCGAGCTCCTCCTGCACGCTGCGCTCATCCGGCTGGCGTGCCCAGCCCGCGAAGTCCGTGCCGTCGTATTCGAGCGTGAGCTTGGTGATCACGCGCGCTCTCCGAATATCCATCCTCGCGGCATCGCCGCGAGCGGCACTCAAACGAGCTCTATGAAGACCATCTCGGTCGAATCGCTGCGACGCGGCCCCAGCTTCAGGATGCGCGTGTAGCCTCCCGGCCGCTCCGCATAGCGGGGCGCCACCTCCGCGAACAGCTTGTGGACCGCGAACTTGTCCTGGGAGAGAGTCGAGAGCGCCTGCCTGCGCGCGTGCAGATCGCCACGCTTGGCCAGCGTGATCAATTTCTCGATCTCCGGCTTGACCGCCTTGGCCTTGGCCTCCGTGGTCTTGATCCGCTCGTGCTCGATCAGCTCCTTGCTCAGGTTCATGAGCAAGGACTTGCGGTGAGCCGAATCGCGGCTGAGCTTGTGTTTTGTCTTCTTGTGGCGCATGGTGAATGTGGTGTGGGGGACCGACAGTCTAGGCCAGAGTGGGAGCCGGTGCTCTGTATGTATTCGCCCCCGCGGTTCTGTATAACCATGGCTATACAGAGTCCGCAGAGTGAATACAAGGCTCAGTCCTGACGCAGGTTCAACCCCCGCGCGTGGAGAGTTTCGATGACCTCGTCGATCGACTTTTTGCCGAAGTTGGGGATCGCGTTGAGCTCCGCCTCGGACTTGGAGATGAGGTCGCCCACCGTCTGGATGCCGGCCCGCTTGAGGCAGTTGTATGAGCGCACGCCAAGCTCGAGCTCCTCGATCAGGATCCCGAACTCCTCGCCCTGCAGCGCCGCCTGGGGGCCGCCGCCACCGACTGCCAGGCCGTGCCCGTCGAGCTGTCCGCCGGGGGTGGCGCGCAGCTCCTGGATGCGGTCGGCGTCCGTGAAGATCGCAAGCTGTGAGATCAACAGCTCGGCCGCCTCGCGCAACGCTGCCTGGGGGTCGATCGAGCCGTCCGTCTCGATGTCCAGGGTGAGCTTGTCGAAGTCCGTCTTCTGCCCCACACGAGCCTGCTCCACGGCGTAGGCAACGCGACGCACAGGAGAGAAGATCGAGTCGATCGGGATCACGCCGATGGGCTGATCGGCCGACTTGTTCTCCTCCGCCGGGCGGTAGCCACGGCCACGACCGATCGTCATGTACAGCTCGAGCTTCGTTTTCTTCTCGAGCGTTGCGATGTGCAGGTCGGGGTTCAGGATCTCGACGCCCGCGGGCAGGTCGATGTCCTTGGCGGTGATGTCGCCCGGGCCGGTGACCACCAGCGGCGCCTCCACCTCGCTGGCGTCGGAGTGCATCCGGCAGACCACGCCCTTGAGGTTCAAGACGATGTCGGTCACGTCCTCCTTGACGCCCTGGATCGTGGAGAACTCGTGGGCCACGCCCTCGATGCGCACGCTCGTGACGGCTGCGCCGGCGAGCGAGGAGAGCAGTACGCGGCGCAGCGAGTTACCGAAGGTGTAGCCAAAACCGCGATCGAGAGGCTCGATCGTGAAGGTGCCGCGGTTCTGCTCCACCGACTCGCTTGTGATCCGGGGGATTTGGAAGTCGAGCATGAGAGTCCTAACGTCGTTTTGGTGTCGCACCGGCGTCGCAGAGACGCCGGCTCTGAAGTGCAGCCGCCCCGCCGGGGCGCCGCACGGGCAAATTTCCTACTACTTCGAGTACAGCTCGACGATGAGCTGCTCCTGCACCGGTGCAGCGACCTCGCGCCGCTCCGGCTTGCGCAGCACCTTGGCCGACAGCGACTCGTGATCGGCCTGCAGCCACGCGGGAATCTGTCCGGTGAGCTCAGTGGCGTCTCTGACCACCTGGGTGGCGGGTGTCTCCGCCTTGATCATGATGACGTCGCCCGGGCGCACCTGGTAGCTGGGGATGTTGACCCGCCGGCCGTTGACCATCCAGTGGCCGTGGCGGATCAGCTGACGCGATTGGCGGCGCGAGGCCGCAAAGCCAAGCCGCACAAGCACGTTGTCAAGTCTGCACTCCAGCAGCGCGAGCAGGTTCTCGCCGGTGATGCCGTCCTGGCGCGAAGCCTTCACGTAGTAGCCGTGGAACTGCTTCTCAAGCACGCCGTAGTAGCGGCGCGCCTTCTGCTTCTCGCGCAGCTGCACCCGGTACTCGCTCTGTTTCATGCGCCCGCGCCCATGCTCTCCCGGCGGGTATGCGCGACGCTCCACGCCGCACTTGTCCGTCAGGCAGCGCTCGCCCTTGAGGAACAGCTTCTGGCCCTCGCGCCGGCACTGCTTGCACTGGGGGCTTGTGTCTCTAGCCATTGGTTAGACCCTCCGCCGCTTGCGTGGGCGACATCCGTTGTGCGCCTGGGGGGTGACGTCCTTGACGCCCGTGACTTCCAGACCCGCCGCCTGCAGCGAGCGGATCGCAGTCTCGCGACCGGAGCCGGGGCCCTTGACGTAGACCTCCACCTTCTGCAGGCCCTGTTCGAGGCCCTTGCGGGCGGCCGCATCGGCGGTCACCTGAGCGGCGAACGGGGTCGACTTGCGCGAGCCCTTGAAGCCGGCGCCGCCTGCCGACTCCCAGGCGATGACGTTGCCCTGGGTGTCTGTCAGCGAGACGATCGTGTTGTTGAACGAAGTCTTGATGTGCGCCTGGCCGACCGGGATGTTCTTTTTCGGCTTGCGCCGACCACGGGCGCGTTTGGGAGCTGGGGGCACTACTTCTTACCCGCTTTCTTCTTGCCGGCGACTTGCATGCGCTTGGGGCCCTTGCGGGTGCGCGCGTTGGTCTTGGTCTTCTGCCCGCGCACGGGCAGGCCACGACGGTGACGCAGGCCGCGGTAGCAGCCGATCTCCTGCAGGCGCTTGATGTCCTGGGAGCGCTCGCGCCGCAGATCGCCATCGACGGTTAGCCCGTCGTCGATCGCGTCGCGCAGCTTTGCCACCTCGTCCTCGGTGAGGTCGCGAATGTAGGTGTCGGGGCTGACCCCAACCTGGGCGAGGACCTTGTTAGAGGTCGAGCGCCCGATGCCGTAGATGTATGTCAGCCCGATCTCCGAGCGCTTGTTCAGCGGCAGGTTAACGCCAGCGATTCTCGCCACCTAGACGCTCACCCCTGCCGCTGCTTGTGGCGCTTGTTCTGGCAGATCACGAGCACGACGCCGTGGCGGCGGAT
>JASLDD010000278.1 GCA_030151725.1 Solirubrobacteraceae bacterium
CGGCGCGCACGGCGGCGCCGAACAGCCCGCCTGAGTCCTTGGCGCCGGCCTCGCGCTTGACGAACGACTCGAACAGATCCCCCACGGGCGCGACGAGCGCCACGCCGATGCCGAGCACGATGGCGTGGGTGCCGGGCAGCCATTCCTGGTAGCGCCCCGCGATCCACACGCCGAGCACTGCGCACACCATCCCGATGAGGAGCCCCTCGACGCTCTTGTTGGGGGAGATGGACGGGGCGAGTGGACGGCGCCCAAAGGTGCGCCCGCCGAGATAGGCGCCGGTGTCGCCGAGGAAGGTTCCGACGAGCACGTCGATGACGATCCCGAGACCGTGGGGCAGTCCGCGCAGGAGCACGGCGTGCGTGAGCCCCAGGCCGATCCAGTAGATGCCGAGCAGGGTGACCGCCATGGAGGCCACGGAGGGGCGCGGCTGCAGCAAAGTCAGGCCGAACAGCAGCGGCAGCGCTGCCACGGCCACGAGCAGCACCTGGAACTGATCCCCGTAGAGCGCCGCCAGCAGCAGCCCGGCGAGCGCTATCAGCCCGGCCAGGCGCACGGGGCGGGCACGCTCATACATGCCGTAGAGCTCGTGCATGCAGGCGGCGCCGAGCAGGAACATGCCGAGGGCGAAGATGACCCCGCCTTCGATGACCAGGAACAGCGCGACGGCGATGGCGGGGATTGCGACCATCACGCGGGCGCTCAGGTCGGAGCGAGGCCGGCGCGGCGCGGAGGGACGCCGCTGGGGTCGGGTGCTTGGGCGCCGGCGAGCAGGGGCGCGCTGTTCGGGCGCCAGGCTGCGGGGGCGGCGGGCGCCACCTGGCGTGTGCGGCCCGCTGGCCATTAGCCCCCGATCACCGCCCGCCGAACCTGCGTCGGCGCTCTGAGTACTCCGCCAGGGACTCCTCGAGAGCCTGGCGGGTGAAGTCGGGCCAGAGCTCGTCGCGGAAGATGAGCTCGGAGTAGGCGGACTGCCAGAGCAGGTAGTTGGACAGCCGCCGCTCGCCGCTGGTGCGGATGATCAGGTCGGGGTCGTGCATCTCGGGTGCATACAGGCAGGCGCGGAACTCGTCTTCGGTGGTGCCGTTGAAGCGCCGGGCGGCGTCCAGGATCTCGGCGCGGCCGCCGTAGTTGAAGGCCACGAACATGGTGATGCGGGTGTTGGCGTCGGTCATCTCTTCGGCCCAGCCCATCTGCTCGGTGAGACGCTCTCCCACATCCTGGCGGCGGCCGATGAAGCGCATGCGTACGCCTTCGGAGTGAAGCTCGGGGGTTTCGCTTGCGATGCGCTTGGAGAACATGTCCATCAGCCCCTGAACCTCCCCGGCGGGGCGGGACCAGTTCTCGGTGGAGAAGGAGTACACGGTGAACTCCTCGATCCCCAGCTCGGCGGCGTCGCGCAGACGCGCCTTGACGGTGTCGGCACCGGCGCTGTGGCCGTCGTTGACCGGGATGTTGCGCTTGCGCGCCCAGCGGCCGTTGCCGTCGGTGATGACGGCCACATACCGGGCCACTGGACTGGCCGATCTCGGATCGGTGGCCGAGGCCAGTTCCCCGGCGCCGGCCATCAGACTGCGAGGATCTCCTCTTCCTTGGCCTTGAGCACCGTGTCCAGATCGCCGATGCGCCCGTCGGTCAGCTTCTGCAGCTCGACCTCCGCGCGGTGCTCGTCGTCGGAGGAGGCTTCGCCCTCGGCCTTCAGCTCGCGCAGGTGCTGCATCGTGTCGCGGCGCACGTTGCGGATCGATATACGACCCTCCTCGGCGAGGTTGCGCACGACCTTGACGAGCTCTCGTCGGCGCTCTTCTGTGAGTTCTGGGACGGCCAGGCGCACCACGTTGCCGTCGTTGGACGGCGTGAGCCCCACGTCGGACTCGTTGATGGCCTTCTCGATGGCCTTGATGGAGGACCTGTCATAGGGCTGCACGGTCAGCAGGCGCGCTTCGGGCGCTGAGATGGTGGAGAGCTGGTTCAGCGGCGTCATGGCGCCGTAGTAGTCGACCTGGATGCGATCCAGCAGTGAGGCGCTGGCGCGGCCGGTGCGCACGGTGGAGAACTCGTGCTGGGCGGTCTCAAGCGACTTGCTCATCCGCTCGCCCGCATCTTGGAGCAGTTCGTCGATCAGGTTTTCAGCCGCCATCGCCCTCTCCTCCCACTGTCGTTACAAGCGTGCCCACGCGCTGCCCTGAGATTATCCGCGCGAGGCTTGTCTCGTCGTCCATGTTGAAGACATTGAGCGGCATGCCGTTCTCCATGCACAGGGCGAGCGCCGTCGAGTCCATCACCCGCAGGCGGCGCTCGATGGCCTCCATGTGGGTAATCTCGGGGATGAACTGGGCGCTCGGGTCGAGTGCAGGGTCGGCCGTGTATACGCCCTCCACCCCATTCTTGGCCATCAGGATGATCTCAGCGTGGATCTCGGCGGCGCGCAGCGCAGCGGCGGTGTCGGTAGTGAAGAACGGGTTGCCGGTGCCGGCGGCGAAGATCACGACGCGGCCCTTCTCGAGGTGGCGCATGGCGCGGCGGCGGATGTATGGCTCGGCCACCTCGGAGACCCCAAGCGCGGACTGCACGCGTGTGTTGGTGCCGGTCTTCTCGAGGGCGTCCTGCAATGGCAGCGCATTGAGGACGGTGGCGAGCATGCCCATGTAGTCGGCGGTCGCGCGGTCCATGCCGGCAGCGGCGCCCTTCATCCCACGGTAGATGTTGCCGGCGCCAACCACGATGGCTACCTCCACGCCCTGATCGCGCACGGCCGTCACCTGACGCGCCACAGCGGCCACACGCTCGGGGTCGGTGCCGTATTCGAGCGTGCCCATGAGCGCCTCGCCGGAGAGCTTCAGAAGTATGCGTTTGAACGCAGCAGCCATCTCGTTGGCCAGCCTATCCCGTCACGTCAGCCAGAGGGCCGTGGAGGAAGCAGGACAAGAAATCGAGATCCCGCCCACCCCGCGTGGCGTACCGATCGCAGATCGGGGGGATCTTCGATCGGCCAGCACGCGAGCGCCCGAGGACACAGTCCTGCGCAGAGTCCACGGTTCTCTGGACTACTGGCCGACGGCGAAGCGGACAAAGCGTCGTATGACGACGTTCTCACCGGTGGTGGCTGTGAGCTCGTCGCGCAGCTGCTGGACGGTCTTGCCGTCGAACTTGGGGTTGTGCATCTCCTGCTCGAGCAGCACGATCGTGGAAAGCCACGAGTCGAGCTTGCCGGCGACGATTTTCTCGCGGATGTTCTCGGGCTTGTCGGCGGCCTCCTGCTCGTAGACGCGCGACTCGGCTGCCCGCCGCTCCTCGGGCACTTCATCGCGTGTCACATAGGCAACGGTGGGGGTGGCGGCGATCTGCATGGCCACCTCGCGGGCAAAGCCAGTGAAGTCGTCGTTCTTGGCGACAAAGTCGGTGTTGCAGTCGACCTCGATCAACACGCCCACCTTGGAGCCGGCATGCACGTATGCCTGCACGGTGCCCTCTGTGGCGGCGCGCTCGCCCAGATCCTGGATTTTCTTGCCCTGCTTGACCCGCAGGATCTCGATCGCCTTCTCGATGTCCCCCTCGGCCTCCGTGAGGGCCTTCTTGCAGTCCATCATCCCTGCGCCGGTGCGCTCGCGCAGGGCCTTGACGTCTTTTGCTCCAATCTCAACTGTGCTCATGTGGTGCTCGTCTCCGCTGTCGTCTGCTCTGGGGTCTCGGCGGCAGCGTCGGCTGCCGGTGCGTCAGGCGCGGGCGCCTCCGCAGAGGTCTCGGGGGCTGCAGCCTTGGGAGCTGGTGCGGCGGCCTCAGGCGCAGCAGGAGTCTCGGTACTCGCTGCGGCCTCGGGCGCCTCCGGCTTTGCCGCAGGTGCCGTTGTCACAGGTGTAGCCGGCTCTGGCGTTGCGGCCTCGGGAGCCGGGGGGGTGGGCTCGGGAGCCGGCGGGCTTGCCACGGGCGTCGCCGGCTCGGCGGCAGCCGGGGCTTTAGCCGGTGGGGCAGCCCGAGGCGTCTCGGCGGCGGGCGGCGGGGTGGCTGCGGCAGCAGCCTTGGCGGCTGCCTCGCGAGCGGCCTCCTCGGCCTCTTTCTTGGCCTGTTCCTCGGCCTCGCGCTTTGCCTGTTCCTCAGCCTCGCGCTTGGCGCGGGCTTCGGCCTCGAGGCGGGCCTTCTCTTCGGCTTCTTTGCGCGCTCGTTCCTCCTCGCGGCGGAAGATGGAGTGGCCCTCTGAGACGACCTGGCCGATGGCCTGCGTGATCAGGGCACAGGAGCGGATGGCGTCGTCGTTGCCGGGGACCACGAAGTCGATGCCGTCGGGGTCGCAGTTGGTGTCCACGAGGCCGATGATCGGGATGCGCAGACGCCGTGCCTCTTTAACCGCGATCTCCTCAGTTTTGAGGTCGATCACGAAGATGGCGTCGGGGACGCGCTGCATGTTCTTGACGCCTCCCAGGTTGGCGCGCAGCTTCTCCAGGTCGGCTTGGGCGGCCATGCGCTCGCGCGTGGGCAGCAGCGCCAGCTGGCCCTCGGCCTCAAAGCGTTCGAGGTCGTGCAGGCGGCGGATGCGCTGGCTGATGGTCTGGAAGTTGGTCAAAAGACCGCCCAGCCAGCGGTGGTTGACGAACGGCATGTCTGCCGCTTCGGCGACCTCCTTGACTGTGTCGCGGGCCTGCTTCTTGGTGCCCACGAACAGCACCGTGCCGCCACGGTGGGCGACAGCGCTTGCGAACTCCTGCGCCTGCGCGAGCAGGGCCTGGGTCTTGAGCAAGTCGATGATGTAGATGCCGCCACGCTCACCATGGATGAAGCGGCGCATCTTTGGGTTCCAGCGGCGCGTCTGATGACCGAAGTGAACGCCGGCCTCCAGCAGCTCCGCGATGCCTACGTCGGCCACGAGCTACTCCCTTTATGTATGAGTTTTTGAAGTCCGTGTGAATGGAGCGGACCCGAAGCCACACACAGGAGGCTCCGGGCAGGGCCCGCGATCCATGACCACACGGGTCGAAGATCGGAAATGAGGGTCCTAGGATACCTGTTCGGCGCGGGCCAACGCGAGCGCCAGATCCCCGGGCAGCGGCGAGAGCACCTCAAGGGGCTCCCCTGTGAAGGGGTGTTTGAAGGCTAGGCGAGTGGCATGCAGGAACTGACGTTGCAGCCCCAGCAGGCCTCCACGGCCGTATTCGGGGTCGCCGCACACGGGATGCCCGATGGCTTGCAGGTGCACACGGATCTGGTGCGTGCGCCCTGTCTCCAGACGCAGCCGCAACAGGGTCGTCTGCGGCAGGGCGCGCTCGAGCGTGAAGTGGGTGCGCGCTTCACGCGCCGAGGACCCACCCACGGCCATGCGTGTGCGGACTCGAGGATCGCGTCCGATGGGGGCCTCGATAGTCCCTGTGCGGGCCGGCGGGCGGCCCTCCACGAGCGCCAGATACTCACGCTCGATCTCCCGCTCGGCGAGTGCCCGCTGTAGCAGCCTGAGGGCCTCAGCCGAGCGCGCAACGACCATCAGGCCTGATGTGTCGCGGTCCAGGCGGTGCACGATGCCTGGTCGCTCAGCGTCCCACCCGCCGGGGCCCTCCCCCTCCTCCTGGCCCTCCTGCTCGCCTGTGCCCAGCAGCGGGGCGAGCATCTGGGAGAGCGTGTCCTCGCGGTGCCCGCGCGCCGGGTGCACGACCAGGCCGGGGCCCTTGTCGATGACGAGCAGGTGCTCGTCCCGGTAGGCGATCGTGAAGGAGCCCACGTCTGCGCGCTCCTCGCTGCTCTGAGAATCGCTCGCGGCCTGATCTGCCGCGGATGGCCGATCGCTCATGGGCTGGTGCGGCGTGAACTGTCGATGAGCAGGAACAGGATCAGGATCCCCAGCGTGATGGAGGCGTCGGCGATGTTGAAGGGCGGCCAGCCGAGGGGCAGCTTGATGAAGTCTGTGACCGAACCTTCGCGCAGGCGGTCGACGATGTTTCCCACGGCTCCTCCCACGAGCATGCCCGTCGGCAGCCACATGGCGCGGCGGGTGGCGTGCAGGGCGAAGTACACGAGCAGAATCACCAGCGCGATCCCGATCAGGATGGTGACGGCGACGTGGCTGCCTGGCAGGAAGCCGAAGGCCACGCCGTGGTTGCGTGTGTTGACCAGCTGCACGCCTGGCAGGAATTTCTGTTCTTCGCCGGGCACAATCGAGTTGCGGATAGCGTGCTTGCTGAGCTGATCGACCACCAGCACCACGACCATGACGAGGCCCGCGCGCAGCCATGCGGCGGGCCGCCCTTCTGTGAGCAGGCGCATCTGGCGCTCAGCCGTGGATGAGGCGCCCGACGATCACGCTGTTGATGATCTGCAGCGTGATGATTGCCAGGAGCGCGCTGAAATCGATCCCGCCGAAACTGGGCAGGATGCGACGGAAGAGACGCAGGAACGGCTCGCACACATCGCGCAGAAAGCCCAGCACGCTGTCTGTATGACGCGAGTAAGGCGGGCGCAGACCCACCGAGAACAACAGCTGGATCACGATGTAGACGATGATCAGCAGCGTGTACACGTAGATGAGCGTGCCCAGGAAGTCCGCGATCTGGGTGCGGGCGCTGGCGAGGATCATCGCTTGGGCGCAGGGTCGAGAACTGCGTCAAGAGCATCGCTGAAGGCCGCCCTGATGCCGCCGCGCTCCAGCGCATCGAGACCGCGCGCGGTCAGCCCGCCCGGAGATGCGACCTCGCGGCGGATGGCCATGGTGTCGTTCTCGCGTCTGCGCAGCAGCTCTGCGGTGCCCGCCAGCGTCTGTACGACCAGCTCCGCGCCTTGGGCAGCGGGGATCCCCTTGCGCACGCCGGCGTCGATCTGCGCCTCGGCCACTAGCGCCACATAGGCGGGCGCACACGACATCAGGCCCATTGCCACGTCCACCAGACCGTCGTCCAGGACCACCAGCGTGCCCAGCTGCGCAAACAGCTCGCCGACAGCCGCGTCCGTGTCGGCATCTTGCGCGGGCGCAGCGGCCTGCACGACGGCTCCCTGGCGCACCTCCACGGGTAGCGAGGGGATGAACCGGTAGACGGGACGCTCGGGATATGCCTCTTTGAGCGCCGCCACTGGCGTCGCGGCAAGGATCGAGGCAATCGCCTTGGCCTTTGGCGCCACTTCGGATGCCACGGCCTTTAGCTGTGCGGGCTTGTGGCACAGGACCACCAGATCTGCCCGCTCGGCGACCTCGGCATTGGATCCGAGAGCCTCGCCCCCCACCTCGGCGGCAAGCGCACGCGCCCTGTCCGCCACCGGATCTGCGCACACGAGCGGTTGCCCCCACCCGCGAGCAAGCGCCCGAGCCATGTTGCCGCAGCCTATGAGACCGATGTCCATGTGAGATCCAGGCTATCGATGGGCGGGATCCTGAGATGCGAGTTCCAAGTCTCGCAAGGAATCGAGGTCCGCCCACCCGCGTGGCGTGCGGTGCACGCGAGCGACCGAGGACGCGGCGAGACGCCGGAAATCGTGCCTCAGGATTGGTTGAAGAAGCCCTTCTCAATTAGCCGTGCCCGCTCCTCAGCAGAGATCTCGACGTTGCGGGGCGTGAGCATGAAGACCTTGTCGGCGATCCGCTGCATGCCGCCGTCTAGTGCGTAGGTGAGCCCGGAGGCGAAGTCGATGAGGCGCTTGGAGAGGTCGGTGTCGGAGCTCTGCAGGTTGAGGATCACGGGAATGGAGTCCTTGAACTTGTCTGCGATCTGCTGAGCGTCGTTGAAGGACTTGGGGATCACCAGGTGGACGCGTACATCGCCGTTGCCGCGCCCGCCGACCGGCTTGAGCACGGTGGTGGAGCGGCCGCGGGTACCGGGCTCGGGGCCGTCGTCCTCGGCGAAGATGTCATCGAACTCGTCGCGGCGGCGGCGCAGGCGTCGTACGTTTGGACGCTCGCGGTAGCGGTCCTCGATCTCGGCCTCGGGGGCCGCCTCGTCCTCATAGTCGTCGTGATACTCCTCGGCAAGGCCGAAGTACACGAGCGCGCTGTGCCAGGAGTCACGGAAGGCCATCGTTTAGGTGCGTTTCGCCCGGCGAGCCGGTTTCCCTGCAGATGCTAATAATTCGCCACCAGTCGCGGCGGGCACTAATGGTACAGATTGGTGC
>JASLDD010000303.1 GCA_030151725.1 Solirubrobacteraceae bacterium
CTCCGTGGTCCACCGCTACGCGCGCGGCATCTCCTATCCCGAGTGGGGTGTCGGAGATGCAGCGCGCGTAGCGGTGGACCACGGAGTGATCGGGCACCCTGCTGCCGAAGGGATCGTGCTTGGCGCGCTCCTGGGCGTGGGCGCGAGCTTTCTGCTCGGCTTCATAGGCACGCCGTCCGGCCTCTTCGCGTTCGCGCCGGGCAGCGGCCGCGCTGACGCGCACGGCGTTGCGCGAGACCTCTCCGCCGCGTGAGCCCTCGGCCAACCGCTCGAGCTGGTCGGCCGCCTCGTTGATGGCCTTGAGATGGCGCTCGTGCTCGTACTGGCGGCCTTGGGGGGCGACGTCGGGATGCCAGCGCTTGGCCATCTTGCGACGCGCCAGCTGCACGTCGCGCTTGTTGAACGGGGCCTCGAGCTCCAGGAGGAGCAGGTGCTGCTCGATATCGAGGACGCTGGCGGGCATGACCCGACAACGTTAGCGAGGGAGGCTGGGTTTCTCTGCCCCTCTATCCTGCGTGCCAATGTCCTCTCAATACATCTTCACGATGCACCGCCTGTCCAAGATCCATCCCCCGGACAAAACCGTGCTCGACAATGTCACGCTGGCCTTCTACCCCGGCGCCAAGATCGGCGTGCTTGGCTACAACGGGGCGGGCAAGTCGACGCTCCTGCGGATCATGGCGGGCGTCGATCAGGAGTACCGCGGCGATGCTGCGCTGGCGCCGGGCGCCACGGTGGGAATGCTCGAGCAGGAGCCGCACCTCGACGAGAGCAAGGACGTCAAGGGCAACGTGGAGGACGGCGTGGCCGAGACGAAGGCTTTGCTCGACCGCTTCAACGAGCTGGCGGCCAACTACTCAGACGACACGGCCGAGGAGTTCGGACGCATCCAGGCCAAGATCGAAGCGGCGGACGCATGGAACCTGGACACGCAGCTGGAATACGCGATGGACGCCCTGCGCCTGCCGCCGCCGGATGCCGATGTGAGCACGCTCTCGGGCGGGGAGCGCCGCCGGGTGGCGCTCTGCCGGCTGCTGCTGCGGGCGCCCGACCTGCTGCTGCTGGACGAGCCCACCAACCACCTGGACGCGGAGTCCGTGGCGTGGCTCGAGCAGCACCTCTCGGAGTACAAGGGCGCGATCGTTGCGGTGACGCACGACCGCTACTTCCTCGACAACGTGGCCGGCTGGATCCTCGAGCTCGACCGCGGCAAGGGGATCCCCTATGAGGGCAACTACTCGAGCTGGCTCGAGCAGAAGCAGGCGCGACTGGCACAGGAAGAGCGCTCGGAAAAGGGCCGCGAGCGCACGATTGCGGCGGAGCTTGAATGGGTGCGAACGAACCCCAAGGGCAAACGCACGAAGTCCAAGGCGCGCCTGGCCCGCTATGAGGAGCTGATCGCCGAAGAGCGCAACGTGAAGCTGGAGGAGGTCCAGATCCACATCCCGCCGGGACCGCGGCTAGGCGACCTGGTGCTGAGGGCTACCGACGTCTCCAAGGGCTTTGGCGAGCGCCTGCTGATCGAGGATCTGTCCTTCGACCTGCCGAGGGCGGGAATCGTGGGCGTGATCGGGGCCAACGGCGCGGGCAAGACGACGCTGTTCAGGATGATCACCGGCCAGGAGCAGCCCGACAGCGGCAAGCTGGAGCTCGGCGAGACCGTGCAGCTCGCCTATGTGGACCAGTCGCGCGACTCGTTGAATCCCGAGAAGACGGTGTGGGAGGAGATCTCAGAAGGCTACGAGCACATCAAGGTGGGCGAGCGCGAGGTCAACTCGCGCCAGTACACGGCGGGCTTCAACTTCAAGGGCTCAGCTCAGCAAGCGCGCATCGGCAAGCTCTCGGGCGGGGAGCGAAACCGTGTGCACCTGGCCAAGCTGCTGCGCAGCGGCGGCAACCTGCTGCTGCTGGACGAGCCTACGAACGATCTCGATGTGGACACCTTGCGGGCACTCGAGAACGCGCTGCTGGGCTTCCCGGGCTGTGCGATCGTGATTTCCCACGACCGCTGGTTCCTGGACCGAGTCGCCACCCACGTACTGGCGTTCGAGGGCGACTCGCAGGTGACGTGGTTCGAGGGCAACTTCGAGGCCTATGAGGAGCACAGGCGAGCGCTGCTTGGGGCTGCGGCCGACCGCCCCCACCGCATCACCTACAAGCGGCTCGTGCGTGGCTGAAGCATCGCCGGGCGAGTTCGACCGCGACACGGCGGTACGGCTTGAAGAGACATCGGGACTGTCACGTGTTTTCGCTGCCGAGATCTCCCCCGACTGGCGCGCCGGACGCGGGCCTCACGGGGGATACCTGGCAGCAATGATGTTGAGAGCGTTGATGGAGGCGGTGGACGATCAAACGCGGGCGCCACGCTCGCTGACGATCCATTACCTGCGTGCGCCGGAGCCGGGGCCGGTGAGCATCCACACGACGCTGGAGCGCGCGGGTCGCTCGCTGAGCACGCTGTCGGCCCGCATGGAGCGAGACGGCGTTCCGCTGGCGCTGGCGCTGGCGGCCTTCTCGGTGCCATGGAGCGCACCGGAGTTCTCCGAGCTGCCGATGCCCGATGTCGCGCCTGTGGACCCCGCGACAGAGACAGGTGAGCCGCATCCGCTGGCGCCCCCGTTCGCGCGCCACCTGCGGCTGATTCACCGGATCGGGGCAATCCCGTTCAGCGGCTCGCCCGAGCCGATGGAGTTCGGGGCGTGGATGGGGCTCCCGTATCCGCGCCCGATAGACGCGCTGTCGCTGGCGTTCTTCAGCGATGCGCTACTGCCGGCGCCGTTTGCTCGTCTGAGCGGGCCGGCGGTCTCACCGACTGTCGATCTGACGATTCACTTCCGCGTGTCGATGCCCCGCTCGGCAGAGCCGGATCCACAGGAGCTGTGCTTTGGGCGCTTTGGCGCAAAGGTGGTCCACGAAGGCTTCTTCGAGGAGGACGGCGTGATCTGGGCGGCGGATGGCACGGTGCTCGCGCAGTCGCGCCAGCTGGCCTTGCTGCTGGCCCCCAAAACCGGTTAGGCTGGCTGCATGGCCAACTACACCGCGAAGCACATCAAGGACATGGAGGCCGCTCACGGGGGCGGATTCGTAAAGGCGCGCGCCGAGCTTGGCGTGAGCTCGTTTGGAATGCAGGTCATCAGGATGCCGGCCGACTTCAGCGACTACCCGGAGCACGATCACGCGCATGACGGCCAGGAGGAGGTCTACATGGCGCTGGCGGGCTCGGGCTGGCTGGACATCGACGGCGAGCGCGTGGAGCTAACGAAAGACGTCTTCGTCCGAGTGGACGCGGGCACCAAGCGCAAGGTCCACGCGGGTCCAGAGGGGCTGCAGATGCTCGTGCTGGGCGGCTGTCCGGGCGAGGCCTACAAGGTCACGCCCTTCACAGAACTGTCTGTGGCCTAGTCCTAGCGCGCGAAGGAAGTGCCGAGCTGCAGGCGCAGGGCCGCGGCGGCGATCAGCCGCGCGCAGGCGTGCACGTCCTCGAGCTGCACGAGCTCGACGGGCGAGTGCATGTAGCGGATGGGGATCGATATGAGCCCGGTGGGCACGCCACCGCGGCTGATGTGCACGGCGTCGGCGTCGGTGCCCGTGGCGCGGCCGGTGGCCTCGACGGTGAAGGGGATCTTGTCGGCCTCGCCGGCCGCGTGCAGCAGCTCGAAGACGGCCCCGTTGAGCGTTGAGCCGCGGCTGATGACGGGACCGGTGCCGAGCTCGTGCTTGCCGGTTTCCTTGACGTCGACGCCGGGAGCGTCTGTGGCGTGGGTGACGTCGATGACGATCGCAGCATCGGGCTCGAGCGCGAATGCGCTGGTGCGCGAGCCGCCGAACGTTGTCTCCTCCTGAGCGGCGGCAACAGCGGCGATCTCCCACTGCGCGCCCCCGGCCTCGGCCACCAGTCGCGCGGCCTCCAGCGCCACGAACGAGCCGAGCCTGTTGTCCAACGCTCTCGATACGAGCCTACCGTTGGGGAGCTCGAGCGGCTCGGCGTCGATCACGGCGACGTCGCCAATGCGCACCATCCCACGCGCCTGCTCGCCGTCGCGGGCGCCGATGTCGATGTGCAGGTCGCGGATCGCGGGAACCTTCTTGCGCTCCTCGTCGCGCAGCAGGTGAATGGGCTTCTTGCCCACAACGCCGCGGACGGGGCCGGCTGTGGTGTCGAGCACGATGCGCTGGCCGACGAGGATCTGGGGATCCCAGCCGCCGACCTCGCGAAACCACAGATAGCCCTCATCGTCGATGTGGGTGACGATGAGCCCGATCTCGTCGATGTGGCCCATCACGAGCAGCCGTCGGGGGTTGCTGTCATAGCCGTGAGCGGGCGCAACGAGCGCCAGCGGCGTGCCCACGAGGTCTGTGCTGACCTGAGCGAACTTGCCGGCAGCCTCGCGCCAGACCCCGGCGGGCGCCGTCTCATAGCCCGAGGGTCCCCGCGCCCGAAGCAGCTCGAGCAGAACCGGTGTGAGCCCCTGCTCCGAGGCGCGCGAGCGTTTGGAGGGGGCTTTTTTTTGCCTCGGCTGGGTCATCGGGCGAGCAGCGCGCGGAGGACGTACTGGAGGATGCCGCCGTGGCGGAAGTACTCGGCCTCGCGCGGTGTGTCGATGCGCACGCGGGCATCGAACTCGACCGCCTCGCCACCGTCGCGCGTGGCTGTGACGTGGACCTCCTGCGGTGGCGATCCGCCGTCGGTCATGGCGTCGGCGAGCCCTGTGATCGAGAAGACCTCCTCGCCGGTGAGACCGAGCGAGGATGCGCTCTGGCCCTCGGGGAACTGCAGCGGCAGCACGCCCATGCCGACGAGGTTGGAGCGGTGGATGCGCTCGAAGCTCTCCGCGATCACAGCCTTTACACCCAGCAGCTTGGTGCCCTTGGCGGCCCAGTCGCGGGAAGAGCCCGATCCATACTCGCGGCCGGCGAGCACCACGAGATCGGTGCCCTGCTCGATGTAGCGCATGGCTGCGTCGTAGATCGACATCTGCTCGCCGCCGCCATCGCCCTGGTAGCGGGTGAAGCCGCCTTCGGGCAGTCGCTCGCCGCCGCCGATGAGGTTGCGCAGGCGGATGTTGGCGAAGGTGCCGCGCATCATCACCTCGTGGTTGCCTCGGCGGGAGCCGTAGGAGTTGAAGTCGCGCGGCGCCACACCCTTCTCCTGCAGGTAGGCCCCGGCGGGTCCGTCGCGCTTGATCGACCCGGCGGGAGAAATGTGGTCGGTGGTGACGCTATCGCCGAGCAACGCGAGCACGCGCGCACCGTCGACGTCGCGCACCTCGCCGGGCTCGGCGGGCATGCCCTGGAAGTAGGGCGGCAGACGCACGTATGTGGACTCCTCATCCCAGGCAAAGCGCTCGCCCTCGGGCACCTGCAGGCCGTTCCAGCGCTCATCGCCCTCGAACACCTCGCCGTAGCTGCGGCGGAACATGTCCGCCCGCACAGCCTCGCCGATTGTCTCGGCGACCTCGTGCTCGGAAGGCCATATATCCTTGAGGTAGACGTCGTTGCCCTGCTCGTCCTGTCCGAGAGGGTCGCGAACGATGTCCAGGTCCATGGTCCCCGCCAGCGCATACGCCACGCAGAGCGGCGGCGAGGCCAGGTAGTTCATCTTGACGTCGGGGTTGATGCGCCCCTCGAAGTTGCGATTGCCGGACAGCACGGAGACGACCGCCAGATCGGCCTCGTTGACAGCCGCTGAGACCTCGTCGGGCAGCGGGCCGGAGTTGCCGATGCAGGTGGTGCAGCCGTAGCCCACGAGGTTGAAGCCGAGCTGCTCCAGCGGCTCCGTCAGCCCTGCGCGGTCGAGGTACTCGGTGACGACCTTGGAGCCCGGAGCCAGCGATGTCTTTACCCACGGCTTGGAGCGCAGGCCACGGGCGAGCGCGTTGCGCGCAAGGATGCCGGCGCCGATCATGACGGACGGATTGGAGGTGTTGGTGCAGCTGGTGATTGCCGCGATCACGACGTGGCCGTGGTCGAGCTCGAAGCTCTGTCCGTCGAGCGTCACCTGGGTGCCCGCGTGAGCGAGCGTCGCCTGGGCCCCGCCCACGGGCGCGGGAGAGGGGGCGAGAGAGTCGTGCGGCTGGCTGTGGCCGGGCGTGCCGTTGGCGGGAGGATCGGACGCCGGATAGGACTCGGCGACGGCCTCGTCCTGGGAGTTGCTCTGCTCGCCGTTGCTGGGCACGTAGTCGCGCAGGGCCTCCCTGAAGGCGTCCTGGGCGTCGGCGAGCGAGACGCGGTCCTGAGGACGCTTGGGGCCGGCGAGGCTCGGCTCGACGGTCCCAAGATCGAGCTCGATGGTGTCGGAGAAGGTGGGCTGCTCGGAGTGCTCGTCATGCCACATGCCCTGCTCCTTGGCATATGCCTCGACGAGGGCGATCTGCTCGCTGGAGCGGCCTGAGAGCTCCAGGTAGGTGAGCGTCTGGGCGTCGATGGGGAAGATCGCGCAGGTGGAGCCGAACTCGGGAGACATGTTGCCGATGGTCGCCCGATCGGCGATCGGTAGGGCGGCCACACCTGCGCCGAAGAACTCCACGAACATCCCCACGACGCCGCGCTTGCGCAGCATCTGCGTGACGGTGAGCACCAGATCGGTGGCTGTTGCTCCGGCGGGCAGCTCTCCGTGGAGCTCAACCCCAAGCACCTGGGGAATGAGCATTGACATGGGCTGGCCGAGCATGGCCGCCTCGGCCTCGATGCCGCCGACGCCCCAGCCGAGCACGCCCAGCCCGTTGACCATGGTGGTGTGCGAGTCGGTGCCCACGAGCGTGTCGGGGTAGGCCTGGCCGGTCTTCTCGTTGGGGAAGACCACCCGAGCGAGGTACTCGAGGTTGACCTGGTGGACGATGCCGGTGTCGGGCGGGACAACGGCGAAGTCGTCGAATGCGCCCTGGCCCCAACGCAGGAAGGCGTAGCGCTCCTGGTTGCGGTCGAACTCGCGCTCGGCGTTGAAGCTGAATGCCTCGCGGGTGCCGAAGGCATCGACCTGGACGGAGTGGTCGATGACGAGCTCGGCGGGAGCCAGCGGGTTGATCTTGGCGGGGTCGCCACCCATGTCGGCCATGGCGTCGCGCATTGCCGCCAAATCGACGACGGCGGGCACGCCGGTGAAGTCCTGCATCAGCACGCGCGCGGGGCTGAATGCGATCTCCTTGCTGGGTGTGGCCTTGGCGTCCCAGCCGGCGAGCGCTTCGATGTCAGCGGCGGTGACGGAGCCGTTGCCCTCGGTGCGCAGCAGGTTCTCGAGCAGGACCTTCAGCGAGAAGGGCAGCCGGGCAACATCAAAGCGCTGCTGGAGAGCGTCGATGCGGAATATCTCGTGCGCCTGCCCGCCAACCTCCAGTGTGTCCTTCGCGCCAAAGCTGTTCTCCGACATATGCATCTCCTGGGAAATCCGCGTCTACAGGGCTCCAGGCAGTCTCGCAGAGTCGCGGTCGCGATTCGGCGCAGAGGCTGTAGGCCGGGCGGGAGCTAATGGACGGGCTCTGAGGAGCGCGTCACGCGGCCCTTGCCCTGGCGCTTTGAGCGCAGCAGCGCTTCGTCGCACGCCTCGAGCAGATCGTCGGTGCCCATCGGCGACTGCCATTGGGCGACGCCGATGGAGGCCGAGACACCCGACATCATGCCCTCGGCGGAGGGCAGCAGGCGTAGCCGCTCGAGCGCGCGCGCGGCGGCGGCGGCGGCGCTTTCGAGTTCGGCGTTGGGGAGGATCACGACGAACTCGTCGCCCCCGTAGCGGGCAACTCGATCGAAGGCGCGAAACTCCCCCACGAGCGCCTGCACGACCGCGCGCAGCATCGCATCGCCGGCCTGATGGCCATGCTGGTCGTTGATCAGCTTGAAGTCATCCAAGTCGATGAGCATGCAGGACAACGGTCCGCCGGTGCGCATGGCGCGGCCGATCTCCTCGTCGAGGCGGCGGCGCATGGCGCGGTGGTTCATGCAGCCGGTGACAGCATCGGTACCGGCCTCGGCTCGTGCGCGCACGAGCGCAAGGGCGGTGCCTGCCTGCTCCACGAGGGCAGTGGCGAGTTCAATGGCCGACGCGGTGAACACCTCTGAGACGCGGCGAACGAGCATCACCACGGCCTCCACCTCGCTGCGCTCGGCAAGCGGCAGCAGCAGCGCACAGCTCACCTCGCCGGTGGCCGCCAGGCGCGGGACGCTGGCGGCGAACTCATCGGTGTCGGCGGCCAGGAAGCTGCGCCTGGTGCTCGCCACCCAGCTGACTCCCGGTGGACGCTCCGAGCGGGGCACCATGTAGCTCACGCGACCTGCGCCGGCGACCCGGTACACGGCCACGAGCTCGGCCTCGTCGCGGGTGCGGAGTTGGTGG
>JASLDD010000004.1 GCA_030151725.1 Solirubrobacteraceae bacterium
GTCGCCCACTCGGGATAGACGCAATCGCGCGCGCAGCCGCCAGGATCGCCGAGCGACCGTCCTCCGGGTGCATGCCCGCATGTGCCGCCGCACCGCGAAACGATGCCTCCAGGCGGTAGTGCGTGGGCGAGTCCATGACCACCTCACCGATCGGCGTTGCATGGTCGAACACGTAGCCGAACTCGCTGCGCAGGCTCGCCGCGTCGAACACCCGCGAGCCGGCAAGCGAGATCTCCTCGCCGACCGTGAACAGCAGCTCCACGTCCACGGGCGATCCCTGCTTGCGCACATGACGCGCCAGCGCCAGCATCACCGCCACCGCCGCCTTGTTATCCGCGCCCAATATCCCCTCGTTGGCGTTCTCCCACGCGCCGTCGCGCAGCACCGGCTCCACCGGCGCCTGCAGCGGCACCGTGTCCAGGTGCGCGCACAGCAGCACCGAGCGGCCCGCCGTGGCGCGCTCGCCTGCCGGGGCGGCGGGTATGCGCGCGAGCAGGTTGCCGCTGTCTGAGCCGATCAGCTCGCCCGCCCCGTCCTCCTCCACACCCACCCCCAGCGCGCGCAGCTCAGCGATCACCCGCTCCGCGCACTGGCGCTCGCTGCCGGAGGGACTCTCGATGCGACAGAGCTCCGCAAACGTCCCGCTCAGATAGCGACGCTCGAGCTCTCCGACTCGTGACACCGACTCGCAGACAGTCACGGCCGGCCGGCGCCCTCGGGCGTCGGCTCACGACTGGCCGCCCGCTCGAGTGCCGCGGCGATGAACTCGCGGAACAGCGGAGCGGGACGCTCGGGGCGTGACTTGAACTCGGGGTGGAACTGCGATGCCACGAAGAACGGGTGCTCTGTGAGCTCGATCACCTCGACCAGGCGCTCGTCCGGCGAGGTCCCCGACACGCGCAGGCCCGCGCTCTGCAGCCGCTTGCGCAGCAGGTTGTTGACCTCATAGCGGTGGCGATGGCGCTCGTAGATGACCGCCTCGCCATACATCTCCCGAACCCTCGTGTCGGCGTGCAGCTTGATCGGATCGGCGCCCAGGCGCATCGTGCCGCCGAGGTCCGCCACCTCCTTCTGCTCGGGCAGCAGGTCGATCACCGGGTAGGGCGTCTCGATGTCGAACTCCGTCGAGTTCGCGCCCTCCATGTCCGCCACGTTGCGCGCGAACTCCGCAACCGCCACCTGCATCCCCAGACAGATCCCCAGATACGGGATCAGCCGCTCGCGCGCCACCCCCGCCGCTGCGATCTTGCCCTCGATGCCCCGCCCGCCAAAGCCGCCCGGGATCAGGATCCCGTCCGCGCGCGCCAGCACCTCGAACGGGTCCTCGAGGATCCGCGCCGAGGCGCTGCCGTCGTCGTCCTCTCCTTCGCCGCCGTGCTCGTGCTCGTGGGGGGCGCCCCGCTCGAGGCTCTCGGAGTCGATCCACTCGATCTGCACCCTCGCGTCCTGCAGCGAAGCCGCATGGCGCAGCGATTCCGACACCGACAGGTAGGCGTCCTCGAGCTGCACGTACTTGCCGACCAGCGCGATCCGCACCGTCCGCGAGGCGCTCGCCGAGCGCTCGATCGGCTCCTTCCAGCGGTCCAGCTCCGGCGGCGGAGCCTCCACGCCGAAGTGCTCCAGGATGAAGTCGTCCACCCCCTGCTCGCGGAAGGTGAGGGGGACCTTGTAGATGTTGTCCACGTCGCACGCCGACACGATCGCCTCCGAGGGCAGGCTTGCGAACAGCGCGATCTTCTTGCGGATCTCGTGCGACAGAGAGCCCTCCGAGCGGCACATGAGCATGTCGGGCGCGATACCGATGCGCCTCAGCTCGTTGACCGAGTGCTGAGTCGGCTTCGTCTTCAGCTCGCCCGCATGGCCGATGTAGGGGACGAGCGTGAGATGGATGAACATGCACCGCCGCCGCCCCACGTCTACCGGGAACTGGCGGATCGCCTCCAGGAACGGCAGCGACTCGATGTCGCCGACCGTGCCGCCGATCTCCGTGATCACGAAGTCAACGTCACTCGACTCAGCGATCAGCGAGATCCGCTGCTTGATCTCGTCGGTGATGTGCGGCACCACCTGCACCGTGCCACCCAGGTAGTCGCCGCGGCGCTCACGGCGGATCACCGTGTCGTAGATGCCACCCGCCGTCACGTTGGAGGCGCGGCTGGTGTTGGCGTCGGTGAAGCGCTCGTAGTGGCCCAGGTCGAGATCCGTCTCGGCGCCGTCCTCTGTGACGAACACCTCCCCGTGCTGATACGGGGACATCGTGCCCGGGTCGACGTTGATGTACGGGTCGAACTTCTGCAGTCCGACCGTCAGGCCGCGCGCGACCAGCAGCCGTCCTAGCGATGCCGCCGCAATGCCCTTGCCGAGGGATGAGACAACCCCGCCGGTCACGAAGATGAAGCGGGTCTTGCTCGGGGCTTGCGCGTGTCGGTCTGAGTTGTGCAACGTCATGAGGGCCTGCCCCAGGAGTCTAGTTCGCGAAGACCCGGAGTCCGTTCGATAAACCCGGAAATTGAGCGCAACTCTCCATAGACCGTGATCGCCGCGAGCAGTCCGAGCGCAACCAGCTGCCCGGTGCCCGACAAGGTCAGCACCAGCCACAGACCCGCCAGCGCCCCCAGCAGGTTCGCGCCGGTGTCCCCCAGCATCGCCCGCTCGCGCAGGTCATACACGCCGGCCACCAATGCCGGGGCGGCGAACAGGCCGAGTGCCCACAGTGGGCGCAGATCGCTCGCGCCGGCCGTCAGTCCCACTCCCCGCAGCACAAATGCCTTGGTCGAGCGC
>JASLDD010000132.1 GCA_030151725.1 Solirubrobacteraceae bacterium
ATCTGCGGGTCGCCGGCGGCGTCGTTGAGCAGATCCACCAGGCCGACCACGTTCATGGTCACCTTTTCGAGCTTCCCCGTGGGGCCCGGCACGATCCCAGTGACCGCCTGCGCGCGGAGCGCTTCGGCGAGCTGCGCGATCCGACCCCACGAGGAGCCGGGGGCTGCGGCCGTACACGCCGGCGAGCGGCTGCAGACGAGGTTGAAGTTGGTCGGCATCGCAGCTGCGCTGCTGCGATACCAGAGATCGAGGCCACTGGTCTCATACGTCGAGTCCAGGGTCACGCTGCGCACGAGCTTGGGAAAGCGCGACGCGAATACCTGTGCGAAGAACGATCCGTAGGAGTCGCCGTAGAGATCGACCTTGCTCAGCTGCAGCGCTTCGATCACCGCCGCGAGATCCTCGGCGGCCGGCGCCGAGGTGAACATGTCGGAGGCGTGGACCCAGCTGTGGTCGGGGTAGCGCCAGCGGTGGTTCAGCGCAGCGGCACAGCCGGCGACCGTCTGTTGGAAGGCTTCACTCGCGGTGGCTCCCGTGAAGTCCTGTAGCGCCGGGCAGTTGAGGGGCGCCGATTTGCCCGTTCCGCGATTGTCTACCGCAAGCATGTTCCAGCGCTGGAGCAGCGGGCCATACATGACGCTGTAGCCGCCTTCGACCGAGCCGATCGAGGGGTAGCCCGGGCCGCCCTCGACCGGCACCACCGTGCCCGCTGCCCTGCCCGAAGTCGGTGCGGAGGCTGGATACCAGCGATAGGCGATCGAGATATCGGGACTCGCCGAGCTGAGACGGTCGAGCGGCACGGACAGCTTGCCGCAGTAGGACAGCGGTTGCAGGCCGCAGCGGTTGAGTGTCTGCGTGCCGAGCTTCAACCGCGTCGGAGCGCCCGCGGCGGTATGTGCAGCCGCAGACGTGGCGCTCCACGCCAGCACCGCTGCCGCCGCCAGGATGAGGACGCAGACCCGCATGCACTGGCCCCCGTCGCGTCCGCTGACTCTCGTGCCTATGACCGGTCCCTCAGTCGCTGTGCCAGTCCTGCTCGAGGTGAGTGTATTGACGGCAGAAGACGTTCAAACCGCGTAGGGGCCTGCGTTCCGCACACTCCGCCGTGCTGCAGGGGAAGATCTGCCGATGCAGGGGACTCGCGAGGCGCCGGCCCGCAAAGATCGGCTGCTCCCATGGATCGCAGCCGAGCGGGCCTTCCGGGCGGTCGTGCTGGTGGTCCTCGGCATCGTGCTGGTCACCCATCCACATGCCAACTGGCCCAGCGAAGTCGCCAACTTCGCCCAGCGGCTGGGGCTGGACCCGAAAGACAACTGGATTCACCGCCTGATCGAGAAAGTCAGCAAGATCAGCTCGAGCCAGGATCTCGTCTTCGGCGTGGCCGCGCTCGCCTACGGCGTGCTCGAGGGCGCCGAGGCCTACGGTCTGTGGACGCGACGCCGCTGGGGGGAGTGGCTGACCGTCGTGGCCACCTCGCTGCTGTTCATCCCCGAGATCTGGGAGCTGGCAAAAAGCGCCTCGCTGCTTAAGGTCGGCGCGCTGCTCGTCAACATCGCCGTTGTCATCTACCTGATCTGGCGCCTGCGGCGAGAGTGATCGCGCCGGCCTTGGCTGTCCTTCAGGCCTCGACCTGCACGCCCTTCCAGAATGCGAAGCGGTCCTTGATCTCTGCAGCCGCATCCTTCGGCTCGGGATAGAACCACGCCGCATCCGCGTTCTGCTCGCCGTCGACCTCGATCGTCTTGTAGCTCGCGGTGCCCTTCCACGGGCATACCGAGTGGGTGTCGCTGTCTGAGAAGTACTCCGCGTTGATGCTGTCGACTGGGAAGTAGTGGTTGTCCTCGACCACCACCGTGTCATCGCTCTCCGCCAGCGTCGCTCCGTTCCAAGTGGCTTTCACGTCAACTCCGATTCGTTGCAGTTCGATGGGTACATCCAGCCTAGAAGGCCCGACCGCGATCCACCCCACCCCCGGCTCAGCCGGCCAGCTCGAGCCCGCCATGCGCGACTCCGGGCCCCCTCGTATGCAGAGCAGGAACAAGCTCGCTGGTGACGAGGCCCGTCTCGCCGGTCATCTCATCGACGATCTCGAACCAGCGCGCCATATTCGGTGGGGTATCCAGCAGCACGGTGAGCACGGGGACATGGCGGGCCAACGACCAAAAGCGTTCGCCGTGCGGCGGATGCTCGCCGTGAAAGCCCCAGATGCCACGCAGCGCCGTCGCCCCGGCGGCACCCTCTGCGCGCAGCCGGGCGATCAGCGCGGTGTGCAGCGGCTCGCCGCCGTGGCGAGAGCGCTCGCTCGCGTACACGACGAGCTTCTGCCAATGCCCAAGCCCACCCTCGGCGGGGGGTGTGGGCCATTCGGCAGGGGGAGCCAGCAGCTGACCGTCGCGCTTGCACACCTGCACGCGCTCGATGCTGATCGACGGGGCGGCGAGCATCGAGCGCAGCTCCACCAGGGCGACGGCGATCTCCGCGGACCCACCGATGCTCACGACCATCAGCGGAACCTCGCTGTTCGCGCTCAGGAACCGTGCGCGGTGGCGTACGGCGTGACTACTGCCGTCGAGGCCCAGCAGGACGCTTGCGCCACCCAGCCCGTGGCGATGCAGGCAGTCCACGACCGCCAGATACGCCGGGCGGCCACGCGCGAGCTCCCTGCGTCCAACGTGGATCGTCAGCTTGAGCTCGGATTCCCCGACAGGCAGCTCACCATCGGCCTCCTCCAGAAGCCGCGCGCGCTCCAACGTGATGAGCCCGTGCGCAGCGAGCCCGCGCGCCTCCGCCGCCAGCGCCTCGATCCGCTCGGGCGAGTCGACCGCGATGGCCACGAGCGGGAGGTCTTCGGAGAGCGTCAGCGAGCGCTCGCTCTGCAGCCGGTGCCCAATGCCGAACCCTTCCAGTCCCCGCAGCAGGACGCTGCTCTGCACCCCTTCATATGCATCCATCAGCGCGTCGGCAACGAGACGCCCCCCGATGCGGTCGCGGTCGCCCACGTAGACGCTGAGCTTGAGTGCGTCGCGCATCAGCCGACCCCGATGCTGCGACCGAGCTCGGCGGCGGCGATCCCCAGCACGAGGCTGAGCAGCAGGTTGGCTGTCAGCAGCCACCGCCTGCCATCCTCGGCCAGCCTGTGGGACTCGAGCAGCCAAGTCGAGAAGGTCGTGTACGAGCCGACGACCGCGGTGGCTCCGAGCAGATAGGCCTCGCCACTCAGACCGACCCCCACGAGGAGCCCCAACACGACGGTGCCGCTGAGGTTGACCGCGAGCGTTCCAAGCGGGAAGCCGCCGTTGGCGCTGGTCGATACGAGGCCGTCGAGCAGGAAGCGGGCGATCGCAGCCAACCCTCCAAGCAAGCCCACGCCGATCCACAAAAACAGGAAGCTCATCCGCCCAGCCTCGCTCGCCTGACGAGCTTGCTCGCCACGAACACAGCCGCGAAGCCACCGGCCAAGCTCGCTGCCGTGTAGCCGCTCGCCAGCGCCCAATCGTCCGCGTCGATCATCCTCAGCAGCTCGAGCATCATCGTCGAGAAGGTGCTCAGCGTGCCGCAGATGCCCGTCCCGAGGAACGCGCGCCTGTAGGTGTAGGGGGGCAAGCGCTCCTGCAGCCGGGTGACGAAGTAGCCGAGCGCAGCCGCCGCGAACATGTTCACGGCGAAGGTCGCCCACGGCCACTGGCCCGTATGTACCGTGAAGCCCTGCTCGAGCGCCGCACGGCCCACCGCCCCGATGAAGCCCCCGGCGAAGATCGCCCCCAGCTCCTGGCGGTCGATGTGCGGCCAGGTAAATCTGAGAATCCTCTGCTCCGGCTCGCTTTTGGGTTCCACGGCACGACCTCACTGACGTTCGAGTGACGGTGACGTAGAAGCCATCAGCGGCCCGGAGCCGCGGTTATGGAGCGGGCCTCATCGCTGCGCCGCTGAGCATAGCGAGCCGCATGGAGAGCACATGCACACGCGCGGCCATGCCAACCGGACCGGCTCGGCTGGAGAGGCGGCGGGCCAACCTGATAGACCCCGCCAAATGGGAGCGCCGGAGAACCCACCGATCGTGCGGCGACGGACTGCCCGCCGGCGCGTGGCGATCCTGGCGACCGTCATCCTGATGGGCGGCCTGGTCGCGTTCGCGCTCTCGCGTCTGGACCTTCCCCGT
>JASLDD010000191.1 GCA_030151725.1 Solirubrobacteraceae bacterium
CGGCTTGCGCGTGAAGACGGGGATCAGCTCGAGCACGATCCCGAAGCCGGGCAGCGCGAGGATGTAGACCTCGGGGTGCCCGAAGAACCAGAACAGGTTCTCGAACAGATAGGAGCTGCCGCCGGCGCCGGCGATGAAGAAGGACGTATTGATGGTGCGGTCGAGAGCCGCCATCAACAGCGTGGCCACGAGCATCGGCGCGGCCAGCACCATCAGCACCGAGGTGGCGAACACCGACCACACGAAGATGGGCAGGCGCGACCACGTGAGCCCAGGCGCGCGCATGGTGATGATCGTGGCCATCATGTTCAGGCCGAGCAGGCACATCGACAGGCCGACGAGGGCAAAGAAGCAGATGTAGGAGTCCATGCCCATCACCGCCTCGTCGTTCAGCGGCTCATAGCCAGTCCAGCCGGTGGGAAAGCCCCCGAAGAAGATGGTCGAGACGAGGATGAAGCCGGCGGCCATCAGCAGCCAGAAAGTCAGCGCCTCGATGCGCGGGAAGGCCATGCGCCGGGCGCCGATCATGATCGGCACGAAGTAGTTGGCGAACGGGCCGAGGATGCCCGAGGTCATCATTCCCATCATCATCGTGCCGTGCATGCCCACCAGTGACAGGTACTGGTTCGGCCCCACGAAGGTGGGCACCGGGTGCAGGAGCTCGGCGCGGATGAGCATCGCGTTGAGGCCGCCGATGAAGAAGAACAGCCCGATGCCGACCAGGTACTGGATGCCGACGACCTTGTGGTCGGTGCACAGGCCGAAGTAGCGCCCGATCCCCTGCTCCTCCTTCTCGCGCAGCGAGGCGGGGCGCCCCAGCAGGCGCGAGACGGGGTAGTTGGCGAAGCCGAGGCCGATCAGGAAGCCGATCACCCCGAAGAAGTAGGCGAGCAGTAGGGCGATGTCGTGCTCGTCGGTGGCCGCTTGGTATTCGAAGCTTTTGCCGCCGTCGATCTGGTGGCCGATGAACCAACCGAGGTAGTAGCCGCCGACGCCCAGGATCACGGCGGTAAGGAGGTTGAAGCCGATCACCTTCCGCCACAGCGGACGGTCGACAGGCTGCGGGGCTGATGCGGCTGCGGCTGTAGTGCTCATTCTGCGCGCCTCGTCGGTTCGGGGAGATAGGTCTTGGCGTAGGGAGGCAGCACCTTGGTGGCCGGTGCGAAGTCCTTCTGCTGCTGGTGGATCCACGTTTCGAATTCGGCCGGCGGGACGACGTGACCTTTGTCGAACATGTAGCCATGCCAGATGCCGCACAGCTCCGCGCAACGCACGTCGAACGCCTCGTCCTTGGTGGGCTTGACGAACACCACGTTGTCCACGTCGGGGTTGGCGTCGGCCTTGACCCCGAGCTGGTAGGCCCAGAAGGAGTGGATCACGTCGATCGAGGTGACGTGCAGTTCGACCATCTCGTTGTCGGGCAGGTAGAGGTGAGTGGTCTCCACGCCGCCGTAGGTGGGGTAGCGGTAGGTGAAGGCCCACTGCTGGGCAATTACCTGGACCGGAAGCTTGGGGCCCTTGGGGACGGTGAGCGGGTTGGGGCCGTTGCCCGAGCCGGCGCCGTTGTCGGCGAGCAGGCGCACGGTGCCGTAGCCGGCGAGGCTGAGCACGAGGATGGAGGTAATCACGATCCAGGCAGTCTGCAGGCGCGCATCGCCACGCACGGCGGGGCCTTCGAGCACGCCGCCCTTGGGCTGGCGAAACACGATCACGGCATAGATCAGGTAGATCGTGACGAGCAGCAGGACCGGGGTGGCCATGCCCAGCAGCACCGTGTTGTCGGTGACCTTGCCGGAGGCCTGTTCGCTGCCGTTGCCGGGCGGAAGGATCGGACCGAGCAGCAGGACCACCAGCGGCGTGATGACGATCGAGGCGAGGACCCAGATGGTGGTAAAGCGGCGCGCATGATTCGGTTCGGGCGCGCCTGTATGCGTCTCAGCGGCCATCGCTATACGACCTGGATGAAGCCGTCCATATAGCCGAGTGTCTGCATCGGCCCGCCAAATCCGTCGATGAAGCCGGCAGCGCAGGGCACGAAGCACTGCCAGCGGTAGCGCCCCTTCTTGCCCGTTTTGAAGCTGAAGGTGATCGTCCGGTGGGCCGCGCCTTCACAGGGCGCATATTCGCACTGGTTCTTGGCTTCTTCTTCCACGCCGGGGAGGGGCACGAACACGCCCAGCTGGGGGATCACGAACGTGTGCGAGGCTTCTTCCGGCGGGATCGAGTTGATCGTCTTGCCATCGACTGTCTCTGTCCCGCCGACCGTCCCCTGGACCTGAGAGAGAAACGGATTGCGCAGGCCGCTGTCGCCGTCGTATTGGTAGACGGTCACATGGACCACCGAGTTGGCGGGCACCGTGTAGATGGTGCTGTGGACCCACTGGTTGTTCTTGCGCACCAGATAGGAGACCCAGTCGGGGTGTGAGGGCTCGTACTTGGGCCCGATCGCCGCGACCGTCATGAGCGTCAGCTGATTGCCGCCGCTGGAGGGTGGGGCGGGTGTGGAGGCGATCGTGTTGGGCTGGCTGGTGGCCCAGCTGGCGACGTACAGGCCGATGAGGATGCCCACCAGCACGACTGCGCCTCCCACCCCGAGAACCTTCTTGGCCAGCGTGCTCAACCGAACTTCCCCCGCTCTGCTTGCTCCCCAGACCGCCGCGAGTCTACGCGCAGGCGACGATCCTGTGAATCCCCACAAGGATGAGAATTCTCTTAGAAATAGCTGAGAACGGTTGATGCGGAAGGCCGCGGAGCGCCGAAACATCAACCGTAGCAACGAGTCCGGCCCGATCGAGGCCTTGTAGACGCCTTCGTACAACCGTCCGAAAAGCGCCGCGGGCGACAAGCTCAAAGCCCAGCTGCCCGAAAAGGACGACATCAGTTGCCCGTTTGGGGCGGGGAGCGCGACCTCGACGCGCAGACACCGAGAGGATCGAACATGGACGAGTTGGACGAGCAGCCCACGACCACCGAGCGCGGCGAGACAGTCGACGACTGGGATGTGGCGTTCGCGGCTGTGGTGAGGGATCTCGACTCGCGCCGAGCGAGCGCGGGGTACGGGGAGCCGGTTGGGGCTGACGAGCCTCTGCGATGCGTCTCCAGTGGTTACCTGGATCACGGTTGTTCATGCGAGGCAAGCGTCCCCCGCGGTGCGGTCACCGACGCATGGATTCGGGAGCTTGCTCTGCACGGCGAGGGCGAAGACCGCTTCTTTCGCTTTACTTGGAGCGGGGAGAGGTGGCTTGCCTATGGTCTGGGTAGTGGACAGGTCCGGGGTGTGTACTGCCCGGCGCACAGCGCCGAGCGCGATGAGCGCGCCGCCGTGAGCGGGGGGATACGATCGATGCTTGGCCTCCACCCAGCCATCTGACCCCGACACAGCGCCTCGCGTTCCCGAGCGCCCGACGCTCGACGGCTTGGAGGCCAAGTGGAGCGCAGCATGGGACACGGAGGGCGTATATGCCTTCGATCGCTCGGCGCCGCGTGAGCGGGTCTTCTCGATCGACACCCCGCCACCCACGGTCAGCGGCTCGCTGCACGTGGGACACGTCTTCTCCTACACCCACACAGACACAGTGGCCCGCTACCAGCGGATGCGCGGCTTGGAGGTCTTCTATCCGATGGGCTGGGACGACAACGGCCTGCCCACCGAGCGCCGTGTGCAGAACCATTTCGGTGTCCGCTGCGATCCGTCGATTCCCTACGACCCCGACTTCCAGGCCCCGGCTGAGCCGTCCGCAAAGGACCCGGTTGCGGTCTCGCGGCCGAACTTCGTGGAGCTGTGCCTGCGCCTGACAGACAGCGACGAGCAGGTATTTGAGGCGCTGTGGCGCACGCTCGGCCTGTCGGTGGACTGGTCGATGACCTACACCACGATTGGGCGCCTGGCTCAGCGGATCGCCCAGCGCTCTTTCCTTGGGCTGCTGGCCCGCGGCGAGGCCTACCAGCTGGAGGCGCCGACGCTGTGGGATGTGGACTTCCAGACGGCGGTCGCCCAGGCGGAGCTCGAGGATCGTGAGCGTCCGGGTGCGATGCACAAGGTGCGCTTCACCGTAGCCGACACCGACGCGGAGGCGCTGATCGAGACGACACGTCCGGAGTTGATTCCGGCGTGCGTTGCACTGCTCGCACATCCCGACGACGCCCGGCACAGGGCGCTGGTGGGCAGCGAGGTGCACACACCGCTGTTCGGCACGCGGGTACCCGTGCTCACCCATCCGCTGGTCGAGCAGGAGAAGGGCACGGGGCTCGTGATGGTGTGCACGTTCGGGGATCTCACAGACGTGATGTGGTGGCGCGAGCTGGGATTGCCGGTGCGCTCGGTGTTGGGAGCAGACGGACGTCTGACGGAGGTCGCATGGGGCGAGCCGGGATGGGAGTCGGCCGATCTTTCACTCGCGCGCGAGAGCTATTCGGAGTTGGGCGGGCGCACGATCAACCAGGCGCGCAGGCGAATCGTGGAGCTGCTGGAGGCCTCAGGCGATCTGATCGGGGAGCCCCAGCCGGTGAACAGGGCGGTGAAGTTCTTCGAGAAGGGCGAGCGCCCGGTCGAGATCGTGACGAGCAGGCAGTGGTTCATCCGCACGATCGAGCACCGCGAGAAGCTGATCGAGCGGGGCAGGCAGATCGAGTGGCATCCGCCGTACATGCGCGCGCGATTCGACGACTGGGTGAACGGCTTGACGGGGGATTGGTGTGTGAGTCGCCAGCGCTTCTTCGGCGTGCCCTTCCCCGTGTGGTATCCGCTGGACTCGACGGGCGCGAGCCTGCACGACCAGCCGATTGCGGCGAGCGCGGAGCAGCTGCCGGTGGATCCCTCGACGGACGTGCCCGACGGCTATGAGCCCTCTCAGCGGGGGCAGCCGGGGGGATTCGTGGGTGACCCGGACGTGATGGACACGTGGGCGACCTCCTCGCTCACGCCGCAGATCGCCGGTCAGGCGGGGGAGGACAGAGAGCTGTTCGAGAAGGTCTTCCCGATGGACGTGCGTCCGCAGGCCCACGACATCATCAGGACGTGGCTGTTCTCGACGGTCCTGCGCTCGGAGCTCGATTATGAGGAGTTGCCGTGGCGCAACGCGGCAATCTCGGGATGGGTGCTGGATCCAGACCGCAAGAAGATGTCCAAGTCCAAGGGCAATGTGGTCACGCCGATGCACCTGCTTGAGGAGTATGGGGCGGATGCTGTGCGCTACTGGGCCGCCCACGGGCGCCCCGGCACGGACACCGCCTTCGACGCCCAGCAGATGAAGGTCGGCCGGCGCCTGGCGGTGAAGCTGCTGAATGCCTCCAAGTTCGCCCTCGCCGAGCTGCCCGCCTCAGGCAGTGAGCTGACGCACCCCTTGGATCGCGCGCTGATTGCGCGGTTGGCCCGGGTCGCGCAGGAGGCGACGGAGAGCTTTGAGGCCTACGACTATGCGCGCGCGCTAGAGCGCGCGGAGAGCTTCTTTTGGTGGTACTGCGACTACTACCTGGAGCTGGTCAAGGGACGTCGCTATGACCCCGACCCGTCGGTCAGCGCGTCGGTGAGCCTCGCCCTGCGCACGTCGCTGTCGGTCTTCCAGCGCCTGTTTGCACCATTTCTGCCGTTCGTGTCCGAGGAGGTGTGGTCGTGGTGGCAGGATGGGTCGATCCACCGCGCCGCGTGGCCTGACGCGGGCCAGCTCGCTGCGCTGGCGGGCGCCGGTCGCGACGCCGGGGTCGGCGGGGATGCCGCTCAGGAGGCGATCGCCCTGGAGGTGACGGCGGATGTGCTCAGCGAGGTGCGCAAGGCCAAGTCGCAGGGGCGTCGACCGATGCGGGCACCGGTGCTGCGCGTCGTCGTGAGCGACACGGCTGAGCGGCTGGATGCGCTCGAGCTGGGTCTCGGCGATCTTTGCCTGGCGGGTTCGATCGAGACCGTCGAGCGCGTGGTGGCCGAAGGCGAGGGGGAGCCAACGGTTGAGGTAGAGCTCGCGCCGGAGGAGTAAGGCGGGCCACGGACTGAGGTGTTGTTACTTACTTTCCGAAGGCTGTGACACCATGGTTATACAGCAGCCGCGAGGGAAGATATACAAGGCGTCACCGGCGACGCGCCTCACTTGACGTTCACGGCTGCAAGGCCCCGCCTTGGATAGGGTGGGCGGCGTGAGCAGAACGTTGATAGAGGAGCTGCCTGAGAAGATCGGCGAGCAGGTGACTGTCCGCGGCTGGGTGCAGACGGTGCGCGATCAGAAGAGCATGCAGTTCGTGATCGTGCGCGACGAAACCGGGCTTGCGCAGGCCGTCCTTCAGAAGCAGGACCCGCCGAGTGAGCTCAACGAGGCGGTGAGCGCGCTGACGGCGGAGTCGGCGATCACGCTGACGGGCACGGCCGCGGCCGACGAGCGCGTGAAGCTGAACGGCCTGGAGCTGAAGCTGGAGGGCCTCGAGGTCGAGTCGCTGGCCGAGCCGGAGGTGCCGATTGCGGCGGACTCGGCGCTGGACAAGCGCATCGACTGGCGCTACCTCGACCTGCGCCGAGCGGACAGGCGGTTGATCTTCGCCGTGCAGACGACGGCCGAGCACGCCATGCGCGAGCTGTGGCGCGAGGAGGGCTTCATCGAGCTGCACACACCGAAGCTCATGGCCTCAGCCAGCGAGTCCGGGGCTGAGCTGTTCCACGTCGACTACTTCGACGGCGATGCCTACCTGGCGCAGTCGCCACAGTTCTACAAGCAGATGGCGATGGCGGCGGGCTTTGGCAAGGTCTTCGAGGTCGGCCCCGTGTTCCGGGCCAACCCGTCGTTCACATCGCGCCACGACACCGAGTTCACGAGCGTGGACGTGGAGATCTCGTGGATCGACTCCCACGAGGACGTGATGGCCTTCGAGGAGCGCTGGCTGGCCCACGTGCTCGCGGCCGTCAAGGAGCGTCACGGAGATGCAATCGCGGAGACGTTCGGGACCGAGCTGGTCGTTCCCACCCTTCCGTTCCCGCGAGTGACGCTCGAGGACGCCAAGCAGATGTTGCGCGACGCCGGCCACGAGGCGCCTGGTGCGGGCCACGACCTCGACCCACCCAGCGAGCGCGCGTTCTCTGCGCTCATCAAGGAGCGCCACGGCCACGAGTTCGCTTTTGTGACCGACTACCCCACGACTGTGCGGCCCTTCTACCACATGCGCCACCCCGACGATCAGACTCTGACGAGGAGCTTTGACCTGCTGTGGCGAGGCATCGAGCTCACCACGGGCGCGCAGCGCGAGCACCGCTACGAGCAGTTGATGGCTCAGGCGGCGGACAAGAAGGTGGACGTGGACCCGATCCAGTACTACCTGAACTTCTTCCGCTTCGGTGCCCCGCCCCACGGTGGTTTCGGCTTTGGCCTGACGCGTCTGCTGATGCAGATGCTGGGCCAGGAGAACGTGAGGGAGGTCACGTTCTTGTACCGAGGCCCCCACCGCCTCGAGCCGTAGGCGAGGTTGCAGCAACTGCGCACTGTGCGCGCGCTAGCTTTGATCTGTGCGGATCACGATCAACCTTTCCGAGGACGTGGCTGTCGCGGTCGAGAAGGTCCGGCGCGAGCGCGGGTTGGGCCTGAGCGAGACGGTCAACGAGCTTGTGCGCAGTGGCCTCACGGCTGGGCTTGCCGCCGGGCGGTTCCGGCAGAGGACCCATGACCTTGGTGAGGGATTGGATGTCGCAACCGTCGCCGAGGCGTTGGAGACGCTCGACGGGCCGGTGGGTTGAAGCTGCTCGAGACTGAGGTTCGCTGGGAGAACCCCGTTGCCTAATCAGTGCTCAGCCGACTGCTGAGATCTTCCAGTCCTTGCCTTCCTTGACGAGCGAGACCGTGCCCGACTTCTTCTTGCCAGACCGCGTGCTCTTTACGTGAGCGGTTGCGGTGGTGCCGCCGGTTGCGATCTGGACGGATTGAACGCTCACTTCGAGCGTGTCCACCTCGGCGAGCTGGTTTTTGATGGCTTTTTCGCAGCCTTTCTGGCCACCCAGCCGCGTCACAACCGCGGCGGCCAGGTCGTTGGCGCAGACCTTCTTCTCTTCCGCGGACGTGGCGTCGGACTGAAGATTGGCGACCGTTTGGGCGACTTCGTGCTGTTCGCCTTTGAAGGAGGCGGTCGAGGTCGTGGTCCCACACGCTGCCACTGCCACCGCGCAAAGCGGTAGGCAGAGGAGCGTAAGCGTGGGTCTGGCGGCGAGACGAGTCGGCATACCGGCGCCAGAGGTTATGCGACTGGCGCTAGTTCTGCTCGTCGTCGCGCCTGTAGCCGAGTCGCGCGGAGATGCGATCGGCCGTCGACACCAGGTGCGGGCCCAATGCGTCGACGAGCTCCTCGAGGGAGATCATGGAGCTGTGGGCCGCGAGGTTGACGGCAGCGACCACGTCGCGAGCCTCGTTGCGCACGGGCGCGGCGATCGAGTAGAGCTCGGCTGCAAGCTCTTGGTCGTTGACAGCGAAACCCGCCGTCTGGATCTCCTCGAGTTCCTCGCGCAGCGCTTTCTTGCTCGTGATCGTGTTGGGTCCGCGTTTGGTCAGCTTGATCTGAGCGATCAGCTCGCGCTGCTCGGCCTCGGGCAGGTTGGCGAGCAGCAGCTTTCCCATGGCCGTGCAGTAGGCGGGAAGGCGCGAGCCGGTGTGCAGGTTGAGGTCGATGGTGCCCTGGCCGCGGCGGAAGCTGCGCACGCGGTCGACGTATAGGACTTCGGTGCCGTCGAGCACACCGAGGCTGGTCGTGTAGGAGGTCCGCTGGCGCAGTTCCTCTAGGTACGGATGCGCGTGCTCGCGCAAGCCGGTGGAGTTCAGCGCAGACATGCCGAGATCGGTCACCCGCAGCCCCAGGCGGTACTTGCGCGAGGCGCCCTGCTCGAGGTAGCCGAGCGCGACCAGCGTGATCACGTAGCGGTGTGTGGTCGAGCGGCTCATGCCGAGGTCGTCGGCGATGTCGGCGATGCCGAGCACGGGGCGCTTCGGTGTGAAGCAACCCAGGATCGCCAGTCCGCGCTCAAGCGATTGGGAGTAACGCGGCTCGCGAAGGCTTGGAATGGACCATGCGGGCTCCTGCCCGTCCTTGTCGATTTTGGCGGCTGACGAACTAGTTCTGGGCATTGGCACCTTGATCCCTGTGTTGTCCTCGGTAGACTTCCCTCAGAGGGAAGTTCATTGACTGATATATGCATCATAGTTCGATATATCGATCAGTCGATCTTAAACACTAGAGTTTCTAGTCTCGGCCCGAGAAAAGCCATGCACCGGGCCCAGAGACCCGGCGGCATTCCAACTGCCCGTATTTCTGACTCTAGAGCGGCTATTGGACTTCTGGAGCGCTCCGAGCAAGCCGCTGTGAAGTAAGCTCGAAGTAAGTTTCTACAAAGCTTCACGCAGGCGCTTGCGCGTCCGCCTAGGGGCTCAGCCGGCGGCGCCAGCCGACTCGCGCTGCTCGGTGAAATGCTTGCTGAGCATCGTCAGCTGACCCTGGTAGTTGGAGCCGATGTCCTTGCCGTAGAGCACATCCGGCTCCTGCGACATGCGCTCAAAGGCGAGCTTGCACACGGGTTGACGATGCTCGACCATGAACGAGACGTCGCGTGCTCGCACCTCGAGCGCCGCGCGGCTCCCCGGAGCGGTCTGGTCGCGGTGGAAGCCGAACCCGGGGTCGAAGAACCCGGCGTAGTGGGTGCGCAGCTCCCCCGCCGTGGGGTCGTAGGCGAGCATCTCAGCCGCATAGGAGGGGGGGATGCTCACCCCCTCGGAGGACAGCAGCAGGTAGAAGACCTCAGGCTCGAGCACTATCCGCCCGCCCTTCTCCGGATGCACCGGCTCCCAGTAGTCGCGCCATCTCAGCGCACCCACCTTCGTGAGATCGATCGGCAGGCTGTTCTTCTTGGCGCGGTAGCCCACGATGCTCTCCGAGGAGCCCGACACGTCGAGGCTGAGAAAGAGACCGTCCGCGATCGATATCTCGGGCTCCTGCACCGGGAGCGAATCGCGATACAGCAGCGGGGACTCAGCGTGCAGGGCCGCGAGCTGTCCGTCGCTGAGGCGCGCATCGCCAGACATCAGCCGCACCTGGTTCAGCGCCAGCCCAGTCTTGACCCTGATCGCGAAGGTCCGCGGAACGATCTCCAGATAAAGCTTTCCCCGATAACCGCCCGCGATCTCGTCGAAACGGTGGTTGCGGTCGGTGAGCACCCGCGTGAACACGTCCAGTCGCCCTGTCGAGCTCTTCGGGTTCGCCTTCGCCCTGATCTCATCAGGGAGGCGCAGCTCCTCGATCAGCGGCACCAGGTATGGCCGATCGCGCTCCAGTGTGGCGCCATCGCGCAGGTCGATCCGTTCGAAGGCGATGTCCGCGATCTTCTCTTCGACGCTCGAGTCGCTGTCCGGCAGGAAGCTGCAGCGCAGCGCCCAAGCGTGCTCGCCAAGGCGCAGGTCGAGGCTTGCCGGCTGAACGGACTCGCTGGGAATGCGCCACGGACCGGCGACCATCCACTCACGAGCGATCGCCTCGCGCAACAACTGGGAGGGGAGTACCCCGGGAGCGAGATCCGCGGGCGCCGAGCGAATGTCGGCAGGCGATTCCTGGGCAGCCTGGAGATCGGATGTGTGCATTGCCCCAAGTCTATGGCTCTACTCAGGAGCGCCTACTTTCCGGATTTACACGGAGGACGAGCGTGGCGAGTTGGAGACAACACTGGCAGAGAGAGGCCCTCTGAAACTACAGTCGCGGAGAGGGGAACGAGCTTTCGCCCGCACCGCATCCGGGCCTGCATAGCTGTTTGGTTGGTTCAGGGGGCGGTGGGGGCTTGAGCGTCGTCCACCCTCTCCGACGATGCTCGGGAAGAGATCCAGGCGTCCCCCCGATGCCAGGTCTCCGCGGGCGTCGCAGCCTCCGCGGCGGCGACGTCCGTGAAGGCCTGTACGCGCAGGCGAGTCGAGGTGCCCCTGGATCGCCCTGAGGCTAACTCTCGATCATTCGCGTGAGGCGGCGAAGTCCCGTCCGCAACCCCCTCTAACTTCAAGCCATGCTCTTGAACGAGCTCATCGATGGCACGGAGATCGACCAGGTTCTCCTTGTGCGCGGGGCGGAGCGCCGCAGCCGGCGCGATGGCGGCGAGTACCTGCGCCTCCAGCTCGGCGATCGCACCGGCGCCGTCGCGTGCATGGTGTGGGAGGAGCTGCTCGAGATAGAGGAGCTCGCTCGTGCCGGCGAGCCGGTGAGGGTGCGCGGCCGTTACACCGTTCACCCTCGGTTCGGACCACAGATCAACCTTCGTGGCCTCGAAGCCGCTGCACCGGGGAGCTTCGACACGAAAGACCTGCTCGACGGCCCCGCGCGGGAGATCGAGCAGATGGAAGCTGAAGTGCGCGACCTCCTAGCCACGATCCAGGAGCCCCACCTGCGGGTCCTGCTCGAGCGCGTGTTCGGCGAAAGCGCCGAAATGTGGGCGAGCTACCGGGTGGCGCCGGCGGCCAAGTACTACCACCAGGCCTATCGCCATGGCCTGCTCGAGCATTGCCTGGGGGTTGCCCAGGCGGTGAGTGCGATCAGCGCAACGTTCCCGGGCATCGATCGCGACGTGGCGGTCACGGGCGCGCTGCTGCACGACATCGGCAAGCTCGAGGCCTATACCGACGATCCGCGCAACATCGACCTGACGGACGCCGGCAGGTTGCACGGAGAGATCGCGCTTGGCTATTACCGCATCCGTCGCGCGATCGAGGACATAGTTGGCTTTCCCCCCGAGCTGGCGCAGGCCGTCGGACACATCATCCTCTCCCACCACGGCACCCTCGAGCATGGGAGTCCGGTCGTGCCGTGCACTCGCGAGGCGACGCTCGTGCACATGATCGACAACCTGGGCGGGCGCCTAGGGAGCTTCGATCGTCTCGAGAAGGAGCTTGCACCGGGGCGCCGCTGGTCGGGATTCGACCGCGCGATCGGAGCCGGGGCTTTCTTCGGCGAACGCGGCGGCGAAGGCGTCTTGGGCGACGAGCCCGCCGTTCCCGCCCGCGAGGCGGCCTGAAGTTCCGCAAATAGCGGGTCGGTAGCCCGGGCCGGGAGCATCCGCATCGCCATCGGCTTCTATCTTTGAGAGCCGATGGCAAAGGACACCGAGAAGCTGATCCGCCAGCTCTCGCTGATCTCCTACCTGATGGCCGAGCGACGGCCCGTCACGGCTCTGGAGATACGGCGCGACGTGGAGGGCTACAGCGGCATGAACGAGGACGCGTTCGCGCGGCGCTTCTACGCCGACCGCTCCGAGCTTGAATCCCTGCGCATCCAGCTCACGGTCGAGCGACCCGCCGATGGGGCGGCCGAGCAGGAGAACTACTCCTTGCGACCGGAGAACTTCCATCTCCCCGCGATCGCCTTCACCGACAAGGAGCTGGCGGCGCTTCAGACAGCGCTCACGCTCCTGGACGGCGAATTCGCGTACGCCGAGCCCCTGCGCCTGGCCCTCCAGCAGATCACATGGGGTCGCCCTAGCCCGCTGCGCGCCCCCGAGCAGCGCTCGGTAGCGCTGGGCATCACGGCGTCGGCGGGCGGACACGAGCTCTCAGGCCGCCTCGCCAAGGTGGAGACCGCGATCTTCCGCAACAAGACGATCTTGTTCGACTATTACACGATGGAGCGCGACGAGGTGGGCGCCCGCAAGGTCGATCCCTACCACCTGCTCTTTCAGGGCGGTCAGTTCTACCTGCTGGGCTACTCCCACGAGCGCAAGGCCGTGCGCGTCTTCCGGCTGACGCGCATCCGCGGCAAGGTGTCCTATGCGACGAAGGCCGAGCACGACTTCCGCCGCCCGGCCGACTTCGATCCGCGCGCCTACGCCAACCGCGCTGACTGGCAGCTGGGAGACGAGCGCGGTGTGGCCGAGGTGCATGTCGGCGAGCGGATCGCCTGGCAGGTCGAACGCCACTTCGGCCGCTACGGCGAGATACGCGACGATGGGGGGGAGACGATCTTCCTCACCGGCTACTCCAACCCGCGCGGGATCGTCTCGTGGGTGATGGGACTTGGCGCAAATGCGCGCCTGAGCGGGCCAGAGGAGCTGGCTGAGGAGTTCCAGCGGCGCGTGGATCTGCTCGTGGAGCGCCACGGCGACGGTTCTCCGACGAGGCCCACGGGCCAGGCTCGCGCCACGACGACAAGCGCCACAGCCGCCGGACGGATAACGGGCTCCTCGCGTTCACGAGCGGGTCGCAGAGGCGAGGCGACAGGCGAGGGTGAAAACGGCTCTGCCCGAGCGGACGCGGCCATTCGCCCTGAGCGCTTTGCCCGGCTGGTCACGCTCGCGAGCATCCTCATCAAGGCCGGTCGGGAAGGCGAGCGTATGGACATGAAGGAGATCTGCGAGCGGCTGCAGCTCTCAGACGAGGAGCTGCGCGAGGACGTCAACGTGCTGAACGTCGTCAACTTTGGAGGCGGCTCCTATGTGCTCTATGCGGAGATCAAGGAGGACACGGGTGAGATCGAGGTCGACCCGGAGCCCTACAGCGACAACTTCGATCGTCCTGCTCGCCTGCTGCCGGTCGAGGCCAAGGCGCTGGTGGCGGCCATCGACCTGATCGGCGAGCACATACCCGAGGGCTCGCTGACCTCCGCTCGCACCAAGATCGTGGCAGCGCTTGGCGAGGATCCGATGGAGCAGGGCCTGCAGGTTGCGCCGACCGCCGGCGATGACACCGATGTGGCGGCTGCGGTTTCCAAGGCGATTGTGGGACGGCGGTTGATCGAGCTTGAGTACTACAAGGAGAACGAGGACGAGCTCACGCGCAGGAAGGTCGAGCCCTACGCGCTCACCAACGGCCGTGAGGGCTGGTATGTCGCCTCGTTCGACCCAGAGCGTGACGGCGTGCGCCACTTCCGGTTGGACCGCATCAAGAAGGTGAACGTGACCGACGAGCGCTTCGAGCCGCGTCCCGAGGTCGATCCTGCTGCGGAGGTCGACGGCTGGCTGCGCACCGGTGAGGTGCCCGCCTCGCGCAGCGCTCGTGTGTGGGTCTCGCCCGAGCGCGCTCGCTGGGCACGGGAGGCCCGCCGCGTGGTGGAGGAGTGGAGCGACGGCTCGGTCATCGTGGAGCTGAGCTTCGCGGGCGTGGACTGGCTCGTACGGGAGATCCTCAAGGAAGCCGGCGATGCCGCTGTGCTCGAGCCAGAGGATGCGCGCGAGGCAGTGCGCGAGGCAGTGGCACGCTTGCGGGATGCCGGCACGGCGCCCGCCGGCGTTTCCTGACAGATATGAGTCGGCGAGAGCAGATCAAGATGAGCGAGCCCGAGGCGGCATCGTTCCTAGCCGAAGAGCGGACGGTGACCTGCGCGACAGCCGGCCCGCGTGGCTGGCCACACCTGATGCCGCTCTGGTACGTCCTGCGCGAGGGCGAGCCCGGGCCACGCCTTTGGGCTTGGACCTACGGCGTCTCCCAGAAGGTTCGCAACCTGGAACGCGACGCTCGCGCGACGCTTCAGGTCGAGGCAGGCGAGCAGTATCAGGAGCTGCGCGGGGCGATGCTCGAGTGCGACGTGGTCGTGCATCGCGATCTGGACGTCGTCAAAGCCCTCGGCCATGAGATCTTCGCTCGCTACGCCTCCCCGCGCGGCCAGCCACCCGCCGAGGATCTGCCCGCGGAGGTCGGCGAGATGGTCGACAAGCAGGCCGCCAAGCGGGTGGCGCTCGAGTTCGTGGAGTTGCGTCGCGCCACCTGGGATCACCGCAAGCTCGGGGCCACATACTGAGCGCATCGGTAGGGTGATCTCCCCATGGAGCCACTCAAGGGACTGATTCTCTCCGGGGGCAAGGGCACGCGCCTGCGTCCAATCACGCACACCAGCGCCAAGCAGCTGGTCCCCGTGGCCAACAAGCCGGTGCTCTTCTACGGCATCGAGGCGATGGCTGAGGCCGGCATCGAGGAGATCGGGATCATCATCGCCCCCGAGACGGGCGCCGAGATCGAGCAGGTCGCCGGCGACGGCTCGCGCTTCGGGGTGAGCATCACCTACATCCTCCAAGACGAGCCGCTGGGACTCGCCCACGCGGTCCTCACAGCCGAGCCCTTCCTGGGCACGAGCCCATTTGTGATGTACCTCGGCGACAACCTGCTCCAGGGTGGCATCGCGGACCTGGTGGCGGCCTTTGGCGAGCACGAGCCGGATGCCTTGATCCTGCTCACGCCGGTACCCGATCCGGAGAACTACGGCGTGGCCGAGCTCGCCCCTGCTGAGCCTGGCAACGTGGGACGTGTGGTGCGCCTGGTGGAGAAGCCATCCGAGCCTGCAACAGACCTGGCACTGGTGGGCGTGTACATGTTCACAGCCGGCATCCACGATGCCGCGCGCGCCATCGAGCCCTCGGCGCGAGGGGAGCTCGAGATCACCGACGCGATCCAGTACTTGGTCGACTCGGGACTTCGCGTGGAGCCGCACGTGGTTCGCGGCTGGTGGAAGGACACAGGCCGCCTGGAGGACATGCTGGAGGCGAACAGGCTAATCCTCGACAACCTGATCGAGCGGGTGGAGGGCGAGCTGATCGACTCGCAGGTCGACGGCCGGGTCGTGATCGAGCCCGGCGCGCGCCTGGAGCGCACCACCGTTCGCGGGCCGGCGGTCATCGGCGCAGATGCTCGTCTCAGCGACTGTTACATAGGCCCCTATACAGCGATCGGGGAGCGCTGTGTGATCAAGGACGCGGAGGTCGAGCACTCGATCCTGCTCGCCGGCTGCACTGTGAGCGATCTCGACGGCCGCATGGAGTCCTCGTTGCTGGGGCGCAACGTGACGGTGCGCCGGGGTGAGCGCCAGCCTCGCGCCTACCGCTTCATGGTGGGCGACAACTCGGACATCTCGATCCTGTGAAGGTGCTCGTGACAGGGGCGGCCGGGATGCTCGGCCTCGACGTGCTGCGCGCCGGCGAGCGCGCTGGATATGAGCTGATCGGGATGGACCTTCCCGAGATTGACATCACAGACTCCGCGTCGGTGGAGTCGGTCCTGGAGCGCGTGACGCCCGACGCCGTGCTGAACTGCGCGGCCTGGACCGACGTCGACGGTGCCGAGAGCAAGCGTGAGCAGGCCCATGCGGTCAACGCCGACGGCGCCGGCACACTCGCTCGAGGAGCCGCCTCGGCTGGGGTGAGCCTCGTGCATATCTCGACGGACTACGTCTTCGACGGCAAGGCGCCGCTCGATTCAGCCGGCGCGCCGCGTGCTTACGTGGAGTCGGACCCAACGGGTCCCCAATCGGTCTATGGCTCGACCAAGCTGGAGGGGGAGCGCCAGGTGCTCGCTGCCTCGCCGCGCCACACTGTCGCACGCACCTCCTGGCTGTTCGGCGTCGGCGGGCGCAAATTCGTCGAGACGATGCTCGGTCTGGCGTCCGACCGCGACGCCGTGCAGGTCGTCACCGATCAGGTTGGCTGTCCCACCTGGGCCGGTCACCTCGCCCCGGCGCTGCTCGGTCTGATCGAGCGCCGTGTCAACGGCTTGGTTCACCTGGCGGGCACGGGCAATGTCTCGTGGAACGGGTTCGCCGCCGAGATCTTCCGTCAGGCCGAGGTGGAGTGCCGCGTGGAGGAGGCGAGCACGGCCGACATGCCCCGTCCCGCGCCCCGACCTCCGTGGTCGGCGCTCGAGTCCGAGCGCGAGGATGTGATCCCGCTCCCTCCATGGCAGGACGGGCTCGCCGGCTATCTGGCGGCCAGGGCTGGGATGATGCGCGCATGAAACTGCTCGTCTGTGGTGGCGCCGGGTTCATCGGCTCGACGTTCGTTCGCCAGCGGCTGCGAGAGCACGGCGATGAGCTCACGGTGCTCGACAAGCTCACCTATGCCGGCCGGGAGGAGAACTTCCACGACATCGTCGACGATCCCGCCTTCCGCTTCATCAAGGGCGCGATCGAGGACCGCGAGGCGGTGGCGGCGGCAATCGGGAGCGCAGCACCCGACGCGATCGTCAACTTCGCCGCCGAGACCCACGTGGACCGCTCGATCGCCGAACCGGACGCCTTCGTGCGCACGCACGCCCTTGGCACTTACGTGCTGCTCGACGCTGCCCGGGAGCGCAAGCTGCGCTATGTGCAGGTCTCCACCGATGAGGTCTACGGCTCGATCGACGAGGGCACCTTCACGGAGGAGAGCCCACTGGCGCCCTCATCGCCGTACTCGGCCAGCAAGGCCGGCGCCGATCTGCTCGTGCAGAGCTACTTCCACACGTATGGCCTGGAGGCGTTGATCTGTCGTGGCTCGAACAACTACGGGCCCTACCAGTACCCCGAGAAGCTGATTCCGCTGATGATTCTCAATGCGCTCCACGGCGACAGGCTCCCGGTCTACGGAGACGGCATGCAGGTGCGCAACTGGATCCACGCGACCGACTTCGCCGCTGCGATCGGGCACGTGCTCGAGCATGGCCGCCCGGGCGAGGTCTACAACGCAGGTGGCCCCGACGAGGAGGCGAACATGACCGTCGTCAGGCGCATCATCGAGTTGACGGGGGCCTCGGAGTCGCAGATCGAGCACGTGACAGACAGACCGGGCCACGATGTTCGCTATTCGCTCTCCTCCGAGAAGGTCCGGGCACTCGGCTGGCTGCCCCGTGTGCGCTTCGGAGATGGGTTGGAGCAGACGGTGGCTTGGTATCGCGAGAACTCGTGGTGGTGGGAGCCGGTTCGCTCGGGCGACTACCGTGAGTATTACGAGCGCCAGTACGGTCGCTCGCTCAGCTCCTGAAGAGCGAGCGCTCGGACCTGTTCACCGGGCACCTAGGCTCACGAGACTGCGAAGAGCCTGACGAGTCTCACCCGAGCGATGAACGTAGTGGCGTCGTATCAGCGGAACTAGACAGATGGTAGTCCTTGTCGACAGCATCCGACGGCGGTTATAAGACCTGATGATTTTCACCGCGCCAACCGTGAAAAGCAGTAGCGCCGAGTCTTCACAGAAGAAGACCACACTCGGAAATATTCGAGCCCCTCATCTGTAACGTTGCTTAAAGCGACTTGACTTGAGCGACGTGGGTCCATCGAGAGGGAAACACCAGCGGTACCGCGATCAACCTAGGAGGAGTTCTTTACTGGGTTGGCCTCACTGAGGCATACCGCGCATCTTCGGCACAGGGAGTAGCAATTGCCTGGAGCTCAGACAGCGACGCTAAGCGTCAGTAGCAGGATGGTTTGAACCGCTTTCTGCGGTGTGATAGACAGGCCAGCGGGCCCGGACGTAAAAGGGGCCGGCGCCGGAGCGTCTCCGACCTGATGACGAGCGCCCCGACGTCGGCCCAACCAACCCTCGCCGACCGAAGTCGACGGAGCCGATCGATGCTACCAAGAGATCGGGCGATTGTGTTTCTAAGTCGGCACATCCAGGACGGCTAGGGGAACAAAGGCACGAATGGTTTGCTAATCCCAATCGCTTGGTTATGCGAACTTAACGACCCAAGCCCGATGCCATACTGAGGCTCCTCTGGCATCAGTAGGCCGCGCAAGGATAGTGAGAAACGCCTGTAGACATGCGCTGGCATCAACACTAGGCTGGCCAGCAACCCAATGTCCATAAGGCTCAAGAGCTACATGAGCCCGACGCTTTGGGCTGGCTTCGACCGGTGTCCGACCTGAAGGATGACCACCCGGAGTCGCATGCAGTCTCAAAAACCAACCCTCATAAGGAGCAACCAACACATGAGATCCGACATCAAACCACTGCGTCTACTCGGCTTGTCCGCTGTAGTCGTGGTCGTGATGAGCTTTGTCGCGGCTGGAACAGCTTCCGCGTCATCGCCGGAATTCGTCAACGCCGCGAAAACGGGTGTAAAAGTGTCGCTGACCGGCACGAGTGGCACCAGCAAACTCACCACAGTGGGTCAGGAAGTGACCTGTGCGACCAGTTCCAGCACCGGTGAAGTCACGACCAACTCTGGAAACGCGAGCAACGTGCACGTGACGTTCAGTACGTGCACCGGTAAAAAAGGCGCCACCAGCTGTGCGGCACACAGCACGGGCAAGACGAACGAAATCGTCACCAACACGCTGAAAGGCGCGCTGGGTACCGTGAAAACGACTGAAGCAGCGAGCGGCCAGGGCCTCGTGCTATCACCGGCCTCGGGTTCCTCGTTTGTGAAAATCGAAGGTACATGCCTGAGCCCGACCACGACCTCAGTCGAAGGATCGGTTGCAGGAGAAGTCTCGCCGCTCAACAAACAACAGACCACAGGCAAACTCGTGCTCTCAGCGCCAAGCGGCGTGCAGGCGATCAAATCAATCACAGTTGCAGGCACAGTCCAGAAACCAAAACTCGAAGCCTTCACTGAAGAAGCCGCGGAGGAATCATCCGACTCCATCAAATTCGGAGAAGCACTAACCGTAACCTGAGATAAAGCAAGAAACTGCAGTAGGCGCCGGGCGGGGCCGTTGGTGGCCCCGCCCGCTGCCACGTTGAACCCCGCGATACGCCCGGCGAGTGCTGCGCGTGCGAGGGCTAGTGAGAGGGAGAGAACGTGAGGGATCTAACGCGGGTAGCCCGGCAGCGGGCAAAGAGAATAGCGGCAGCGGGGGTCGTGGGTGCCGCGAGCCTTGGTCTCATCTGGGGCGCCGCTGCGTTCGCCGCAGGTGACGCAAATAGCGCTGCTTGCGGTGGATCTGAAGCATCCCCAGGCTTTCGGAGCTTCATGCCCGACTGTCGCGCTTACGAGCTCGTGACGCCCACTTACGGTGGCGGGGGACCGGCTTTCGGGGTGGAACGCCTAGACCCGCCAATCTCCACGGACGGTGAAACCCTTCTGAGCCTGCAGCTCACCGGGTTCGCCGAAACCGAAAATCTCGAACAAAGCGGATTTCAGTACGGAGCCGTCTACGAGTTTTCGCGCACGCCTGCGGGCTGGACGACGGAAGCGCTTGACCCGCCGGCGACGATATATCCGCGCGGTGAATTCGCCCTCGCCAGTGCCGATCTCAAGAAAACGCTGTGGACGGTGCTGACTGCTCAGGTACCCGGCGAAGAAATCGGCTTCGTCAGTGGAGAGGACAACGACTACAACATTTTGCTTCGAGAACCAGCCGGTGCAGGCAAGGGGCGATTTTCAGTGGTCGGACCCGTGGCGGCCCCCGGCCATGAACTACCGCCGGAACAAGCCTCGTGGGGAGTAGTGGCGGCTTCCTCGGACCTGAAGCATGTTCTCCTCAATGTTCACGCGGTTGCGAAACAGCTCTGGCCTGGTGACACCACGCAGGAAGGGGCCCACTCTTTGTACGAATACGAAGGCACTGAGAGCGGAGAACCACGGCTTGTTGGCGTAAAGAACAATGGGCGGTTGGCCGGCACGCCACACGTCAACGAAGGCGCAGAACTAGTGAGTCAGTGTGGGACGGTGCTGGGCTCTGACGAATCCGTGAGCACGTATAATGCGATCTCCGCAAATGGGCAGACGGTGTATTTCACTGCGAATGCGTGCGGTGAAGCTCCAAAGGCCAACGAACTCTACGCTCGAATCAGGGGAGAAGTCACGGTTGATATCTCCGAGCCTACAACTGGACCGGGGGGCGATTGCGAAGTCTGCGACGAGAGTGAACCGAAAAATGCGGTGTTCGAGGGCGCATCGGAAGATGGCTCGAAGGTGTTCTTCCGCTCCGAACAGCAGCTGCTTCCGGGAGCTACAGGCGACACCCTCTACGAGTACGACTTTGATGCTTCGACACCACACAGTCGAGTCACGGTGGTTTCGCCCGACGTCTCCGCCGTGGCGCGCATCTCAGACGACGGGGCGCGGGTCTACTTCGAGTCGACTGCCATGCGGGCGGCGGGAGCGGAAGCCGGCGGCTACAACCTTTACGTCTACGATACGACAACGGGCCAGACCTCGCTCGTCGCCACACTCCTAACCAAGGCGGAAGCCGAAGGGCTTGGCAGCGCGGAAGTGGAAGGCCTCACCGGGGTCACGGCGGCGGACTTTCAGCGACCGTTCAGCGCGAGCCCCAACGGCGGGCGCTATCTCGTTTTCAGGAGTCGGCGGCCGCTTACCGGCAGCGAGGATACGAGCACGGTGCCTCAGCTATTCGAGTACGACGCAGAAACCGGGCTTCTCAGCCGTGCTTCCGTTGGCAGCAAATCGGCGGGCGGCTACGAATGCCCTACCACCAAAGTCATAGAAGCGGGCTACAACTGCAATGGCAACACGGCCAACGAAGGGGAAGCACCGGTCATGGTATTGACGCTCAGCTTTCTCTCCTTGGACCAACCGACGCATGCGTCCTCGAACCTATCGGTGTCAGAAACCGGCTCCGTGGCCTTTATGAGCCGCGACAAATTGACGCCAGCTGCAATCGGAGGACGAGAAAACATCTACGAGTATGAGGGCGGCAACGTGTATCTGATCTCGGCCGGGGAAGAAGCAGTGCCATTCCACTACCCGGACGGCTCGGGCTTGTTCGGCTTCGATCGATCGGGCGAGAGCGTGTTCTTCGCCTCTCCAACGAGTCTCGTGCCTCAGGACACCGACACACAGGTGAGTTGGTTCGACGCACGTGCCGGTGGTGGATTTGCTGCTCAGGGGAGCCCCCAGTCTTGCCAACCTGGAGCTTGCCAGGGCCCGCTGGGCAGTTCCCCGGCCCTATCGTCGACGGCGGGCAGTGAATCGACCTCAGGTGGAGGCAACCTCGCACCACCCGCCGTGAGCGTCACGCACAAGCCAAAGCCGCTCAGTCGGGCGCAGAAGCTCGCGAGAGCCCTCAAAGCGTGCAAGAAGAAGAAGCGACCGAAGCAGCGAGCGGTCTGCGAGCGGATCGCGCATAAACAATTTGGTCCTACAAAGAAGAGCGTGGGCAAGTGATGAGCCTCCAGAAAGATCTTCCAAAGGCTGCATGGCTGACGAGAAGCCGCATGATTATGGCGCTCTCGATGATCACCGCCGTTATGCTCGGCGGCGGTGGCTCGCAGGCGGCGGCCGCAGCGCCGGGGCCAGGGTGGATGATTCAGTCCGATGCTCTACCGTCGAGCTTCTCCTCCGAAGACACCGCTTCCTGCGAAGCGATACTCAGGTGCGACGAGTATCTCGTGACGGCTACCAATGTCGGGACGATGACAGCTGGAGGTCCGGTCACGATCAAAGACACGCTTCCGGCAGGAGTCACACTCGTTGAAGTGCGTGAAGCCGTCGAGCATGAACCTAAAGGAGAAAACGGCGAAGCCGGGGACAAAGGGACAGAATTCACCTGCCCCGAAACCACCGGCACGAAGATCACTTGCATCGACGAAGTCCCGGTACCAGCTGGAAGCGATCTTGCGCTGACAATTCTGGTGACCACGGATCCCAGCACCGAACCCGTGTCTGTCACGAACCAAGCCGAAGTCGAAGGAGGCGGCGCGGCTTTCGGCGCCGCCACAGGGCCTCCGTTGACTGTGCCAAACACGCTAAACGGCTCCACCCCGGGATCTGGCTCGATGGTTCGTGATTTCGACACAAGCGTGTTTGACTCGGGAGGAGCGCCCCAAGTGCAGAGCGCGGCTCACCCTGGCATGGTGGTCTCCACTCTCGATTACAACACTGCAATGAACACTACGCTCGGCATTGGGGCCACGATCCATTATCTCGACGTGAGCGAACCGAAGACCGAGATAGTTGACTTGCCGATGGGCTTGATCGGCGACCCGCTCACAACGGAACGATGCCCCGAGGCCGTGCTGTTCGGCACCGAACAAGCACTCGAACAGGGCGAACCCCTGCGATGTCCCGCTGGAAGCCGAGTCGGCGTCGTGGGGCTTGCCAAGAACGGGCGCTCCCAGCTGTTGAATCTGTACAACGTAGTGCCGGAAGCCGGATACCCGGCTGAGTTTGCGTTTGAATTCCTCGAAACACTCGTGCTTTTGCGCGCACGGATACTCCCTACATCGAACGGCTACGTCCTCAGCGTATCGGTGCCGGCCGTACCGCGTTCGCAATCGATCAAGGTGTCCGGCGTCACGGTCTCGTTCTTCGGATTTCCCGGGCAACGCTACGGTGCGGGCAATCTCGAAGCGTTTCTGACGAATCCCAGCGCATGTGGCGCTGGACCCTTGAAGGCACGGCTGGAATTGAACTCGTGGGTGAGCCCGCAGCTATGGCAGGCCAAGGAAGCCACCATGTACGAAGCTAGCGCCACGGAAGGTGTCACGGGCTGCGATGCGCTCCAGTTTGCTCCACACCTTTCGGTTGCGCCGGAAACCATCGAAGCCGACACTCCGACGGGCTATGAAGTCGACTTGAAGGTCCCGCAGGCGACCAACGCATCCCCGGTCTTGGCAACCCCTGATCTAAAGGACGCTGTGGTGAGCCTGCCGGAAGGAGTGTCGATCGCGCCCGGGGCCGCCGACGGGCTGGTGGGCTGCCAGGAACGAGGTGCGGAAGGCATCGAACTAGGACACTCGGATGCGCTCGCCGCTGAAAATCAGGTCCAGGAAGGTGAGGAACGAGGTCCAGACGGGCTGGTTCACCCGGCTCCCGGTCACTGCCCCGCGGCGTCGCAGATCGGCGAAGTGGAAGTCGTGACTCCTGTGCTCGCCAACCCCCTGCACGGACATGTATATGTCACCGCTCCAAAATGCGGGGGCGAAGGGCAAGCCCCTTGTACGGAAGCGAGCGCGACCAACGGTGAACTCTATGGCCTGTATCTGGAAGTCGCGGGATCAGGGGTGATCGTCAAGCTCAAGGGAACGATTTCCGCCGACCCGGTGACCGGCAAGCTCACCACCACCTTCCGGGAAAACCCGCAGTTCCCATTCAGTGAGTTGAAGCTTCGGCTGGATGGAGGGCCACGGGCGCCCCTTGCCAACCCCCAGAGCTGTGGCAACTTCACCACTACCTCGGACTTGACTCCGTGGAGTAGCCCGGCGACCCCCGATGCCACGCCCTCGTCGACGTTCGGCATCAGCGGTTGCGCAAGCCCGACGCCTTTTGCTCCGAGCTTCAGTGCTGGCACGGCTGCGCCGAACGCAGCTGCCTCGAGCCCGTTCTCGGTGACGTTCGCGCGCCACGATGGCGAGCAGGACCTTTCCGGCGCAAGCGTCACCTTGCCTCCAGGTTTGGTCGGACTGCTCTCGGAGGTCCCGCTGTGCCAAGAACCACAAGCTGCTCTGGGCACGTGCTCTGAAGCCTCGAAGATCGGGACTACGACCGTTGCGGCCGGGGCGGGATCTCACCCATTCTGGATCACAGGCAGCGTCTATCTCACCGGCCCTTACAAGGGTGCGCCGTTTGGCCTCTCAGTCGTGGTGCCCGCAAAGGCCGGTCCGTTCAACCTCGGCAATGTGATCGTTAGGGCCACGATCACGATCAACCCGATTACAGCGGCGGCGACGGTCACGAGCGACCCGCTGCCCCAGATTAAGGACGGGGTGCCGCTGCGCGTCCAGACCATCAATGTGGCAGTCGATCGGCCCGGTTTCATGCTGAGTCCGTCCAACTGTGCACAGCAGACGGTCACGGGGACGATCGCGGCCACCCAAGGCGCGATTGCCGGTGTCTCGAGCCCATTTGCGGTCAGCGGATGTTCGGCCCTCCCGTTCAAGCCGACGCTCACCGCCACGACACAGGGCAAGACAAGCAAAGCGAACGGGGCGAGCCTGGATGTGAAGGTGAGCTATCCCAGCGGGGGAGAGGCGAACATCAAGTCGGTCAAGGTCGACCTACCGATCGCGTTGCCCTCGCGTCTGACGACGCTTCAGAAAGCTTGTACGGCCGCCGTGTTTGAATCCAACCCGGGGAAGTGCCCGCCGGAATCAATCGTGGGCATCGTACGCGCACGCACGCCGGTGTTGCCTGTGCCCCTGGCTGGGCCTGCGTATCTCGTCTCTCATGGTGGGGAAGCATTTCCCAGCCTGGTGCTCGTCCTGCAGGGCGATGGCGTGCGCGTC
>JASLDD010000144.1 GCA_030151725.1 Solirubrobacteraceae bacterium
CAGGCGCCCGGGGTGCAGCGCGATGCGCGTGCGCTTGGTGTCGATCCAGGCGAGCCCTGCGAGCACGCGCGGGTATTCGGGCTGGTCGCGGATAGTTGTCACCAGCAAAGGAGGCTTGGCCGCAAGTCCCGGCCGCGTGGCATGCCAGACGCCCTCGCCGGGCAGCGCTGGATGCAGCAGGGCGGGCACCCGGCGGGGGCGATACACATGAGCGGGAACGCGAGCAGTCGCGGTGGCAGCGCCGTCGCCTACCTGTGGCAGCGCTCGCAGCGTGGGCCCGCCCTTGCTGGGGGCGGTGAGGCTGTAGTAGATGGACTCCACCCGCGCTACCAAGCCCGCTGCGCCGTTGTCGCGCAACCACTCCACAGTGCGGATTCCGGTCGTCGCGTTGGAAGCCTGGGTCAGCGCGTGTATGTAGGAGATCGCTGAGGGAACCAGCAGCACTAGTGCGGCGACCGCCAGGATGCGCCGTCCGCGGACGAGTCGGCCGGCAGGTCGATGGCGGTCGCGAACAGGTCTACGTGGAGCTGAACGAGGACGCGTTGCAGCACCGAGCTCCATAGCCACACACTAGGCGCGCAGAGAGCGCAGAACACCCGTGAAAGCTAGTCCCTGAGCGGATTCTCACTAAGAATAGTCTCACTAGTTAAGCGGCATTTCGGGACTGAGAATGGGCGTGCTTGTGGAATCCTCCATCGCGTGAGCGGGGGGCTCTCAGGCTTTGCATACCCCCATCGACTCGCCGCTCGGAGGTTTCGAGATCAGCTCCCCAGAGGTAGTTGCCAGCGACGAGCAGTCGTCGCGCCTGTTGCAAGGCACTCATCCCCCTGTGCGTGCGACGTCGGCGACCGTGGAAGGGACACCGGCGCCGCGTGTTGACAGGCCGGCCTCGGTACGGGTGTTGGTGCGTGCATGCCGCCCACGACAGTGGAGCAAGAACCTGCTGGTGCTCGCCGCTCCCTGCGCGGCGGGGGTGATCGATCGCCCACTGGTGGCCGCCCAGGTGGCGGGGGCGTTTGCTGTGTTGTGCCTGCTCTCGAGTGCCACATACCTGGTCAACGACGTGCGCGACCGCGAGCAGGATCGACTGCACCCGCGCAAGCGCCTGCGCCCGATTGCCGCCGGTGAGTTGAGCCCGGCGGCGGCGCTGCGCTGTGCGGCTGTGCTGGCTGTGGTGGGCGTGGGTGGCGCGAGCGCGATCAGATCGAGCTTTGGCCTTGTGGCGATCGGATACCTGGCGCTTACAGCCAGCTACTCGCTGCTTCTACGGCGGGTGTTCATTCTGGACATCGTGGCCATTGCGGCGGGCTTCGTGCTGCGGGCGTTTGCAGGCGGGGTGGCCAGCGACATCTATCTGTCGCGCTGGTTTGTCATCGTGACAGCGTGCTGCGCAATCTTCCTCGTCGCGGCAAAGCGCTATGCGGAGCTGCGCGAGCACGCGGACACGACACGCGCGACGCTGCGTTGCTACTCACTGCCGGGGCTACGCAGCGTGCTATTGGCTACGGCCGGCGCCGGTGGCGTCGCGTACAGCGGCTGGGCGTTCACACGCCCGTCGCATCTGCTCTGGTATGTGCTCTCGATCGGCCCGTTCCTGGGATGGCTGGCGCGCTACGCGCAGCTGATCGGCGCGGGTGCAGGCCAGGCACCGGAGGAGCTGATCCTGCGCGACCGTGTGCTGCTGGGGCTGACGATGATCTGGAGCGTGCTGTTCCTCGGCGGCGTCTATGTCGGTCGCTGAGCTGAAGCCCCAAGCGCCACCGTCCGAGGCTCGCGAGCGCGCGCTGAGCGGCTGGGGGAGAAGCAGGTGGAGCGGCTGCACGGTGAGCCGTCCACGCGCTCGCACCGAGGTCGTAGAGGTATTGAGCTCGGCTAGGAACGTGATCGCGCGGGGCGCTGGGCGCAGCTATGGCGACGCCGCCCAGAACGAAGGCGGTCTCGTGCTGGACATGACGGGGCTCGATCGCATCGTCTCGATCGATGCTCAGCGCATGTGCGTGACGGCGGAAGCGGGGGCGACGATCGCGCAGCTGATGGCGCGGCTGTACGCCCACGGCCTGACGCTGCCGGTGGTCCCAGGCACGCGCCATGTGACGCTGGCGGGAGCCATCGCAAGCGACATCCACGGCAAGAACCATCACCGCGACGGTGGGTTTGCACGCCATGTGAAAGGGATCACGCTGTGCACTCCCGGTGGCGAGGTGCTCGAGCTCACGCCGGAGAGCGACGCGGATCTCTTCTACGCGACGCTCGGCGGCATGGGACTGACGGGTGTGGTGCTCGAGGCGACCGTCAGCGCGGAGCCGCTGTTGAGCCCGTGGGTTGCAGGCGACGAGGATCGAACGGAGGGCCTGTCACAGACGTTGGAGCTACTCAGCGGGGAGGAGCGCCACCGCTATTCGGTGGCGTGGCTTGATCTACTGGCAAGGGGCTCGAAGATGGGCCGGGCAATCGTCAGCCGCGCCGACCCGCTTGCCGAAGATGCACCTTCGCCGACCCGAAGAGGAGCACGGGGTGCTTATCCAGGAGCGCTGCTGCGCCCAGCCGCAGTGGAGGTCCCGAGTGCGTTCCCGGGAGCGCTGCTGCGAGAGCCGAGCGTGCGTGCGTTCAACGCCCTGCGCTGGCGCGCGGCGCCACGGCGCGAGCGTGGGCGCCCGCTGGCGCTTGCGCCGTACTTCTTCCCGCTTGATGTGCTCGGCAGCTGGAACCGCCTGTACGGCAAGGGTGGCCTGCTGCAGTACCAATTCGTGATCCCCACGGGGCAGGAGAGCGCGCTCGAGCGCTGCTTCGATCTGATCCGTGCACGCAGGCTGCCGGTGTATCTGGCGGTGTTCAAGCGCTTTGGTCCGGCTTTTGGGGGGCCGCTGTCGTTTCCGCTGGAGGGGTGGACGCTCGCGATGGATCTGCCCGCCGACGCGGCAGGCGTGGGAGAGGCGTTGGCTGCACTGGATGAGATCGTGGGGGGGTGCGGGGGTCGTGTGTACCTGACGAAGGACAGCCGGCTTGCGCCTGAGATGCTCAGGGCGATGTATCCCGAGCTGGAGCGCTTCCGTGAGCTGCGTGCGCGAGTGGATCCGCAGGGGCTGATGCGCTCGGATCTGGGACAACGCGTGGGGCTGTGTGGGGCTGAGTCATGAAAGGCGGAGCGGGGGGCCGGCGAGTGGTGGTGCTGGGCGGCACGTCTGAGATTGCGCTTGCGTGCGTGCGCGAGCTGCAGCGCCGGGCACCACGCGAGGTCGCGTTGATCGGCCGCGACGTTGGCGCGTTGGGCGGCGCGGCTGAGGGACTGCGTGCGGCGGGGGTGGCGCGTGTGATCGAGCTGCAGCTCGACGCGATGGACCTGAGACGCCACGGAGAGGTGATCGCGCGCGCCTTCGCGGAGCTGGGCGGCGCGGACATCGTGATCGTGGCGGTGGGGGTGCTGGGGGAGCGTGGCGCGATGCCCACGGACATGGATGCGGCGGTGGAGGTGCTGCAGGTTAACGCGGTGGGCGCGGGGTCGCTGTTGATGCATGCGGCCGAGCTGCTGGTGAAAGGGGGAGGGGGCGAGCTGGTGGTGCTCTCGTCGGTGGCTGCTGAGCGTCCACGACGGGCCAACGCGGTGTACGGGGCGTCGAAGGCGGCGCTGGACGCGCTGGCGCAGGGTCTGGGCGACGAGCTGCGCGAACGCGGCGTCAAAGTCTTGGTCGTGAGGCCGGGGTTTGTGCACACGCGGATGACTGCCGGCCTCTCGCCGGCGCCGCTTGCGAGCACGCCGGAGGCGGTGGCGCGGGTGACGGCGGACGGCTTGGAGAAGGGCGCGCACACGGTGTGGGCACCGGCGGGTCTTCGCCCGGTGATGCTGCTGATGAAGATGCTCCCGCGTTCGATCTTCCGCCGGATCAAGCAATGAGCGTGGCGCGCCCATCCGATAGCCCGCGGCCACGCGAGCTCACCCAGCTACAGGCCCGCCGCCGGGCGGCGAACCGCCGCAGAGCACTGCTGAGGCTGGACGTGGCCATTGGGGTGCTGGTTGCGCTGGTGCTGTTGGTGGCGACGCCGGGCCTGGCGGTGGCGGCGCTGCTTGGACTGGCGATGCTGGCCGTGTGCGTGGTGTCGCTGGTGTTGGAGCGCCGGTCGCGCAGGCGTCTAGCGCGGGTCGAGGACGAAGACGGCGATGTCGCGTGAGGTGCGCTCGTCGTAGTCGTCGAAGCCGGCGTACTGTTGGTTCATCTTGAGCCACAGCTGGGCGCGCTCGTCGCCGTCTGACACGCGGGCGCGCACGAGGCGGCGCTGGGCGCCGATCTCGATTTCGGCGTCGGGGTTGTCTTTGAGGTTGTAAGACCAGGCGGGCGCTTTGGCGTTGCCGGCGTTGGAGCCGATGATGACGACGCGCTCACCATCTGCCAGATACACGACGGGAGCGGTTCGCGGCTGGCCTGAGCGGCGTCCGATGGACGTGAGCAGCAAGACGGGCGCTTTGCCGACCTTGCCGAAGACGCGCCCGCGGGTGAGCCGGTAGACGGGAACGTTCAACTTGCCGATGGCGCGCAGCATGCCTGCGGGCATGGACATGGAAAGCCGCGAGTAGGAACGGTCGCTGGGCATGGTGCCAGTATGTCACTGACATGCATGAACTGGGCGGCTGTAGAGTGCCCGGCGAATGGGCGAGCGTGCGGTGGTTCGTTATGAGGTCGGGGATCGCGTGGCGAG
>JASLDD010000266.1 GCA_030151725.1 Solirubrobacteraceae bacterium
GCTGATCGCGGAGTCGGCGCGGGACATCGCGGACTCCGCGCGCGAGCTACACCGGCGGCTGGGGCGCTTTGTCGAGCCGTTCGCCAAGGCCGGTCGCCAGCTCGACTCGGCGATCTCCGCCTACAACGAGGCCGTGGGCTCATTCGAGCACCGAGTGATCCCACAGGTCCGGAAAATCGAGGAGGCGGGGGCAGCCTCCGATCGCGAGGTGCTGTCCCCCAGCCCTGTGGAGATCACCGCGCGGGCGATCGCCGCACGACCCGAGCCTGCCGAGGAGCCGAGCGGATCGCGTCCAGGCCCGACTCAGCTGCGGGCGGCCGAGGAGCCGGTCGAGAGGATCGCCGCCGGCGCGTGAGCGCCAGGAAAACAAGCGCCAAGGCAACGGGCACCGTCGCAGGGAGCTCGTCGACGAGAATGAACAGCAGGTCGAAGCACAGCGCGAGCAGAGCTGTGCTCAGGGCGCCGCGCCGCTGCCCGGAGCCTCCCCACACGCCGGCCAGCAGGCCACCGAGCACCCCGGCGATGAACAGGTCGCCGTAGCCCATCACCGCGGATCCGAACACCGCGCGCTGCAGTTGCGGCAGCCCCGCCGCAGGGTGAGCTGCATTGAGCGCGTTGTTGGGGCGCTGCAGCAGATCGGAGACCACCAGAGCGGTGTCGGCAAGCGCCATCGTCACGATCCCGCCGGCCAGCCAGCCCGGGGGTGTGACGGCTGCCAGCAGCGAGCCGAGCGCAACGCAGCTCAGCCCCGAGAGGATCAGCGCCGCCCCCTCCCCGGCCAGTCCACCGCGGTCGGCCCATGCGAGCGCAAACAGCAGAGGGGCCACCAGTGCCACCAACGGACGCGCTCCGTGCGCGAGCATCGCGAGTGCGAGCGCGGCCAGTAGCGGCACTGCCACCAGTGCCAGGTAGGTGAGCGCGTCGGCGCTCGCCTGTTCGGCGCCACGTGCCACCACCACGAACAGGAGAACCGAGGCCGGCGGGACGAGCGCCCACCGGCGCCCGCGCAGGCGCTCCGGCAATAGGAGCGGCAGGTTTCGGGGAAGCGCCACGAGCGCCCCCTGGACGAGTGAGAGCAAGGCGATGGAGATCCAGAACGGGAGCACTGCCGTCAAACATAGGTTTTCCCGTGTACTGCCGTCGCGTATCCGGCGTACGATGAGCGGCTGTGGATGCATCCGCCACACAGGCGCCGCCCATCCTCCACCTCTCCTCGGTCGTGGGCAGCCCCCTGCGCGACTCCGAGGGAGAGCGCTTGGGAAAGGTCGATGACCTGATCGTCAGGCTCGGCGGGACCGGCTATCCACCGATCACCGGCCTGCTCGTCACCGTCGCCGGTCGCACCTCTTATCTGGGCGCCGATCGTGTCTCTGAGATCGGCAGCAGCGGAGTGGTCATGCGCAAGGCCAAGCTCGATCTGCGCCGCTTCGAACGTCGTGCCGAGGAGGTGCTGCTCAAGCGCGACCTGCTCGATCGACAGCTGATCAACGTCGAGGGCGCCCGTCTGGTTCGCGCCAATGAGATCGAGCTGGCCCTCCTCGCCGGCGCCTGGCGTGTCGTAGGTGTCGACACCGGCCCCCGTGGCGGCTTTCGCCGCCTGCTCCCAAAGGGGCTCGGAGCGCACATCGCCACCGGTGAGTTCCTCGACTGGGCCGGCGTCGAGCCGTTCGTCGGGCACGTGCCCACCGTCCGTCTGCGCGTGCCCCACCCCAAGCTCGCAAAGCTCCATCCAGCCCAGATCGCCGATCTTGTCGAGGCCGCCTCCCGTCACGAGGGCGAAGAGATCATCCAGGCCGTCGGACATGACGACCGTGAGCTCGAGGCGGACGTGTTCGAGGAGCTCGATGACCAGCATCAGCGCGAGTTCCTCGAGGATCGCTCCGATGCGCAGGTGGCCGAGATCCTCTCGCGCATGGCTCCCGACGATGCCGTGGACGTGATCGGCGAGGTCGACGAGGATCGCCGTGAGTCCGTGCTCGCTCTGCTGCCAGTCTCACACCGCGTCAAGGTGCGCGCGCTGCTCGGCTATGACCCCGCTGAGGCCGGCGGTCTGATGAGCCCCGACTTCATCCTGCTCACCGGCTCCACCGCTGCCGGCGACGCACTCGAGCGCGTCCGCCGCAGCGACATCGCAGCCGAGCTCCTGAGCAGCGTGTTCGTCAGCTCCAACGACGGATCGCTCGAAGGCAGCGTCCCTGTGACCGCACTGCTGCGTGTGCAGCCCGGACAGCGGCTCGACGCCATGGTCAAGCACGAGACTCCATGCCTGTCCCCCAATGCATCCTTTGAGGAGGTCGCCCGTCTGATGGCCGACTACAACCTCACCTCCATTCCAGTCGCCGATGAGAACGAGCGGATGGTGGGAGTCGTGACAGTCGATGACGTGCTCGAGGCCATGCTCCCGCGCGGCTGGCGCAGGCGTTTCGGGCTTCTCGGCGAGGACTGATTAGACTCGTCGCAGTGAACCCTCCAACGGGACAATTCGATGGCGGTCCGAGTACCGCCCGTCATGCGACGTATCCGGTCGGCCACACGTGGCCGACCGCGCCTGCCTGCCCGGCTTAACCCACGCCGTGCACGAATCTTTGCCGTTCTTGGCCTGCTCGGCCCGG
>JASLDD010000293.1 GCA_030151725.1 Solirubrobacteraceae bacterium
CCTTGGGCATCGAATTCGACCTGCGCCAGCGCCTCTACGGCCATCTGCAGCGACTCGAGCTGAGCTTCTTCGACCGCCAGCAGACCGGCCAGCTGATGTCGCGCGCGACCGTCGACCTGCAGGCGGTGCGCTTCTTCCTCGGCTACGGACTCGTCTTCATTCTGCAGTCCGCCCTGACCTTGGTGCTGGCGGGCGCGGCCATGATCGCCATCAACCCCGGCCTGGGGCTCATCGCGATGGCGCCCGTCCCCTTCGTGGTCATCATCTCGCAGCGCTACGGCCGAAGCGCCCGCCCCGCCATCCAGGAGACACAGCAGCGCATCGCCGAGCTCACAGCCGACGCCGAGGAGAACATCTCGGGTGTGCGCGTCGTGAAGTCCTTCGCGCGCGAGCCCCACCAGCTGGAGCGCTTCCGCCACTCCGTCTCGCGCGTGTTCGATCAGTCGATGGTCGCCACGCGGCTGGAGGCCACGTTCAATCCCGTGATCGGCTTCCTGCCCCAGCTCGGGCTCGCCGCCGTGCTCTTGATCGGCGGCCGCAGCGTCATCCACGCACACTTGACCCTCGGGCAGTTCAGCCAGTTCTACCTCTACCTGAACATGCTCATCGGGCCAATGCGCTCGCTCGGCGTGACCCTCGGGCTGGCACAGCGCGCGACCGCCTCCGGCGCGCGCATCTTCCAGGTGCTCGACCGCGAACCACGCATCGTCGAGCCGCCCGACGCGGCGCCGCTGCCCGCCGGAAACGGGCACGTGGAGCTGCGCGGCGTGACCCTGCGCTACGACGAAGCCGACGACTTCGGCGCCGTGCACTCCGGGCAGCGCGAGTTCACCCTCGACCATGGTGCGAGCACGCGCCCCGCGCGCGCCGTCCTCTCAGACGTCGACCTCGACGTCCCCGCCGGCTCAACCGTCGCTTTGGTGGGCGCCACCGGCTCGGGCAAGACGAGCCTTGTGGCACTTATCTCGCGGCTGTATGACGCGAGCAAGGGACAGATCCTGCTCGACGGGGCCGATGTGCGCGAGGTCAGCCTGCGCTCCCTGCGGAGTGCCGTGGCCGTGGTGAGCGACGATCCGTTCCTGTTCTCGGCGACCGTGGCCGAGAACATCGCCTACGGGCGTCCCTCCGCCTCGGCCGGCGAGATCGAAGAAGCTGCCCGGCGCGCCCAGGCCTACGACTTCGTGATGCGCCTGCCCAAGGGCTTTGACACGCGCGTCGGCGAGCGCGGCCTCTCGCTCTCAGGCGGACAGCGCCAGCGGATCGCAATCGCGCGCGCGCTGCTGGCCGACCCGCGCGTACTGATCCTCGACGACGCCACTTCCTCGGTGGACGCCTCCACAGAGCAGTCCATCAAGCTGGCGCTCGACGAGGCCATGGCCGGGCGCACCACCTTCGTGATCGCCCACCGCCTCTCCACCATCTCGCTGGCCGATGAGATCGTCGTGCTCGACCACGGCCGCATCGTCGCCCACGGCGACCACGACGAGCTGCTGCTGACTTCCGAGCTGTATCGGGAGATCGTCGAGAAGGGGCTCCCCGACCAGGTCTTCCTGACGCGCAAGCCGCGCGAACCTGAGGTGAGCGGCCTGTGAGCCCCGCCATGGGCAGAGGGCCGGGAGGCTCACAGTGGACGGGCGAGCGCGCCAGCCGTGGCACGCGCGGGCGCAACCTGCGCGGGCTGCTCGCGCTGCTTCGCCCCTACCGCATGCGTGCCGCCGCCATGCTCGTCGCACTGGTCGTGGGCACCGGCGCCTCGCTCGCGCCGCCGCTGCTGGCACGGGCGGCCATCGACAAAGGCATCGACCATCACGACACCTCCACGCTCGTCGTCGTCGTGGTCGCGTTCCTGGTGTCGGCGGTGCTCGTGTGGGTGATGACCTACCTGCAGACCTACCTCGTCGGCTGGGTCGGCCAGCGGGCGCTGGCAGACCTGCGCATCCGCATCTTCACCCACCTGCAGAGCCTGCCCATCGGCTTCTACGAGAGCCGGCCGGCGGGGGTGCTGATCTCGCGCATGACCAACGACGTGGAGGCGCTCGACAGCCTCGTCACCGACTCCGTAGTCACGCTCTTCCAGTCCGGGCTAACGCTGCTCGGCACGATCGGCATCCTGCTGTACCTGGACGTGAAACTCGCGCTGATCACGTTTCTCGTGCTGCCGCTGCTGCTCGCCGGCTCGCTGTGGTTTCGGATCATCTCCGCCGGCGCCTTCAGGCGCACGCGCGAGACCATCGGCGCGATCACCGCCTACCTGCAGGAGACGCTGTCTGGCATTCGCGTCGTGCGCAGCTTCGCCCAGGAGCCCGTGCACGCCGAGCAGTTCACAGAGCTGAACGCCGACAACAGCGAGGCCAACATGACGACCGTGCGCCTCAACGCCGCCTACTTCCCGACGGTGGAAATGCTCTCCGGCGTGGCCGTCGCCGTGATCGTCCTCTACGGCGGCCTGCAGGCGATCAACGGCCACATCACTGTCGGCACTGTCGTCGCGTTCGTTGCCGCCCTGTCGAACCTGTTCGAACCGATCCAGCAGCTCTCTCAGCTTTATGCCACCTACCAGTCCGGCATGGCCGCCCTGGAGAAGATCTTCCAGCTGCTCGACGAGCGCCCCGACCTCGAGGATCGCCCCGACGCGCTGGTGTTGGGGCGCATCCGCGGCGAGGTCACCTTCGAGGACGTCACCTTCGCCTACAAGCGCGCCCCCGACCGGCGCGCTCGGGCGGCGGCGGTCAATGGCGCGGGGCCGGCGGTGGAGGAGCCTGAGACGGTGCTGGCGCTCGACCACGTCAGCCTCGACATCCCCCCCGGGCAGACCGTCGCGCTTGTGGGCGCTACCGGCGCCGGCAAGTCGACGATGGCCAAGCTGATCGCCCGCTTCTATGACCCCACCTCCGGTGCCGTGCTCGTCGACGGCCACGACCTGCGCGAAGTCGCAAGCTCATCGCTTCGCTCGCAGATGGGCATCGTTCCCCAGGAGGCGTTCCTGTTCTCGGGCACCGTCGCCGAGAACATCGCCTTCGGTCGCCCCGATGCCGACGAGAGCCAGATCCGCGCCGCCGCCGACGCCGTGGGCGCCGAGGAGTTCATCTCCGAGCTTCCCAACGGCTACGACACCGAAGTCGGCGAGCGTGGCGCCCAGCTGTCGGCCGGACAGCGCCAGCTGATCGCTTTCGCTCGCGCCCTGATCGCCGATCCGCGCATCCTCGTCCTCGACGAGGCCACATCCAACGTCGACCTGCACTCCGAGGCGCGCATAGAGCGCGGCCTCAGACGCCTGCTCGCCGGGCGCACCTCGATCGTAATCGCCCACCGTCTCTCAACCATCCGCCAGGCCGGGCGCATCGTCGTGCTCGAGCACGGCCAGATCGCCGAGCAGGGCACTCACGACGAGCTGATCGACGCCGAAGGGCGCTATTTCGAGCTGTATCGCGACTGGGCCGCGCAGGCGGCTGCCTGACGCGGGACGCATGACTGCCTCGGTCAGGGCGGGAGTCGAGGCAGGGTGGTCATCGGAGAGTGGCTGCGGCGGATAGCGGGTCGGGCGTGCTGTGTATGTGTCACTTTGTGAACGCTGTGTAACCATGGTTACACGCTCGACCGAAGCCGAGTAACGCTAGGGTGCGAGCAGCGGCGCCACCGCCGCCGATCGTCCACAGAGGGAGACTCATCATGTCCAGCTTCGCCGCCGTGAACCTGCTGAGCGACGTCGATGATTCGGTGGGCGAGCGTGCCCCCGGCATCGAGGGCCGCTTTGCGCGCAAGCACCTCGACTCGCGCGACCTGGGCGTAAGCCTGTTCCGCTACGCCGCCAACTTGCGCAGCCCCGTCGCCCACAGCCACCGTGAGCAGGAGGAGGCATACGTAGTCGTTGCAGGCTCCGGGCGGCTGCTGCTCGACGGCGAGCTGCTCGAGCTACACCAGTGGGATGTAGTGCGCGTCGCCCCCGAGGTGGTTCGCGCGTTTGAGGCGGGCCCAGACGGTCTGGACATCATCGCCGTGGGCGGACCCAAGCCCGCCGACGGCGATGGCGTCATGGGCGAGGCCGAGTGGCCGACGGCGGCTTAGTAGGCCGCGACCACTCGCCGCCTCAACTCAGCCCCCTGGCCCCGCGAACTGGATCTTCGCGCCCGGCTTGGTGCATGTCGTGGGCACCGTGCCGATCGGCGCTTTGAAGTGGCCTGAGGTGCATTTGTAGTGCTCGGGCACCGTCCGCGTTTTGTTCGTCTCCTCCAGGTGGATGAACTTGTACGCAGACGTGCACGAGACGCCCTGGGCGGAGATCGCCTTGATCGTCAGTTTGTACTTCCGCGCCGCTTCGCCCGGCGCTCCTGTGATTTCGAGCACCAACGTCGTGTTGGCGCACTTGTGCAGGCTTCCAGCTGCCGATGCCCCCGGCGTGAGCGCCGCAGCGCCGCCGGCCAGCGCCAGCAGTCCCCCGAGTACAGCCATTCGCCTGCCCTTGAGTCGAGCTTCCATTCACGCCTCCGTCTTATCGCTGCGCCAAGCGGCGCCTGTTCGGGCGGAGAATAGGGCTTTGCGGTACTAGCCAGGGCTGAAAGCGGGCCCGCATCTACGCTGCCAATAGGTACTCCGGGACAGGGACTCGAACCCCAATCTCCCGGACCAGAACCGGGCGTCACTGCCAATTGGACTATCCCGGACAGTGTCTCAAGGGGGAAGAATAGCCAATCTCTCGGCAGACCAACCCCCGGCGAAACCCTCGTGCAGCCCTCGCTCAGATCCCCGCCGGGTGCCCGTTGGGAGCGAAGAACGCTGTGATTGCCTCCTCCAGGCCCTGATCGAGCACCAGCAGGACCTCGTCGCCTGCCTCGATCGTCGTGTCCGCCTTCGGCACAAAGCCCGTGCCTCCGCGCAGCACCGAGATGATCAGGCTGCCCTCCGGGAGGGCGATGTCCGAGACCCTTTCGCCGACCGTGGGAGCGTCGTCTGTGACCTCCAGCTCGATGATCTCCAGGCGCTCCTCTTCCAGCGCCAGCAGGTGCACCAGGCCGTAGCGCGGCACCTCGTGCTCGATCAGGCGCAAGATCAGGTCCGTAGCCGACACCGCCGGCTGGATGCCCAGCAGCCTGAAGTGGTCGTGGTTGCGGGGGTTGTTGACGCGGGCGATGATCCTGTCGCACAGGTACTTCTCCTTGGCGACCTGGCACACCAGCATGTTGTCCTCGTCATCGCCCGTCACAGCGATCACCAGGTCCGCGCGCTGGATCCCCGCGCGCTCCAGAACCCACAGCTCCGTCGCGTCGCCGTATTGGACCGCGTGCTCGAACTCTTCCTCGAGCGTCAAGTAGCGGGGGCGGAAGGACTCGATCAGCGTGACCTCGTGGTCCTTGCTGATCAGCTCCCTGGCGAGATTGCGCCCGACCTTGCCGGCGCCGGCGATGATCGCGTACACGTCCTACTCCCCGTCCGGTGCGAGCGCTCGCTCGAACCCCTCGATCGCATGCTTGGTCGGGGAGATCGTCTGCAGGCCCTGTTCGCCGTACCAGTCTGCGCGCGCCGGGTCCATCACGCGCACGATCGCCTTCTGCACGCCAAAGCGCTTCTGGGCGATCTGCGCGATCACCAGGTTCGTGTTGTCTCCTGCTGTCGATGCGATGAACACATCTGCGCGCTCAATGCCCGCCTGGATCAACGCTTCCGTCTCGAGCGCCGTGCCGACCGTGAACTGGCCTTTGGCGTCCTCCCAGCTCTCGCTCTGCCCGGCGTCCAAGCGCTCGTGCGACAGCGGGTCCGCGTCCAGGACCGACACTTCATGACCGGCCGCCAGGGCCGACTTGGCAACCGCCGAGCCGACCCGGCCGGCGCCCACGATCAGTACGAACATGACGTTCTGCGTATTGGCATGGTGGGCACCTTAGACGATGGGGGCCCTGTCTCGGTTGGTCCGCCGCGTCTGCTCCTGCGGCGAGTCGCGCGCTGCAGGCGCCGTCACGATCACGCGACACGTGGCCTTGCGCACAACGTACTTGGTCACGTCCCCCACATACCCCTCCAGCGGCCCCCCACGCCCTCCCAGACGCGCTCCACCGCGGATCAGAGACGGTTCCTCCGCGCCGAGCACAATCGCCTCCACCCCACGCCTGCGCGCCTCCTCCACGATCGCATAGCCCGCGCGCCGCGTGCGCACCGTCGCCGTCGCCACCTGTACTCCCGTGTACTCCTCGCCCACAGCCCTTGCCCGCGCCAGGACCTGGCGGGCGTGCTTGATCTGGGCCTCCGGCAGGCTCGCATCCAGCGGCAGCGACATCGGGATCACGAACACCCAGATCGCCTCGATCGTGGCCGTGTCGATCGCAGCGTCGTCCGTCGGCTCGCCCGAGACCAGCAGCGCTGCCGTCTGCACGATGTCGTCGTCCAGGTCCGTGCCGAACAGCGGCACCAGCACCGAGCCATAGTCGCGCTCCGGCGTCTGCTCGGCCCGCAGGATGTGCGGCGAGACCGTCACCCGTTTGAGCAGCGACGTTTCATCCGCGCGCCTATATACGACATATAGCGCCAGCCCCATCGCCATCCAGCCGAGCCCCACATAGCGTGCGGGCTGGTGCAGAACCATCAGCGCCACCCAGCCGGCGCCTGAGACAAGCGCCCCGAACGCCGCCGGCAGCGGCAGCTGCCCGCCACCGATCTTGATCGACAGCGGCACCCTGTAGGGCCGGTCGCGATCGGGCTCTGAGTAGCGCAGGCGGCAGATCGACAGGTGCGCGATCGTGAATGCCAGCATTGCCCCGAAGGCGTAGATCCCGACCAGGAAGTCCAGGTCCTCCGGCACCACCAGGCCCGCAGCGATTATGCCGGCGAGGATGATCAGCACATACGGAGTCGAGCGCTGCGGGTGCAGGCGTCCCAGGCCGCTAGGAATCTGGCGGTTCGTCGACAGTGAATACGCCAGGCGCGAGAGGCCGAGCATCGCCGAGTTGGCCGCGGCCACCAGCGTCACGCTCGCCAAGCCCGCCACCAGGTACTTCAGGGTCTGCTCCAGCCAATGGGGATGCACGTGCTGGACGACCCCGATCATCGGCGCGTTCAGGTAGCGCGTCGCCAGCTCCGTGTGCGTGCCCTTCACCGGTAGCGCCGTCACCGCCACCAGCGCGATGCCCACGTACAGGAACACCACAGTGGCCGTGCCGCTGGCGACCATCTGCTTGAGACCGCGACGGCTGATCCTCACCTCCCCCGCCAGCCCCGACGCCGACTCCAGGCTCGTGAACGAGATCGCCGCCACCGTCAGCGCGAACACCAGGTTCGACCACGTCGGCGCGCTACCCAGGTGGATCGGGTCGACGAGCGTGTGCGGGTTGAAG
>JASLDD010000017.1 GCA_030151725.1 Solirubrobacteraceae bacterium
GCCGGCACAGCCAGAACGAGCACAGGCCCTCGCCTGTGGCTTGTCACCGTCCACGTCAACCCCCCAAGGCCCAAAAGCGCCCCCGCCACTGGGCTCGCCGCCGCGCATACCACCGCCGCCAGCGCTGCCCACAGCCGATGGCGGCCCCGCAGCGACAGTACCGCCGCCAACGCCAGCGGCACGCCGAGCGCGAACGTCACCCGTCCCGCCCACACATCGCCCACCGCAGCCACCGCAAACAGCCCCGCCCCCCAACGAGCGTCCTCTCCCCATATCGCACTGCTGAGGCGCTCGAACAGCACGACCGAGCACAGCACCGCAAGCGCTCCCACCACTCGGATCCCAAGCAGCGCCCCCAGCGGCGGGAACAGCAGGCTGTAGCCCGGCAGGTGGTGGCCCGCGTACCAGTGCTCGTCCCACACCGCAAAGCCGATCTGGCGAAACAGGCCCACCCGGTAGACCTGCGCCGCCAGGTCCGGCGTGCGCGGGTAGATGAGCACCCACAGCGCCAGCAGCGCCGCCGCCCACGCCAGCACAGCGACCTGCGCAAGGCGCACCCCTCCGGTGCGAAGATCGACCGGGGTCCGGTGTGCTACCCCACCGGACCCCGGCTCTTCCGCCAGGTCGGTGGCGGATCCGTACCCACTGAAACTCATCAGCCGCCGCGAAGTAGCTGTGCTTTTGATCGGCACGCCAAGATAATGACGGCCATGACCGCCCCCCAACCAACCCGTGGCCTCTCGCGCCTCGCCAAGCTCGCCCTCCTGCTCGTCCTCGCGAGCCTCGCCGTGGCGGCCTGCGGCTGTGGCACACAGCACCCACACCAGATCGCCGCGCGCGAACTCGCCGAAGCGCAGACCTTCCCCTACTACCGCACCTACTGGGTCGGCCCCAGCTTCCAGGGCCAGCCGCTAGCCGCCGCCGACGGGCTCAACGGCTACATCGAGAAGATCGGCACCAGCGTCTACTACGGCGACTGCGTGCAGAGCAAAGGCATCTTCGGTGGCGGCAGCTGCCTGCTGCCCCTGCAGGTCACAACCGTGCTCTATCGCCTGCACTCAAACTCAGCCCTCGGGCCCCAGCGCAACATCCTCGTGCGCGGCGTGCCCGCCACCGTCTACGACGAAGGCCGCTCCATCGAGATCTACACCGGCCGCGTCGCCATCGACGTCTTCTCCGACAACTACGCCCACGCTTACAGCGCCGCCGTGCGCCTGTTCCCACTCAACGCCCCCGGCTCCGCTACCGGCACATTGCCGCCCCCCGTCTACTGCCCCGGTCTCTCCGGTGCCCAGGGCGCCACCCTTGCGCACGTCATGGCGAATCTCCCCGGGCACATCTGCCAGCACGTCGCCGCTGAGGTCGCCTACACCGCCGCCATCAACGGCTAGAACCGCACCGTCACAAGCTAGCTCCCCGAAGGGACCACCGGGGCGATCGGCTTGCCGATCTCGCGGCGCAGGCTCACGAAGGCCACCGAGCCGATCACCGCCGGGATCCACAAGGAGATCGCGCGATAGATCACCACCGCCGCGATCACCAGCGATCCCGGTGGCGCGCCAAACAGCAGCAGCATCCCCACCAGGCCCCCTTCCACCGCCAGGAAGCCCCCCGGTACCGGAATCGAGTTGGCGAGCATCCCCACCAGGTAGGCCATCGCCACCACCCAAAACGACGGCGCATGCCCAAATGAAGCAAGGCACGCATACAGCACCAGGTTGTCGAACAGCCAGTAGCCAACCGCTCCCAACAGCCGCCAGTCGTGTGCGCGGATCAGGCCCAGCGCGTCCTCCACTCCGCCGCCCACCGCAATCAGGGCAACTGTCCAACGACTGCTCCTCGGCGGCTGTCCCTCCGCGGCTCTGCGCTCGGCTGTCCGCCGGGCCCACGCCGCCAGCGCGAGCGTCCCCGCGATCGTTCCCGCCGCCGCCAGCGCCGGAAGCAACGTCAGCAGCGCGTTCGTCGAGCCCGACACCAGCCCCACCCACATCGGCACCCCGATCACCACCACCATGCCCACGTTCACCGCGCTCGTCAGCACGAAGATCAATACCGAGCGCTTGGCAATGCGCTCCACCGAGAAGCCCTTGCTGCGCAGCACCCACGCCCCCAGCGCGATCCCCGCCAGGCCGCTGACAGACACCACCGAGTTGACAGCCAGCTCCGACAGCGACAGCCGCGAGCTCAGGCTGCGGCCGAGCCTGCCGAACACCAGATCGAACAGCACCACATAGCCCACACACGAGAGCACCTCCAGCAGCAGCGCCGTCGCGATCCACGACGTGTTGGCATCCGTGATCCGCTCGCCCGCCGACTTCAGCGAGGGCACGCCCAGCAGCAGCCCCGCTACCAGCGCAAAGAACACCGCCAGGCTGATGATGCTGTTGCGCAGCGTGCGCGACTGCGCCGCCAGCATGGCCGCGCTGTCATCCGCTTCGAAGTCCTCTCCGGCGATGTCCCCTGCCTCTCTACTCTTAGGAATCTCTTCGCGTTTCCTTCACCTGTTGTCCGACATACCCATCACGCTAGCCTGACAAGCGCGTCCTTTCGCCCGTTGCGGTCTACAAGGCGCGAGGCGCCGCCCACCATGGCAGAGCTTGCACGCATACTGGTCGTCGACGACGAGCCCGCCGTTCAAAGCGCGCTTTCGCGTGCGCTCACGCTCGAACACTACGACGTGGCCCAGGCGGTAGATGGGCTCGAGGCAATCGAGCGTCTCGGCGCCACTCCCTTCGAGGCCGTCATCCTCGACATCGCCATGCCGCGCATGGATGGCCTGGAAGTCTGCCGCCGTCTGCGCGAGGGTGGCGACACCACCCCCGTGCTCATGCTCACCGCTCGCGGCGAGGTCGACGATCGCGTTGCCGGCCTCGACGCCGGCGCCGATGACTACCTCGTCAAGCCTTTCGCCCTGCGCGAGCTGCTCGCCCGTGTGCGCGCCCTGCTGCGCCGCGCCGGCGAGGACGACGACGGTCCCGCCGAGACCCTCACCTTCGAGGACCTGCGCCTCGACCTTCGCGCCCACGAGGCCTGGCGTGGCGAGCGCCAGCTGCAGCTCACGCGCACCGAGTTCCTGCTGCTCGAGCTGTTCATGCGCCATCCCCGCCAGGTGCTCTCGCGCTCCGTCATCTTCGAGCAGGTCTGGGGCTATGACTTCGGCTCAAGCTCCAACTCCCTCGGCGTCTACATGGGCTATCTCAGGCGCAAGACCGAGACCGCAGAGGAGCCGCGCCTGCTGCACACAGTGCGCGGCGTCGGCTACGTGCTCCGCACCCGCCCATGAGCTTTCGCCGGCGCATCACCATCGTCTCCGCCGCCGCCGTCGCCGTCGCCGTCGTGCTGGCCTCGCTCTTGACCTACCTGCTCACCTCGAACCAGCTCCACAGCCAGGTTGACACCCAACTGCGCAACCGCGGTCGCGAGGCGGGGCGTCTCGTCAGGTTCCTCGGCCCCAACGGGCGCCAGACAGTTGCCGCCTCACGGGAAAGCACCGCCCTGCGACTCGCCGCCGGCGACAACATCACGCCCACTCCAGGCGACACCGGCAATGTGGCCAAAGCGGCGGCCAAAGCCAAAAAAGGCCGCACCACACCCCGCAACCTGTTCGGTCGCCTCCCCCCCAATCCTGACGAGGTGCGCGGCTACCAGCAAGTCGTCGACGCCGGCGGCAAAGTGCTCCTGCGCTCCGCGCCCGGAGTCTCCATCCCGGTCAACGGCGCCACCCGAGCACTGGCCGCCCACGGCGGCAAGTCCTTCTTCCGAGATGCTGAGGTCGAAGGCATCCACCTGCGCGTGTTCGCCGAGCCCTTCGGCACCGGACGCGCCGTCCAGCTGGCCCTGCCGCTGACCGAAGTCGACAGCCTGCTCAGCCGCCTGCGCCTGATCCTCGTGCTGCTCGACATCGGCGGCATCGCCCTTGCCGCACTGCTCGGGCGGCTCGTCGCCGGCGCCGCCGTGCAACCTCTCAAGCGCCTCACCGAGACCGCCGAGCACGTCGCCGTCACCCGCGACCTCAGCCGCCGCATCGAGCCCGTCGACGACGACGAGATCGGCCGTCTTGCCGGCAGCTTCAACGCCATGCTCGATGCCCTCGAGCTGTCCGTCAGCGCCCTCGATGCCTCCGTGCACGCGCAGCGCCAGCTCGTCGCCGACGCCTCCCACGAGCTGCGCACGCCCGTCACCAGCCTGCGCACCAACATTGAGATCCTCCAGCAGCAGGGACCCGACATGGATCCCGCCGAGCAGCGCGGGCTGCTCAGCGACGTGGTCGAGCAGATCGAGGAGCTGACCCTCGTCATCAACGACCTCATCGACCTCGCCCGCGGCGAGGAGCCCCGCGCCGACAACGAGGAGCTGCGCCTCGACCTGCTCGTCGAGGAGGTCGTCCAGCGCGGGCGCAGGCACGCCCCCGCCACGCCTCTCATCGTCGAGCTCGAGCCCACTATCGTCACCGGCGTGCCCGCCCGCCTCGAGCGCGCCGTCAGCAACCTGATCGACAACGCCGTCAAGTACAGCCCGCCCGAAGAGCCCGTCGAGATCAAGCTCGCCGGCACCCAGCTCACCGTGCGCGACCACGGCCCCGGCATCTCCGCCGAGGACCTCCCCCACATCTTCGACCGCTTCTACCGCGGCGCCGAGGCCCGCGGCCGGCCCGGCTCCGGGCTCGGCCTCGCGATCGTGCGCCAGGTCGCCGGCCAGCAGGGCGGCAGCATCACCGCCGAGCGCGCCCCCGGGGGCGGCGCCCTCATGCGCCTGCGGCTGCCCGGCGCAGAGCCCGTCGACGAGAGCGCTCCGGAGATCCTCGCCGACGATCTGCAGCGCGTCGGCAGGCCCTAGCCCACGACTGCCTTCGCAGTCGCTCCCTCCGCGCGGAAGCGCGCCGGTGAGAGGCCGTAGCGGCGCCTGAACGCACTCGCGAAGTGCGAGCCGTCGCGGTAGCCCACCAGTCGCCCCACGTCCGCCACCCGGATCGCGCGTTGTTCCAGCAGCACGTCCGCCGCGACCTTCATTCGCCGCGCCAGCAGGTCCTCGCGGAAGCTGCACTCGCCGAACTCCGCATACGCCCGCTGGATCTCCCTCGGAGAGCTTTCAAGCGCCTGCGCCACCTGCTCCAGCGTCAGCTCAGAGCGATAGTGGCGCGCGACGATCACACGCGCCAGCATGTACAGCCGGTGACGTGCCGAGGGTGTGTCGTCGCGCACCTGCTCTCTTCCGACGCTCGCATCACTTCCGGGACGGTTCAGCTGTAGCGGCGCGCGATCCGCTCCACGCTCGCCACATACGAGCCCCCGAACAGCAGCGCGTGCACCAGATGCGCAAGCAGCTGGTAGAGCTCCACCCGCTCACCCCATCCCTCCGCCAGCGGCGCCACTTCCTCATACGCCTCGAACACCCGCTCCGACGGCGCGCCGAACAGCCGCAGCATCGCCAGGTCCACCTCCCTGTGCCCGCCATAGCTCGCCGGGTCGATCAGCCACGGGCGCCCGTCCATCCCCGCCATCACATTGCCCGACCACAAGTCGCCGTGAAGGCGCGCCGGCGGCTCCGCCGGGCCCACAAGCTCGGGTAGGCGCTCGCACACCCGCTCCACGTCGCCCACCGCTGCGGTCGGCAGCACACCGCGCTCGCCCGCCGTCCGCGCCATGGGAAGCAGGCGCCGCTGCGCATAGAAGCTCGGCCAGTCATCCGTCGGCTCGTTCGACAGGCGCACCCGGCCAAAACCCGCCCAGCCATCCCCTGGATCCCCGAAGCACTCCGCCCCCGCCGCATGAGTGACCGCCAGGCCACGGCCCAGCTCCTCCGCTCCCGCCGCACTCAGCCGGCCCTGCTCCACCCACTCGAGCGCCAGATAGCGCTCCTCGCAATCCAGCACCCGCGGTGTGCGCAGCGCCCCCGGCTGTGCCAGCCACTGAAGGCCCGCCGCCTCCGACGCATACTCCCCCGCCTCCACCTCAGCGCGGGTCTTCACGAACGCCTCTGTGCCGTCCGCCAGCACCACCCTGTAGGCCTCGTTGATGTTCCCCCCGCCCACTCGCCTGGCCTGGCTCGCGCCCGGCGGCAGGCTCATGGCAGACGGCCGGCCTGGATCTCCTCCAAAAGGCCCTCGCAGGCCGCATGGACCAGGTCATATACGTGCTCGAAGCCGCCGTCCCCGCCGTAGTAGGGGTCGGGCACATCCAGATCGCCCGTGTCCGCGCTCGCCGGGTCGAACTCCCTCAGCATCCGCACCTTTGCCCGCTCGGCCTCGCCGCCCGCCAGTGCCCGGAGCGCGCGCCTGTTCTCACTGTCCATCGCAATCACCAAATCATAAAAATCGAAATCCTCAGCTGTCACCTGGCGCGCCCGGCCCTCCAGCACCGTGCCCCGGCTCCGCGCCGCCGCCGTCGCGCGCGCATCCGGGGCGTTGCCCACATGCCACGCTCCCGTCCCCGCCGAGTCAATCTCGACCCTCTCCTGCAAGCCCGCCTGTCGCACCAGCGAACGCATGACTCCCTCGGCGGTCGGCGATCTGCAGATGTTGCCCAAGCACACAAACAGCACGCGCACGGGTCGCGGCGAGACGTCTGGCGACACCCGCTAGTCCTCGCCCAGCTCGAGCACCGCGAGGAACGCCTCCTGCGGCACCTCCACCCGGCCCACCTGCTTCATCCGCTTCTTGCCCTCCTTCTGTTTGGCCAGGAGCTTTTTCTTGCGCGTGATGTCCCCGCCGTAGCAGCCCGAGATCACATCCTTGCGGAACGCCTTCACCGTCTCCCTCGCAATCACATGCGCCCCGATCGCCGCCTGGATCGGCACGTCGTACTGCTGGCGCGGGATCCGCTTGCGCAGCTTCTCCGTCAACGTGCGCCCCATCTCATACGCCTTGTCGCGGTGCACGACCATCGACAGCGCATCCACCGTGTCGCCCGCCAGCAGCACATCGAGCTTCACCAAGTCCGACGGGCGCATTCCGTCCAGCTCGTAGTCAAGCGACGCGTACCCCCGCGTGCGCGACTTCAGCTGGTCGAAGAAGTCCAACACGATTTCCGCCAGCGGCAGGTCATATGTCATCTGCACCCGCTCCGGCGAGAGGTAATGCATGCCCGCGTGCACCCCCCGACGCTCCTGGCAGAGCTCCATCACCGCCCCCACGAACTCTTTCGGGGCGATAACCGACGCCTTGATGAACGGCTCGCGAATCTCCTCGATCGTGCCCGGGTCCGGCATGTCCGACGGGTTGTGCACCTCGAGCTCCTCCCCGTTCGTCAGCGTCACATCGAACTCCACCGACGGCATCGTCGCCAGCAGCTCCAGGTCGTACTCCCGTTCCAAGCGCTCTTTCACGATGTCCATGTGCAGCAGGCCCAGGAAGCCGCAGCGGAAGCCAAAGCCCAACGCATCCGACGTCTCCGGCTCCCACGACAGCGCCGCGTCGTTCAGCACCAGCTTTTCCAGCGCGTCGCGCAGATCCGGGTACGTGTCCGAGTCGATCGGGAACAGGCCGCAGAACACCATCGGCTTGACCTCCCTGTAGCCCGGGAGTGGCGTCGTGGCTTCCGAGGCGTGCCCGCCCGAGCTCTTGCGCGTTGTCAGCGTGTCCCCCACCCGCAAAAGCGTCACGTCCTTCAGACCCGTGATCAGGTAGCCAACCTCGCCCGCCGCCAGCTGATCCGTCGGCATCATCTGCGGGCTGAAGAAGCCCAGGTCGTCTATGTCAGCCTCCGTGCCCGCCGCCATCGCCCTGATCGGCTCCCCCTTGCGGAACGTGCCGTCCACCACCCTGATGTACGCGATCACACCCCTGTACTGGTCGAACTCCGAGTCGAAGATCAAGGCCCGCGGCGGGCCGTCGGGTTCGCCCGCCGGCGGCGGCACCCGCTTGATCAGCTCCTCCAATACCTCCCCCACTCCCTCGCCCGTCTTGCCGCTGATCTTCAGGATCGACTCTCCCGGCTCCCCGATCAGGTCGCTCACTTCCCCCGCCACCCGCTCCGGCTCCGCGCCCGGCAGGTCGATCTTGTTCAGGCACGGGATCAGCTCCAGGCCCGCTTCCACCGCCAGGTACGTGTTCGCCACCGTCTGCGCCTCAACGCCCTGCGCCGCGTCCACCACCAGCAGCGCTCCCTCGCACGCCTCCAGCGAGCGCGACACCTCATACGTGAAGTCCACATGGCCCGGCGTGTCGATCAGGTGCAACTGGTAGGTCTCCCCGTCCTTCGCCGTGAAGAACACCCTCACCGCCTGCGCCTTGATCGTGATGCCCCGCTCGCGCTCCAGGTCCATCGAGTCCAGCAGTTGCGCCCGCATCTCCCTGGCCGCAACCGTGTGCGTCAGCTCCAGGATGCGATCCGCCAGCGTCGACTTGCCGTGGTCGATGTGCGCGATGATCGAGAAGTTGCGGATGTGTGACTGGTCCATGGCCGCTACAGCGTAGAGGCCAGGACCCGCTAGCCTTTGAAGCTCCGGCGGATCGCCTACTCGACTATGGGCCTTCGAGGTCCAACCTCGGCAACGCGCCGGCCCTCGGGCCGGCGGCCAGTCCAGGTGTCGGGAGTGTCAAGCCGCCCAGGCATAGACACACAGTCCTGGGACGTAAGTAGTAAGCGGCGATCTTTGTTCGGGCGCATGCCGGGTGGGCTTTGGCTCACCCGGCCTCTGCTCGAGCGATTTTGTGGCGTGGTTGAGTGAAGCGAGGGCCTGTCGGGGCGTTCCCTGTATGTCTCTCCGCGAGTGCTGTATAGCGATGGTTGTACAGCTCGGCGCTGGAGGTCGAGGTCAGGCTATCTCTCTCCGCGACTACTGTATAACGATGGTTACACAGCATTGCCGGAGAGAGTGAGCACGAGGAGGTACTTGGCTGGCCGTAACCCGGGACGCTGGTCCGCTCTGGTCCGCTGGTCCGCTGGTCGTCGCCGCGGCAACGCCGGCGCATACGCCCTCAGGCGCGACCGAGCTGCGCCCGAATCAGGCGGCTGACCTGATGCGCCTCGGGCACGTGCATCGCGAGCACCGCGCGCGAGTACACGACCAGACCCACCCCCGCCGCGGCCGCCATGCTCACTATCTGGGCGGGCAGCGAGACGCCCAGCACGCTATCCAACAGCTTCCACACCAGCCACGAGACGGCCGCGAGCAGCGCCGAGGCAACAGCGATCCTCGCCGTGATCATCGTCGTCTGAGCCCCCTCGATGCGACCGTTGAAGCCGATCCGCAGCCTGTGCAACTGGAGTGCCGTCATGACAGCGTTGGCCACAACCGTGCCGATGATGAGGCCCGCGATGCCCAGCGGCTTGTAAAGGCCGATGCTCACGATGATGTCCACCACGATGTTCATTGCCGCAAGACTCGTCGGTATCCACGGCCGCTGCACGGCGAAGAAGGTCCGCGTCAGCAGCAGGTTCAGGCCGCCGAAGGGCAGGCTGAAAGCGAACCAGAAGAGCGCTATCGAGACCAGGTGCGTGGAGCCGGCGTTGAACTCACCCCGCTGGAACAGCAGCCGCACGATCGGCGTGGACAGCACGATCATGAAGGCCGCCGCGGGGATCAGCAGGAGGTTGATCTGGCGCATGCCCGTGCCCACCGCCCGGCGCATGCCGGCTGTGTCGCGATTGGATGCCATGCGGCTGAGCGTGGGAAACAGCACCGTCGCCACAGACACGCTGAACAGCCCCTGGGGGAGCATGTAGATGCGAAACGCGTTGTCGATCGCACGCGGCGCCTGCCCGTTGACAAGCGTGCCGAACACCGAGTTGATGACCTGGTCGAGGTTCACGATCCCCAGGCCGATCGTCACGGGCAGCATCAGCGTGAACACCTGCCTGATGCGCGGGTCGTGCCAGTCGATCGACATCTGCAGGCGGAAGTCGATGCGTCCCAACGCCCCCACTGCCATCAGCAGCTGCACGAACGTCGCAACCAGGATCGCTATCGCATACGCGTACAGCTGATCCTGGCCGTGGAAGTGCGGGCGCAGCACGATTAGCAGCACCAGGATCACCACGTTCCACACCGCTGGCGAGATAGCCGGGATGGAGAAGTGGTCGTATGACTGCAGCACCCCCACCAGCAGGCCGTTGAGCCCCAGGATCAACACCACCGGGAACAGCACCTGGGCCAGACCCGCCGTGAGCGCTTCCTGGGCGCCCGTGAAGGTGGTGCCGATGAACAGCGGCATGACCACGCCCGCGGCCAGGATGAAGAACGCGGTCACCGCGCCCAGCACGATCAGCATGATCCAAAACAGCGTCGAGGCGAGCCTGAATGCCTCCTTCTTGCGGCCCTGCTGGAGCAAGTCGGTGAACACGGGCACGAAGGCCGCCGACAGGGCGGCATTGGCGAACAGGTTGCTCACCAGGTTGGGTATCTGGAAGGCGATCGTGAACGCCGATGCCGCCCTCGACGTGCCGAAGAAGCTGGCGGCCACGATTTCGCGCAGCAGCCCTGCCACGCGCGAGAAGCCGGTTGCGATCGAGAAGATGGCCGTGTTGCGGGCCACCCCCCTGCCACCGGGAGGCGGCGGCGCGGGCGGCTCCTCGGCAGCGGTGTCTGCAGCGGCGGGCAAGGCCGCTATAGTACGGCGCTCTGCGGCGCGCTCGGGCCGTTTGTCCCCGCGCCTCGCAGCTTTCACCATGGCGAACATTCATTCCCAGAAGAAGCGGATCCTTCGCTCAGAGCGCGAGCGCTTGGAGAATCGCCTCTACACCTCCACGATCAAGACCTACTTCCGCCGTCTGGAGTCCCAAGTTCAGGATTCAGACCAGGAGGGCGCCGCGTCGACTCACAAAGAGCTCACGAGCACGATCGACAAGGCAGTCAAGCGTGGCGCCATGCACCGCAACACCGGCGCCCGCAAGAAGTCCCGCGCAGCCCGCACGCTCGCGGGCTCCGGCTCCTAGCCACCTGGGTCGGTAATCGCTTCGATGGCTCGCACGGCGAGCGTGTCCTCGCTCAGCCCCGCCATCCGATTGCGTCCCGCCAGCAACGGCGCGCCACCGCGCGAATCGAGCTCCAGATCCGCCATGACTCCCAGCGCGGCACGCATGCGCTCGGGATCGCTGCGGGCCACATCGGCCACGAACCGCTCGGCTGCCCGCGCCGGCATGCGCAGGCTGCGCTTGACATCCGCCACCGACTCGCCCGCCTGCAGGCGCAGCGAGATCGCAAGGCCGTCGCGCAGCCGTCCGGCCATCAGATAGAGAAGGCCCGACAGGCGCTCGCCCTGGGCGCGCAGGCGCAGATAGGTGATCGTCGCCTCGCGCCCGTCGGCGCCCACCAGCGCGTCGGCCAGGCCGTAGGCACGCCACTCGGCCGAATGGGCGGCGCGCGCTTCTATGTCCTGCACTCCCACGCTCCTGGCTGCGGTCTGATCGGACTCGCCTTCGAGGGCCAGCTTCTCGAGCTCGCGCAGTAGTCGCTGCTGGCGCTCGCCCACCTGAGCCACGAGCGCCTTGGCCGCCGCCCCGTCCAGCGACAGGCCAAGTCTCGCCGCCTGCTCGCGCGCCCATTTGGCAAGCTCCCACGGCTTGACCGTCATCTGCGCCACCACCTGACCGCCCGCCCGCTTGACCGCCTCGTGAACGGCAGGCGGGACCTTCGTACGTGCCTCCTCGCGGGCGAACAGCGCCAGCGTGGTGGCGGGCGGCATAGCGGCGATCATCAGCGCGAGCTCCTTCTCGAAGTCCGCCGGGCGCCAACGCTCGACGCCTTCCACGATGATCACCCGCTGCCCAATCGCAAGCGTCATCGCCGCCAGCGCCTCGGCAACGCCCGCCGGGGTCGCCAAATCGCCATCCAGGAGCTCCACCCCCACCGTGCCGTCGTCGCGTTCAGCCAATGACCGCAGGCCCGCGCGCCGCTCCGCAACAGCGCCATGATCGTCGCCGTGGATCAGGTAGACGGGCTTGAGCTCGGGCACGGCTCCGAGTCTATGCGCAGACACTGACGCTCGCGTGGGGAGTCAAATCCGCCCCCCGGCGCTGAGGTCTAGCGCACGACCAGGTTTACGAGCTTCCCCGGGATCACGATCTCCTTGACGATCTCCTTGCCCTCCATGTGGGCTCGTACGTTGGGAGCGGCGCGGCAGAGGTCCTTGAGGGTCTCGGCGTCGGCGTCGGCGCTCGCCTGCACGCGGTCGCGAACCTTGCCGTTGACCTGGCAGACAAGCTCGTAGACCTCGCTCTCCAGCAGCGCCTCATCGGCCTCGGGCCACGGCTGCTCCCACACCCGCTCCCCGGTCAGGCGCTCGTAGATGTCAGAGCTCACGTGGGGGGCGAACGGGAACAGCAGCGAGGCCGCGTTGGCGAGCGCGAAGCGCAGCGTCTGGGTGTCGGCGCTGTCACGCCGCAGCGAGCATTCGTTCAGAAGCTCCATCACCGCCGCGATCGCGGTGTTGAAGGCGAAGCGGCGCAGATCGCCGCCGACCTTGTCGATCGCCCAGTGGGTCTTGCGCGCGAGGGCGAGATCGTCGCCGTCGATAGTGGCCGGTGGGGCTATCTCCCCCGCCGAGCCGCCCTCCCTTTCGGCGATCTCGGCCGACAGGCGCCACAGCCGCCCGAGGAAGCGAAAGACGCCGTCGACGCCCTTGTCGGACCAGTCCGCGTCCTGCTCGGGGGGGCCGACGAACAGGATGTAGCAGCGGGCCGTGTCGGCGCCGACCCGCTCCACGATCGAGGCCGGCGAGAC
>JASLDD010000075.1 GCA_030151725.1 Solirubrobacteraceae bacterium
CCAGCTTGCACAGCGTCTGGAGGAGCGCTTTGGCTCCTCTGCGTTTGCGCCTTCTGGCGTCTACTCGGCGCTTGACCAGCTGAGCCGTGACGAATACGTCCGCGCTGCGGGCGAGATGGGAGCGGGCCCCGCACGCCGCGCCGCACCGCGAACTATCTACGAGGCTACCGATGGAGGTGTCGAGCATTTTGAGACCTGGATGCTGGGCTCCTCTCCTGCGCCACCGCTACGCGACGAGCTGCATATGAAGATCGCTCTCTGCAGTCCTCGTAACGTTCCGCGCCTGATCGACATGGTTTACGGCCAAGAACTGGCGTGCATGGGCCGCCTGCGAGATCTCAAGGAGCTCTCCGAGCGAGAGGAGGCGGGTGAGACGCAGGAATGGTCACGCCTGATGCGCGTGCTTGCGAGGGATGCCGAGATAGCGCTGTGGAGGGCACGTATCGAGTGGCTGCAGAGTGCCCGGGAGCTGCTCGAGGGGCTCGTTGAGGAGGCGCGCAGGGCACCTGCCGATGGACCACTCGTGGCGGGCACGGGGCGGATGGGTCGGCTGCGGGCACTCTGATGACTGCCGCGCTGCTCTCGCTGCAGAAGGTGAGCAAGAGCTACTGGCGCGGTCATCATGAGTTGATGGTCCTCTCCGACCTTTCGCTCGACGTGCATCCCGGCGAGCTCGTCGCAGTATGGGGCAGACGCGGCGCCGGCAAGACCACGCTGTTGAGGATTGCCGCCGGGTTGGAGACACTGGACGCCGGAACGGTCTACTTCGAAGGGGAGGATCTATCAGGCCTCGCTGAGCGCGCACACGCGCGGCTGATGCGCGAGCGGGTTGGGTGGGTAGGCCGCGGGGGACCTCGCAGCGAGCTCACGATGATTGACTATGTCGCGTTGCCGCTGTTGATCGAGCACGGTCGCCGCAGGGCCCATGCGCGGGCCAGCGAGGCGCTTCAACGTGTCGGCATGGCCGACTGTGCCGGGCAGCGTTGGAGCGGTCTTTCCGACGGCGAGCGAGCGCTCGTTGGAATCGCACACGGCATCGTGCGCAGACCACGGCTGATGTTGATTGACGATCCCACGGCATCGTGCGCAGACCACGGCTGATGTTGATTGACGATCCCACGGCTAACCTCGGCGTGATCGAGCGCGAGGAGGTAGTCCAGCTTCTGCGCACGCTCGTGGAGGACACCGATTTGGCAGTCCTCATGACGGTCCCCGATATGCCGACGGCTATGCGCTCGCACCAGTTGACCGCTCTTAGCGGCGGGCGGCTGCTGATACCCGAACCGGGTCCTGAAGACGGTGGGAATGTGATCGACTTCCCCGGCGGCGAACGGTCCGCGTAGGTGTCCATGGGCAGGGCGCAACCCGCACGGCAGATGCTGTGCTCGATTGTGGGCTCAATCATCTAGTGCTCTCGTTGCAAGAGTTGCGCAAGCACTTCCCGGTTGCCTATGGCGAGTCGGTGCGCGCCGTGGACGGGGTCTCGCTCGCCGTTGAGGAGGGCGAACTACTCGGACTCTACGGCCCGAGTGGCTCGGGCAAGACCACGCTGCTGATGTTGATTGCCGCGCTGCTTCGCCCGGACGCCGGACAGGTACTCGTCGACGGGCGCGATGTCTCAGACCTCTCCGCCCGTGAGGCTGCGCGTTACCGGCTGATGGAACTCGGATTCATTCGCCAGTCGGTAAATCTCATACCTGGGGCGGACGCACTCGACAACGCGGCATTGAAGTTGATGGGCGCTGACATGGGTGCCCGCGAGGCGCGTCGTCGCATCATGCCGTTGGTGGAACAACTGGGTCTTGCCGAGCGCGTGCACCAGCGGCCCGAGCAGCTCTCGATGGGTGAGCGTCAACGCGTGATGATCGCTCGAGCCCTATCAACCAATCCCAAGCTAGTGCTGGCCGATGAGCCCACCGGCAGTCTTGACAGCCAGCGCGGCGCTGAAGTCCTGGGGCTCCTTTCGAAGCTCTGTCGAGACCGCGGAGTCGCAGTTCTGCTCGTGACACACGATCCGCAGGCGGCGGCCTACGCGGATCGTGTGTGCACAATGCGCGACGGCCGGCTTCTACAGCACGAACCCGATGGTGCCGCTGCTCGAAGCAGTGCACGCTGAGTCGCGACGGCGAGGCGACGGTGAGGCTATCCAGCATTGCGCGGCTCTACCGCGTCCGTCTGCGCGCGAGGTTCGTGCAGGAGCTCTTTGCCGTGCTTGGCATCGCCATCGGACTCGCGCTGCTGTTCTCTTCACAAGTGTCCAACACGAGCCTCAGTGGTTCGGTGCAGGAACTCACCAGCGGGATCGTGGGCAAGATGCGCTACCAGGTATCGGCTCGAGACCCACACGGCCTTTCGCAGGCGCTCCTTGGCCAGGTACAGACCATTCCGGGCGTGCGTGCGGCTGCACCGATCCTCGAGCAGAGTGCGACCATCATCGGCGCCGGCCGCTCCCGCTCGATCGACCTCGTGGGGGCGGATCCGCGGCTGGCGCGTCTAGGCGGAAAGCTCGTGAGGAGCTTTGGAGTTTTTAAGCTCTCCAAGGTGAGCGCGTTGCTGTTGCCCGCTTCGATTGCTCGCGCCGTCGGCGATTCTTCGTTGCAGCGGATTCAGCTTCGTATCGGGGCGCAGATTGTCAATGCGCTGGTGGTCCCCGATCTGCTCATGGGCGTCTCCGACGGCCTTGAAGACATCCCCGTGGGTATCGCCCCACTCTCTTATGTCCAGCGGCTGAGCGGAATGGAGGGGCGTCTGACAAGCATCTTCGTGCAGCCGAGCGCTGGCCGCGACCGGGAAGTTCTTACGGGCCTGCGACAGCTCGCCGCCGGCCGTCTCAACGTTCGCGCGGCGACGTTTGACGAGACTCTGTTTGATCGCGCCGCCGAGCCTACCGACCAGTCGACAGCCCTGTTCTCGGCGATTAGCGCACTGGTGGGCTTTCTGTTTGCCTTCAACGCTCTGCTGCTTACCGTTCCTCAGCGCAGACGCTTGATCGAGGACCTGCGATTGGATGGCTATACCCGCAAGATGATCGTGGAGGTACTGATCTTTGATGCGCTGGTGCTCGGTGTGATCGCCTCTGCTGTGGGGCTGCTTCTGGGCGACTTCCTCTCGATTGCTGTGTTTGACTCCAAGCCGGGCTACCTGTCGTTCGCGTTCCCGGTCGGGGCGCGGCGGATTGTGACCTGGACGAGCATCGCCCTCTGCGTAGGCGGCGGCATGCTTGCCGCGCTAGTTGGCGTCCTTGGACCGCTGTACGGATCAATCTTCTCCCATCACGGAGAGTTCTTCGCGCCCCCCGTACGTGAGTCTCGTCAAGCAACCGCGTGGCTTTTGGGTGCAGCCTCTCTATGTATAGGGATCACCACCCTGATCTTGGCACGCGCGCCGTCGGCTGCAATTACCGGGGTCGTGAGCTTGACTGCTGCGCTGCTGCTGTCGTTGCCGGTCCTCCTCGGGTTGATGACACGTGCGTTTGATCGGGTGCAAGGCCTGAGCATGGCTACATCGCCGTATCTCGCGATCGTCGAGCTTCGTTCGACGATCAATCGATCGCGGTCGATCGCCGTCGCGGCAACTGGGGCGATCGCTGTGTTCGGAAGCGTCGCCATTGAGACTGCTCATGGAGATCTGCAGGCAGGCTTGAACAAGGTTGCCCGCGGACTCAACATGACAACTGATCTGTGGGTGCTGCCTTCCGGAAGTTCCAACGTGCTCGCGACAACACCATTTCGGAGTGCGGCTGCAGGCCACATCGCGCATCTGCCCGATGTCGAAAAGGTCGAGGCCTATCGGGGGTCTTTTTTGGACATCGGTGATCGGCGTACTTGGGTGATCGCCCCGCCGCGAGATGTGGAACGGCCGATCCCATCGGGACAGTTGGTCTCGGGAGACGTACAGCTTGCCGACAAGAGACTCAAAGCCGGCGGTTGGATAGTTCTCTCTGAGGCGATCGCCGCGGATCAGAATCTGCACATCGGTGGGTCCTTTCTGCTCCCATCGCCACATCCGACGATGTTCCGAATCGCAGCGCTCAGCACCAACCTCGGATGGCCGCCCGGTGCTGTCCTGCTCAATGCCGACGATTATCGCCGTGCCTGGGGAAGCAACGACCCCAGTGCGCTAGAGGTCACCTTGCGCCCGGGTGTGACCTCGACGGCCGCGCTGGGCGCAGTGAGAGACGCTTTGGGGCCCAAATCAGGCCTAAACGTCCAGAGCTCCGCTCAGCGTCAGCGGAGTTTTCGAGCTACCGCTCGCCAGGGGCTCTCGCGGCTCACACAGATCTCGGGACTAGTGCTGATTGCCGCAATTCTCGCCATGGCAGCAACGATGGGCGCGATGATCTGGCAGCGCCGCTCCAAAATCGCCGACATGAAGGTGGATGGCCTGCATCGCGGTGTCCTCTGGCGCGCGCTCATGTGGGAGAGCGGGTTGCTGCTGGGCACCGGGTGCTCGCTGGGGGCGATCTTCGGGCTCTACGGCCAGGTGCTGTTGAGTCGTGCGCTCTCAACCGTGACGGGGTTTCCAATTGCATACTCGCCAGGCTTCCCCGTAGCCCTCACCAGTTTTGCGCTTGTGACAGCCACGGCGATGCTGATTGTCGCGGTGCCCGGGGGCCTGGCCACGCGGGTCGGCCCCGCAATTGCACTTTCGGACTGACCGGCAGAGTGACTACATTCCGGGAAGATTCCAATTCCCGGACTTCAACACAAGGCATGCCTGGTGCTTCGTCAGGTGCTGGCGCTCTCAGTGGTGTGTACCCGTGAGCTGATTTGGATTCGCCCAAGTGTGGCCCGCGAGGTCGAGCTCTGGCGTCGCTTTGCGGCGTTAATCCCCGACGCCGCAATTCGCAGTGACGCACTTGCCGCGCTCACCCGCAAGCGCCTCAACATAGAGGGGGCTGCGCTCTTCGCGGTCATCCCCTCTCGCCGCCGCAGCAGCTTGCTGCATCTGCTTGTTGCCTATCAGATCCTCCTCGACTTCCTCGACAGCATTAGCGAGCGGGCTGTCCCGGACCCGGTTGCCAACGGGCGTCGTTTGCATCTTGCGCTCAGAGACGCGCTCGATCCCGGTACTCCGATCCGCGACTACTACCTTCACCATCCGCCTTGCCATGACGGTGGGTATCTGGAGGCGCTCGTGCGCGCCTGTCGCGAGCACTGCACCGCGCTGCCGTCATATCCCTCGATTCGGCCGCTCGCGGTCCAGGGAGCCGAGCGCTGCGGCGTCCAGGGGTTCAACCACGACCCCGACCCCGACCGTCGCGACCGCTCGCTTCAGGAGTGGGCGAGGAACACATTCCGACGGACTTGGGGTGTGAGCTGGTGGGAGTTGACCGCTGCCTCCAGCAGCACTCTTGGAATTCATGCCCTGCTGGCGCTTGCCGCTGATCCTGCTCGTGGTGAGCATGAAGCGATCAAGGTCGATGCTGCCTACATGCCGTGGATCTGCGCGGCGAGCACGATGCTCGACAGCTACGTTGACGAGGCCCAGGATGCGGCCGACGGGTCCCACAGCTACATCGGTCACTATCCAAATGCAACTGTGGCCCACGAACGAACGTATGACCTCGTCAGGCGTTCGCTCAGCGAGGCGTATCGGTTGCCCGACGGCGCTCGTCACGCGCTGATTGCAGCGGGCATGGTCGCCATGTATCTATCTTCAGACGAAGCGCATGCAGCTGCCAAACGCAACACCACCCATAAGCTGATCGAGGCGGGGGGCGCCTTGACGAAGTTCCTGCTGCCTTTCCTGCGCGCCTGGCGAATCGCATATGAGCTACGCCTCGCGTAGTCAGAACTGAACATTCAGCGGCGCCTTGCGACCGTCTGACGTGGCGTGATGATTATCCGCACGCGATGAAGGATGAAAAGACAGCCGGGGTCCTGCCTACAGGGAGAGAAAAGCGACGCCGCCCGCGGCGCGCCAAGACGGGCAGCTCCGCTGCATCTAAGGCCGCGTCGTCTCGCCAGTGGCAGCGGGCCGAACGTCCTGGAAAGCGTTCGGTCCGTAAAGGCGAGGTGGGGGACGGCGAGACCGTCTTGATCGAGCTGACCAAAGCTCAGGTCGACCATGTGATTCGTGCTGCGGGCCAGGGGGGCACCATGTCCGTCCTGTTGTCGGCTCTCAAAGACCCGAAGTGGACGCTCTCGCTCAGCGAGGACGATTGGGCCTATCCGTCCCAAATGGATGACAGACGCCTTTCGCGCTCGCTTCTATCGGGATTGCTTGTGCTCTCCTGTTTTCCTTATGACGGCGGCTATCTCGGGATCGCCGAGTTGGCACGGATGCTGGACATGAACACGAGTACCACCCATCGCTACGTCACCACGCTGCTCGCCGTAGGTCTGCTCGAGCGCGACCCTGCGACACGCAGGTACCGCATCGCGCCGCAGTGACTACGCAGCTGGCTGCTCACTGAACGCTGAGCTTGTGGGCCAGACGCTTCGAGATAGCTTCCACCGCCGCCAGGTCCAGGCTCGGGCCCCATGCAAACGGCACGCCGATCACATCGAAACTACGTCGGCGCAGGCGCGCCACTTGGTTGTGCTGCAGGCGTGAGCGCTCGTGCACGGCGTGCGCCGCGCGCGCAGCCGCATCTATGACCGCGTCGGCCTCGTGGCCGCTAAGGGCCGCGGAGGCAGCGACCGTTGCTGCAGGCCGTGTGCCGGCGCCGTTGCCCGCCCGTTCGTTGGGCGCCACGCCCGCTAGCTGGTCGAGCTCCTCGGCGTTGAAACGCCGAGGAAGCAGGGCGTTGACGATCACCGCATCAAGGTCGCGCTTGAGCTGCCTGCCCAAGGCTGCCTGCATCTCCAGCGCCTCTGTTACGGCCATCTCGGTGCCGAGTGCCACGGCCAGATAGGCGCTGGCCGCGGGGTCTGCGAGCAGTTCCTGCACCTTCTTGGTGTGGCCCGCGATTGGACCTACGCGTGCGATCGCGCCGAATGTCTGAGGTGAGCGCAGCAGGCCGAGCGCATGCCCTGTAGCGGGAGCATCGACCACCACGAGGTCGTAGCTGCCTGAGCTACGCCGTTCACCACCGCGTGTGAGCTGCCAGATCTTGACCATGCTCACGAGCTCCTTGGCTCCGGGCGCGGCGGCGGCGAAGTACTGGAAGGTGCCGCTCGATGCGAGTACGCGCCCCGACACGCGGCCGCCCAGAGCCTGCAGCCACTCGAGCAGCGCTCGATCGGGATCGATCGAGATGCTCGACAGGCGCGGCTCGAGCTTACGCTCGACCCCGGCCGGGCCGGGAGACAGCCCAAAGAGACTCTCCAGCTGGCTTTGCTCACCGACCTCAACCACGATCGTGCGTCGTCCGGCGCGCGCTGCCAGCATGCCGATGGCGGCGGCCATCGTGGTCTTACCGACGCCACCCTTGCCGGTGACGAACAGCAACTTGCGGTCGAGCAGCGATTGCATGTCGTGAGAGTGTGTCTCAAAACCGCGCTGGAGCCGCTGTACCTACAATCGTTGCGATGAGCACACCCGCACCCGATCCCATCGGCGAGCTGCTCGCCTACGACAAAGATGGCCTGGTGCCGTGCGTGGTCCAGGATTGGAGTACTGGCGAGGTGCTGATGCTCGCCTACATGAACGCGCAGGCATTCGAGCGAACACGAGACACCGGCGAGCTTCACCTGTGGAGTCGCTCGCGCGGCGAGCAATGGCACAAGGGAGCCACGAGCGGCAACGTCCAGGCGGTGCGCGCTCTGCGCGTCGACTGCGACGGCGACACCGTGCTGGCACTCGTCGAGCCCACCGGCCCGGCCTGTCACACAGGACAGCGCAGCTGCTTCTATCGTGGTGAGCTCGAGCCGGGCGCGCCCTGCGAGACGCTGCCGACACTCGAGCGCATACTCGCCCAGCGTGCCCGCGAGCGCCCCGCCGGCTCCTACACGGTTGAGTTGTTGGAGAACCCTGCCCGGATCGGCGAGAAGGTGATGGAGGAGGCCGAGGAGGTCGCCCGCGCGGCCCGAGAGGAGTCCGATGCGCGAGTCGATGAAGAGGCCGCGGACGTGCTCTACCACCTGCTCGTGCTGTTGCGCAGCAGAGGACGCTCGCTCGAGGATGCCGAGCGGGTGCTAGATGGCCGCCGCGCCTAGCGCCGCAGGCGCTGCCTCCGGCGTCGAGGGCCTGTCCGGCGCACTTGACGTGCGCCCGAGCCTGGAGCGCGCCCGCGAGCTCGCGCCCTCGCACAATCTGATCCCGCTGAGCTGCACTTTTATCGAGGACTGCGAGACGCCTGTGTCGGCGTTCTTGAAGCTGCGCACGCTCGCTCCCGGCGAGCCTGCCTTCCTGCTCGAGTCCGCCGACCAGGGACAGCGGGTCGGGCGCTGGTCTTTCATCGGCTTCCGTCCACGCGAAGTTCTCAGATGGTCTCTCTCCGACGGCGGGGACCCGTATGCGCTGGCCGCAGAGCATGTGGCCCGTTTTGACCAGGCGCCGATGGAAGACGCACCTCCGTTCACGGGAGGCGCAGTGGGCTTCTTCGGCTATGACCTGGTGCGCGCGGTCGAGCCACTTGGCGAGGCCCCGCCCGACCCGCTCGGCCTGCCCGACATGGCGTTGATGCTCTCCGATGCCCTGGTGATCTTCGACCATCTCAAGCACACCGTCACGATTCTCGCGAGCGCCGATCTGCAGGCCGAACCCGAGATCGATGGCGCATACGCAGCCGCTGTGCGCACGATCGAAGAGGTACGCGAGGTGCTGGCTGGGCCCGTTCCACGTCGTGAGCAGCCGCCGGGCCACCGTGCGCAACCAACCTTCGAGTCGAACATGCCGCGCGAGCGCTTCGAAGGGATGGTGGAGCGGA
>JASLDD010000078.1 GCA_030151725.1 Solirubrobacteraceae bacterium
AGCACGAGCATCTGCGGGTCGCCCACCAACGCCACCGCAAAGCGCACCCGCTGGGTCTGCCCGCCTGAGAGCTTCTGCGTGCGCTGCCCGGCGATCTCCTCGATGCCTGCGATCCCCAGCGCCTCGTCAACGGGCAGCGGCTCCGGATACAGAGAGGCCATCATCGTCACCAGCTCGCGCACCGACAGGTCGCGGATCAGCTCTCCCGTCTGCAGCATCCCCCCTACCGCTCCCTCGGCCACCGCCTGCGAGGCCTCGCGACCGAACACCGAGACCACGCCCTCATCCGGCTCCGTCAGCCCGAGAAGCATGTCCAAGGTCGTGGACTTGCCGGCTCCGTTGGGACCGAGCAAAGCAACGGTCTCTCCCGCCGAGATCGACACGTCGATGCCGCGAACCGCGCGGATCGGGCCGTTGGGGCCTGAGAAGGACTTGATCAGACCACGAAGCTGGATGTCGCCCACGGGCGCTATTTGCGAGCCGCCCGGACCGCCTTCAGGCGCTCCACCTTCGGCAGCACCACCTTGCGCATGCGCACGTTCTCCGGCGTCGCCTCCACGGCCTCGTCCTCGCGCACGAACTCGAGCGCCTCATCGAGCGTGAGCTTGCGGTGGGTGTCCAGCCGCACGAGCACGTCCGAGGTCGACGAGCGCATGTTCGTGAGGTGCTTCTCCTTGACAGGGTTCACGTCCAGATCCTCCGAGCGGGAGTTCTCGCCGATGATCATCCCCTCGTAGACCTCCTCGCCCGGGCCCACGAACAGCGAGCCGCGCTCCTGCAGCGTGAACAACGAGAACGTCACCGTCGCGCCCTTGCGATCTGCCACCAGCACCCCGCTCTGGCGGGTCAGCAGCTCCCCCGCCCACGGCTCCCAGCGATCGAACACATGGTGCATGATGCCCGTGCCGCGTGTCTCTGTGAGGAACTCCGTGCGAAACCCGATCAACCCGCGGGCCGGCACCAGGTAGTCCATCCTGACCCAGCCCGTGCCGTGGTTGATCATGTGCTCCATGCGGCCCTTGCGCGCGGCCAGCAGCTGCGTGACCGTGCCCACGTGCTCCTCGGGCACGTCCACCGACAGTCGCTCCACGGGCTCGTGGCGCTTGCCGTCGATCTCGCGCTCGACCACATGCGGCTGGCCCACCGTCAGCTCGAAGCCCTCGCGGCGCATCATCTCCACCAGCACCGCCAGCTGCAGCTCGCCACGACCCTGCACCTCGTAGGTGTCCGGCCGCGCCGTGTCGCGGACGCGCAGCGAGACGTTCCCGACCAGCTCCTGGTCGAGGCGCGCCTTGATCTGGCGCGCGGTGATCTTGTCGCCCTCTTTGCCCGCCAACGGCGAGGTGTTGACGCCGATCGTGATCGACATGGCGGGCTCGTCGACCGTGATCACGGGCAGCGGACGCGGGTCCTCGGGGTCGGCCAGCGTCTCGCCGATCGTGACCTCTTCGATCCCCGCCACCGCGATGATCTCGCCCGGCCCCGCCTCGGGCGCATCGACCCGAGTGAGCGCATCGGTCACATAGAGCTCTGCCACCTGCACCCGTTTGATCGACCCGTCGGCGCGGCACCACGCGATCTGCTGGCCCTTGCGGATCGTGCCGTGGCGGACCCGGCAGATCGCCAGACGGCCCACGTAAGGGGACGCATCGAGGTTCGTGACGAGCGCCTGCAGGGGATGCTCGGGGTCATACGTGGGTGCGGGAATGCGCTCCAGCAGTAGGTCCAGCAGCGGGGCCAAGGTGCCCTCGGCGGGAATCCCACCCTCCAAGTCGGCGTCGTACTCGAGCGAGGCCACGCCCGCCTTGGCATTGCAGTAGACAATCGGGAACTCGATCTGGTGCTCGTCGGCATCGAGGTCCAGGAACAGCTCGTAGACCTCATCGACGATCTCCGCCACGCGTGCATCCGGGCGGTCGACCTTGTTGACCACCAGGATCACCGGCAGTTTGGCCTCGAGCGCCTTGCGTAGCACGAAGCGTGTCTGGGGCAGCGGCCCCTCGGATGCGTCGACCAGCAGGAGCACCCCGTCGACCATCGTCAGCCCGCGCTCCACCTCCCCGCCGAAATCGGCGTGGCCGGGGGTGTCGATGATGTTGAGCTTGACGTCGCGGTAGCGCAGCGAGGTGTTCTTGGCGAGGATCGTGATCCCCTTCTCGCGCTCCAAGTCCATCGAGTCCATGACCCTCGTGGCCACGTCCTGGCCGACGCGGAAGGCGCCCGATTGCCACAACATCGCGTCGACCAGCGTCGTCTTGCCATGGTCGACGTGCGCCACTATGGCGACGTTGCGAATGTCATCTCTTGTAACGAGCACGGTCCGACAGGCTAGCGGCGCGCGACCGCGGCCCTGATACCGGTCTGCAATCCGAAGCGCGCCATCGCCCGCGGATAGCGCTCGGCGGAGGCGATCGTCTCCTCCAGTGCAGAGGCGAAACGCCGTACTTCCTGCTCTTCGATCATCAGCGCCGGCAGCGCCTTGATCACGTTCATGTGGTGGCCCGCCACCTGGCAGAGGATGTGGTGCTTGTGAAACAGCGGGACCGTGATCAGCTGGGAGAACAAACCCGGCTGGCGGCGCTCGACCGTTCCCCACAGCCGGCGCGCGGCCACGCCGGAGGGCGGGCCGAATTCGATCGCCCACATCAACCCGAGCCCGCGCACGTCGCTCACGACCTCATAGCGCTCGACGAACGGCTCTGTCAGCTCGAGCAACAGCTCCCCCATGCGCTGCGCGTGCGCCACCAGCTGCTCGCGCTCGAGCGCCCGCAACGTCGCCAGCGCCGCCGCCGCCGCCAGGTCGTTACCGCCGAAGGTCGAGCCGTGGCGGACCGCTCGCTCCATCCCGTCGAACACCTGCTCGAAGGCAGCGCGCGAGGCCAGCACGGCGCCGATCGGCACGAGCCCGCCCGAGAGCGCCTTGGCGACGCAGATCAGGTCCGGTTCCAGGCCCCAGTGCTCCAGCGCTAGGAAGCGCCCCGTGCGTCCGATCCCCGTCTGGACCTCGTCGCATACGAACAGGGTGCCAGCCTCTCTACACAGCAGTTGGACCCCCTGCAGGTAGTCCGTGGGGGGCAAGTTCACGCCCTTGCCCTGGACCGGCTCGACGATGAAGGCGGCCACATCCCCACGGGTAAGCTCGCGCTCCAGCGCGTCGAGGTCCCCGAAGCCAACCGCCTCGCACCCGGGCAGCAGCGGGCCGAACCCCTCGCGAAACTCGTCATTGCCGTTGATCGAAAGCGATCCCAGCGTCAGACCGTGAAAGCCGTGATCGGCGTACAGCACGCGTGGGCGGCCCGTGGCGGCGCGGGCGACCTTGATGGCAGCCTCCACCGCCTCCGTGCCGGTGTTGGCCGGGATCATCGCCGCGACGCTCCCCGGCGCGCGAGCCAGCAGTTGCTCGGCAAGGATGCCGCTGAGCAGCGTGACGCCCAGCTGCGGCAGGTTGCCGGTCCGCGCCGCCATGACTTCCTCGACAGCGGCGATTGCGTCGGGATGGTTGCGCCCGATCGCGAACACGCCATAGCCGCCGAACAGATCGAGGTAGCGCTCGCCGTCGGCGTCGATCAGGTGCGCGCCCTCGCCGCCCTTCCAGACCTTGTCGAAGCCCAGAGTGCGCAAGATCCTTCCCATCTGAGGGTTGAGGTGGCGATCGTTGAGCGCCATCTCCTCGCCGCTCCTGCTCGCGAGCAGCTCGCCCACCGTCCCCAAAGGGTCGTCTGACATGTTCGTGAGCCTAGCTCGCCAATGTGGGTGCGAGCCTGGCTCACCGATGTGAAATCGGCCCGTTTATTGCCATGCAATGCCGACAGTGCGAACTGCACCGTATAAGCCATCACCGCTCGTGACGACAATCGTCTTAGCTGCCGATCTGTTTGGGTATGGCCAAAAGCCCTCAAGCACGTCCCCGTAGCAACCGAAAACCCATCCATGAAGGGGGAATCCTGGCTCTGTCCAACCGAGCTGGACCGCAGCCGCGTCGTGGACGCGAACGGCCGCGTCCGCATGATCCGCAAGGTCGGCTCGGGAGCTGTCGGCCTGGCGCTGCTGATCTCAGCGCCGTGGCTCGGCTGGTGGACGTTCGCGCTGTTCGCAATCTCGGTCGCCAACTTCCTGAACGTGGACAGGCGGATGGACAGAAGCGCCCATCCCGAGCGCGTGAGCGTCTACGCGATCCTGTTCACACTGGCTCTGATCGCAGCCGGGGTCGTCCTCAGTGGAGGCCCCAAGAGCCCGGCGCTGCCCTGGCTGGTCCTGCCGGCGGGCATGGTGGCTGCCCGCTTCCGTCCCCAGGTCGTGATCGCGGGCTTGCTGATGACGGTCGTCGTGATCCTCGTGGCGACACTGGGCGTGGACCCCACGGCGACGCTGCACGACCCTGTACCGGTGTTCGCGACCCTGGCCCTCCTCGCCGGCGTCGTCTCGATCGTGTGGGCGCTTCAAGCAGCCGAGCTCCACCACCGCAGCGAGGCGATCCTCGATCCCCTCACAGGCCTGCTCAACCGCCATGCGCTCGCCCCCCGCTTCATCGAGATCTCCCTGCAGGCGCGACTCACCCGCCAACCGGTCTGCCTGTTGCTATGCGATGTGGACAACTTCAAGACCGTCAACGACCAATTCGGCCACGACTGCGGCGACGCCGTCCTGCGGGACGTGGCGTATGCGCTGCGAAAGCACCTGCGCTCGTTCGAGCTCGTGTACCGCCTCGGGGGCGAGGAGTTCCTGGTTGTGCTCCCCGGGATCGATGGCGCGCGCGGCGCCGAAGTGGCCGAGCGCCTTCGTAGCGCAGTCGAGCAGACGCGGCCGATGGGACACCTGGTCACGATCTCGCTCGGCTTGAGCGCCGGCTGGGCCGAGCAGGTGAACTATGACGTCCTCTTCAAGGCAGCCGATCTCGCCCTCTACGAAGCCAAGGCACAGGGCCGCAACTGTGTGATAGCGGCACCTGAGAGGACCCCCGGCCCGAGCGAGAAGCAGGTAGTCGAGACCCCCCTCGCGCAGGGCTTGGGGGCCGATGGCGCGTTCCCGACCGTCGTTCCCAGCGCCGCCGCGCTTGCCCGCTGAACGCTCAATCTGCGATTTAGCGAAAAGAACGTTTAGAGACGTAAATCGCGGGTAACGCCAGACACAACTACTGATCCCAGAGTCGGTAGAATCCCTCAGGGGGCAATCCACGAACGGAAGGGAGTCGAGATGCCAGGGACCGCAACCGCCACTTCGACACCGAGCACGATTACAGGGGTCTCTGAGGATCCCCGCGAGCTCTTCCTCCGCTGGCAGCGCCACGGCGATACGGCCGCCCGCGAGGCGCTGGTCAAGCGCTTCATGCCGCTCGCACGTAGCCTGGCACGCCGCTACGGCCGCTCCTCCGAGCCCTTTGAAGACCTGCTGCAGGTCGCCTCGCTTGGCCTGCTGAAGGCGATGGACCGCTACGACGTCGAGCGCGGCCACCCATTTCAGTCCTTTGCCGTCCCCACGATCCTCGGCGAGATGCGTCGCTACTTCCGCGACTCGGGCTGGGCCGTGCACGTGCCACGTGGTGCCCAGGAGCGCGCATTGAAGGTCCGCGACGCCCAGGAGCGGATCGCCAACGAGCGCGGTCACGCGCCGACGGCCAACCAGTTGGCCGAGTACCTCGAGCTCGACACAGAAGATGTGATCGACGCGCTGCAGGCCATCCAGGCATACGAGACCGTGTCATTGGACGCGCCGCGACCCGGCGCCGACGATGACGCGGGCGCTGCCTATGTGGACCTGATCGGCGGCGAGGACGAGCGCTATGAGCTGGTGGAGCTCGACGTCACGGTCTCCTCGGTCCTCGGTCACCTTCCGCCGCGCGAGCGTTTGATCCTGAAGATGCGCTTTGTGGAGGACCTCACCCAGACGGAGATCGCAGAGCGGATTGGGATCTCCCAGATGCAGGTCTCCAGGCTTCTACGCCGCTCGCTGGATCAGCTCAGGGCACTCACGCATGCGCCTGGAGAGGCGCTCTGAGAACCACCGATGGGGCCCCGTGACCTAGCGGAGCCCCATTCGGGCGGCGACTTCGACGCGATCCCGTGACCGGCGCCGGCACGTCGGCGGGCGACATCCCGAACGTCGTTCTCAGCCTCTCCAACAAAGCTGAGAATGTCCTGCTCGTCCGTCAGACGTTGAGTGGTCTGGCCGAGACGATCGATCTTGATCCAATCGAGCTCAACGATCTCAGCACCGCTGTCAGCGAGGCGTGCAACAACGTTGTGCTGCACGCCTACGAAGGCCGGGAAGGCCCGCTGGAAGTGGAGATCTTCGCCTCCAGTCCAGTCGTGGAAGTGGTGGTCCGCGATCGCGGCACCGGCATCAGGCCACGCGAGGTCGACCCCGACGAGGAGGTAGCGGGCGGCATCGGACTGCCCGTGATTCGGGCGCTTACCCGTGACGTCGAGTTCCGCAGCCTGGACGGTGGCGGCACCGAGGTTCGGATGCGCTTCGACACCGCACATGCCAGCCCGTTGCAGTTGACCGCGGGTGAAGCCGACGCGGAGCCGCTGTCGGTCCCGGGCGCCGCATTCGGCTCGAGCGACGCGCTTACCTTCACCGTGGGCCCGACAGCGCTTGCCCGGGCCGTGCTCCCGCGCATCCTCTGCGCGCTGGCCGCGCGCGCCTACTTCTCGACCGATCGCATCTCCGACACCCAACTGCTCTCCGACGCGCTCGTCGCGCAGGCCGAGGGCTCGTTCAGCGCAAGCCGCGTCAACGTGGAGGTCGAGCTGAAGCCGCGCGATCTGCAACTGCGTATCGGCCCTTTGCTCGCCGGACATGCGGAGAGCGTTCTCCAAGCCGCCTCCGTAGATGGCCTCGGGTCCGTGCTGGAACGCCTCTCCGACAGCCACGAGGTCTCTCCCGACGGTACCTCCGAGACGCTTGCCCTGCGACTCGCCGAACGCCAACGTCTCTAGTCCAGCTCGGCCTCTGGGCCGCCCCACCCAGGGGCGACGGCCACAGGGGGCTTGTGACCGCCGCCCGCAGGGCGACTAACTGGCGAAAAGTCTATTGCCCGATTCGTCGGCGGCTAAACCATCAGCCATGCCTGTCTCTCGCAGGTTTCCAATCGCTCGACAGCGGGAAAGTGTTGGGTGTGGCTGGAGAGGAGAGAGATGGGGTGGAGACCGGGACGATCGAGACAGATATCCCGGCGCGCCTGGATCGGCTGCCCTGGTCGCGGTTTCACTGGCGCGTGATTATTGGCTTGGGCACCGTTTGGATCCTCGACGGGCTCGAGGTCACGATCGTGGGGGCGATCTCGGGCCGGATCTCGGAAAAGGGCGCCGGCGTGGGCATCTCCTCAGCCGACGTGTCGGGGCTTGCTGCCTCGCTGTATGTCGCCGGCGCATGCTTTGGAGCGCTTGTCTTCGGCCAGCTCACCGACCGCTTTGGGCGCAAGCGACTGTTCATGCTCACGCTGGGGATGTACCTGCTCGCGACCACCCTCACGGCGCTGTCGTTCTCGCCGCTGTGGTTCTTCGTCTTCCGCTTCTTCACCGGCATGGGCATCGGCGGCGAGTACAGCGCGATCAACTCCGCGATCGACGAGCTGATCCCAGCGCGCAGCCGCGGCCACGCCGACATCTCGATCAACGGCAGTTACTGGGGCGGGGCGATCGGTGGATCGCTGCTGGCTGTGCTCGCGCTGAACACGAGCATCTTCCCGCTGGACGTGGGCTGGCGCCTGTGCTTCGCCCTCGGCGCCGTCCTTGGCCTGGGTGTCCTGTTGATTCGCCGCAACGTGCCAGAGAGCCCGCGTTGGCTGTTCATCCATGGGCGCGAGCAGGAGGCCGAGGAAGTGGTGGCGAGCATCGAAGCGGAGGTGCGCGAGCAGACGGGCGAGGAGCTTCCGGAGGCAGAGGGGACGATCAAGATCCGCCAGCGGCGCACGATCCCGCTCAGCCTGATCGTGCGATCGGTCGTCACGCTGTATCCGCGGAGGAGCGTTCTCGGCCTTGCTCTGTTCGTCGGGCAAGCGTTCCTCTACAACGCGTTGCTGTTCAGCCTCGGCTACATGCTCACGACGTTCTTCGCCGTCAGCAGCGGCGATGTGCCCTACTACATCGCCATCTTCGCCGTCGGCAACCTGCTCGGGCCGCTGACGCTGGGGCGCCTGTTCGACACGATCGGGCGCAAGCCGATGATCGCCGGCACCTACATCCTCTCGGGCACACTGCTGCTGATCACGGCCTTCCTCTTCAAGGGCAATCAGTTCACCGCCGCGAGCTTCGTGATCGCGCTGATGGTCATCTTC
>JASLDD010000097.1 GCA_030151725.1 Solirubrobacteraceae bacterium
CACAAGGCGCGCCACACAGCGGGCCAGCGTGTGCTCGATGCGAGCGGCAACCTCAAGGCTGTCCAGAAGCTGCGCGGCCACAGCTCGATACAGACAACCGACATTTACGCTGACTGGGATATCGACCAGTTGGCCGCCACGATGGCCGACGTACTCGGGCAAGACGAGGGGCTATGAGAACGTTCCCACTGCGTTTCACAAAACCCCTGCAAATGAGCGTTATATGGAGACGGTGGGAATCGAACCCACGTCCGCAATCGCGTGTGAATGGCTTCTACGAGCGTAGCCGGCGCTCTGCTCTCATCTTCCGCTCGCCTCGCCGGCGGGGTTGTGGAAGACCAGCCTCCTAACTTTCCCCGGCTTGGCGGAGGCGAACCGCACCAGGTGAGCCTGCTTTCTGATCCCGGCCTTCCCCGCCGCAGGCAAGCGGGGCCCGAGACCTCACTCGCCTAGTTTGTGCTAGGCAGCGAGGGCGTACTCGTGAGAGTCCGCACTTATGTTTTTCCCGGGTGTTTTACGAGGCCGCCCGGGACCTCGACTCGCCACCATCCCCACGAGCCGACCACGTCGAAGCCTGTCGTCCCCGGGAATGTGATGCGCCACCAGTGTAGCCCGCGGTGGGCATCTGGGTGCGCGATAGAACAAAAGCGACGCGGTCCCAGGCCGCTTGAGGAACCCACTCCGTCCGGCCCGAAAGCCTTTCTTTGTGGGTGGCGCGGCCTCACACCTCAATGGCCTCGCTCTTTGCGACTTGGTTCCGCGTCTGGATTCAAAGTAGCTCGCCCCCCGACCCAGTGCAACCCCCCTCGCCACGTTGATCCCGCTCGTTCCGAAAAAAAGCTGGAGACGTCCTCTGAGACTCCCACCACGGAGCGCCGCAAAGCCGTTAGGCGGCGCTTATCGCTGCTGCCACAATGTAGGTATGGAAAATCGGGAGTTCTCCCTCCATTCGCCTGCGCCCGTCCTCCCGCCGTCGGCGATCGCGCCCGAGATCCATGAGCCTCACCCTGGCGAGGATCCCTTCGGTGCACCGAAACGCAGCCCGGCGAGCAACCTGCGCAAACGCATCGGCAGCGCTTTCGCCGCGGTCGCGGCACTGGTGGCCAAGTTCTTTGCCGCCATCAAAGGCGCCCTGCTGTTCCTCCCCAAACTCAAGCTGCTGACGACCGCGGGGACAGCGCTCGTATCGGTGGCCGCCTATTCGCTCTTCTGGGGATGGACCTTCGCGCTGGGCTTTGTGGTGCTCCTGTTCGTGCATGAGATGGGGCACGTGATCCAGCTGCGCCGTGAGGGCATCAAGGCGAGCGCACCCATGTTCATCCCCTTCCTCGGCGCCCTCATCACAGCGAAGTCCCTAGGCGAGAACGCGCTTGCGGAGGCGCGGGTCGGACTAGCGGGCCCAATTCTCGGCACGGTCGGCTCGGCTGTATGTCTCATCATCGGAGAAACCGCCAACAGCGACCTGTTCCGCGCCCTCGCCTAAATCGGCTTCTTCTTGAACCTCTTCAACGTGCTCCCCGTCGTCCCCTTGTACGGCGGCCGGGCGATGGCGGCGATGGCTCCATGGATGTGGTTCGTCGGCTTCGGCGCACTGGTGGCGATGGCGCTGCTGTTCCCCAACCCGATCCTGTTGATCATCATCCTGTTCGGCGGCATGGAGACCTGGCGGCGCTGGAAGCAGCGCAAGACCCGCTCGCTGCAGCAGGCCGCCTACTACCGCGTCTCGCCGCGCAACCGCCTGCTCGTCGGTCTCGTCTACATCGGCCTGATCGTGGTGCTGGCTGCCGGTATGGACCAGGCGCACATCCTCTCCTCCGCCGGCCACGGCTTCCGCTCGATCTAGTGTCCTAGCGCCGCGCCTCTCGCACAGCGCGTTCCATGTCGCGCTTGGTCTCGCGCTCTCGGATCGTCTGGCGCTTGTCATAGAGATCCTTGCCTCGCGCAAGCGCTATCTCGACCTTGGCGTTGGCGCCCGAGAAGTAGATGCGGGTTGGCACCAGCGTTAGCCCCCGCTCCTTTGCGCGCGCCGAGATTCGGTCGAGCTCGCGCCTGTGCAGGAGCAGCTTGCGCGGGCGCTCAGGATCGTGGTTTTCACGCGACGCGGGACCATAGGGAGGGATGTGGACCGAGTGCAGCCACAGCTCCCCTTTGGTGATAGACGCATAGCCGTCCTTGAGCTGCGCGCCTGAGGTGCGCAGCGCCTTTACCTCAGTGCCCTCGAGCACAACGCCGCACTCCAGGCGCTCGATCAGCTCATAGCGGTGTGAGGCGTAGCGATTGGACGCAACGTCCCCCGCGCCGATCTTGCGCTTTCCCTTGCCCTTGGCCATCGAACGAGCCTAGATGATTGATTGCACGGGCCTGCACCGCTGCCTAGCCTGCCGGGAGATCTTCGATCGGTATGAGGTCCACTCGCCCGCGGATCGTGTCCACGCGTGCCACCCGCACCTCCACCGGGTCTCCCAGCCTGAACGCAGCGCCGGTGCGCTCTCCGCGCAGGATCGTGCCCTCCTCGTTCAGCTCCCACCACTCGCGCCTCTGCTCCCTGCCCGTATTGCGATGCCGACCCCCGGGCCCTGAGCGACGCGTACTGCCGCCCCCCGTTGGAGCCGGGGCGCGCAGGACCCTCACGGGGAGCATCCCCTCGAATTCCGGTGACCACGCCGAGGGGCTGTCGAGCTCGGCCTTGCGGGCGAACGCAAGGAAGGCGCCCGCCGAGATGAGCCCGGTGATCTCCCCGGCGAATACCTGATCCATGCCCGTCTCGAAAAGCGTTCGCTCCAGGACGAAGCAGCGCGCCACATCGTCGGCGTCGCGCTCGATGACCATGGCCTCGCGCTCGCGTTCGGAGGTCCAGGTGCCCAGCTCGATGAGATCCTCGCCACGCGGCGCCGCCTCTCCCCCACCGACCGCCGAGAGCAGCGCGCGGTGGCAGACCAGGTCGGGGTAGCGGCGGATGGGCGATGTGAAATGACAGTAAGTGGCCGAGTGGAGACCGGCATGGCCAAGGTTCTGGGGCGAGTAGTAGGCCTGCTTGAGCGAGCGCAGCACAAGCGAGCTCAGCGCCATGCGGCCACGTCCGGTGCGTCGCACGTGCTCATCCACGCGCCTTGAGATCGTGCCGATCAGCTCGGCTGCCTGCGTCGATGAGAGATGATCTGGGAGCGGCGGCGTCGGCACTTCGAGCGATGCCAGCTGATCAACGAGACGCTCTATGCGCTCCGGCTGGGGACGCTCGTGGACGCGATACAGACAGGGAACGCCACGCTCGGCCAGCAGAGCGGCCACGGCCTCGTTGGCAGCGATCATCAGGTGCTCGATCAGCCTGTGGGACTCCGTCTGCACGCGAGCGTCGATCGAGGAGATGTTGCCCTGCCGATCGAAGGAGAACTCGGGCTCCTCGGAGTCCACCACCAGCGCGCCGCTGCGCTCTCGCTTGCGCTGGAGCTCCGCGGCCACCCGCCGCGCTACGCCCAGCGGCTCCCCCCAGGGCTCCCCGGCGGACTCCGTGCCGGCGAAGATGCGGTCCACCTGCTCGTAGTCGAGGCGGGCATTCGAGCGGATCAGCGAGCGGTAGAAGGCGGTGCGCTCGACCACATCTCCGCGCAGCTCCATCTCCACAGTGACCGCCGGGCGCTCCTCGCCGGCAACCAGCGAGCAGGCGTCGCTCGAGAGGGCGTGCGGAAGCATCGGTTCGACGGCCCCGGGAACATAGACGCTGGTGGCGCGCCTGCGTGCCTCGCGGTCGATCAGCGAGCCCTCGGGCACGTGAGCGGAGACGTCGGCGATGTGCACCCAGATGCGAACGCGTCCCTGGTCGATCGCCTCCGCGGAGATCGCATCGTCGAAGTCACGGGCACTGGCCGGGTCGATCGTGAAGGTGGTCAGATCGCGCAGGTCGCGACGGCTCTGCTCCGAGCTCCTGACCCGCTCGCCGGCCTCCCGTGCCTCGCGCTCGACAGCTGGATCGAAGCCGCCCCTGAGACCGCGATCGAGCATCAGCGCCTCGATCACGTCGCGGGCCACATCGGGGCGTCCCAGCACGCGCACTATGCGCGCGCCACCGCCCTTCCCGCTGCGACCTCTGGCGGGCGTGTGGATGAGCACCATGTCGCCGTGGCGCGCCTCGCCACGACCGCGCTCGGGACGGGTGGAGCGTAGGACTACCCGCTCTGAGCCACCTCGCCGAGGCATCGATTGCGAGACCTCGCGGCGCGGGAACAGGGGCTCAGCGGTGATGAAGCGACCGCGACGCTCGAGCACCGCCACGCTTGCCCCCCGCGGCGCGGGAACGGGAAGATCGGCTCGCGCGCGCCGGCGCGGGGCGCTCACTTGACTTTGGCGTCGAGCGTGCTCAATGCCACCGCCAGGCCGTGCGTCGTGTCCACCCCTTTGGCCACCTTCACTTCGGGCGTGATCCCCGCTCCTTGTTTGACTCCGCCGCCACCGAGGTTGCGACCGTTTGGTGTGAAGTACTCGCCAACCGTGATGTCGAGAGCGCCGCCGTTGGAAAGGCCCTGCTCCTCCTGGAAAACACCCTTGCCGAACGTGTGAGTGCCCACGACCGTGGCGCGGTGGTGATCCTGCAGTGCCGCTGTCACGATCTCGGCGGCTGACGCGGTGTTCGAGTCAACGAGCACCACCACGGGGATATCGGCAGGAATGGCATCGCCGGTGGCGGTGAGCGTCTGGCTCGGTTGGGTGCGTCCGCGCGTGCTGACGATGGTCCCCTTGGCGACGAAGATGCTTGCAATCAGCTGTGCCTCCTCGACCAGCCCGCCGCCATTGCTGCGCAGGTCAAGGACGATCCCGCGGGCGCCTTTCTTGAGCTCGTTCTCGACGCCTTCGCGCACTTCGCCGTGAGCGCCCGGGCTGAACGTCGCCAGCGCCACCACGCCCAGCTTGACGCCATGCACGACGCTGGTGCTCGACGCGACGACCGGCTCGGAGATCGTGGCACGGGTGATCTTCAGCGTGCGGATCGTCCCCTGCGCAGCGTGGCCCGCGCGGGGAGTTTCGATCTCCAGTGAGACATCTGTTCCGGGCAGCCCCTTGATGAGTGCCGTGGCAGCATCCTGGGAGAGGCCCTTGAGCTTGCGTCCGTTGGCCGCGACGATCAGCTCGCCTGTCTTCAGCCCGGCATGCGCGGCGGGTGAGGAGTCAAACACGTGGGCAATGTGCAGTCCCTGCCCTACGACAGTTTCGGGAGCGACCGACACGCCGATACCGGTGAAGTGCGGTGGAGCGTCGAATTCGTGATATTCGCTTGGAGTGAGGTAGTGCGAGAAGCGATCCCCGAGGCTCGCCACCACGCCCGAGATCGAGGCGTTTGCGAGCTTGCTGGAGGGAATCTTGCGGTAGTAGTCGCTTGAGATCCGGTCGATGGCTTCGTCGACAACCTGCGCTTGGCGATCGCCCACGAACGCACTGCGCAGGAACCCGGGCAGGTGTTCGGGATGTCCACCGAGCCAGAGGCCCACGGCAAGCAGCACAATGGCGAGCACAAGCGCGAGCAGGCCTCTCGGCAACTGTCTGGGAAGCGAAGACATGGCTGGCGGCAAGCGTAGTGGAGGCGTGCGGCAATCCGAGCCGGCGAAGAACCTTCTAGGGTGGGCGCATGGCGAATGTGACCGCGACTACCGTCCCCTCCAACGGCCTGCCCATCCATCGGATCGAGCTCCCTGGAACGCGCGCGCTGACAATCCTCGTGGCCTTCGACGCGGGCGCCCGCAACGAGCGCCCGGAGGAGAACGGGATGGCCCACTTCCTCGAGCACCTGGTGTTCAAGGGGGGCGAGAAGTTCGTCACCTACAAGGACGTGAACGAGACCGCCGAGCGCCTGGGCGGCGTCTTGAACGCATACACAAGCCATGACCTGGTGGCCTTCCACATCACCGTTCGCGCGGAGAGCGCGCCGGCGGCGATCGACCTGCTGAGCGACTTCGTGGGTCGCCCTCGCATCGACGCCGAGGAGCTAGACCGTGAGCGTGGCGTGGTCATCCAGGAGATCAACCGCGCTTTCGATCAACCGTCGATGGTGGCCGAGTACCTGATCGACAAGGCCGCTTTCGGCGAGCACCCGCTGGGCCGCACTGTGCTGGGTCCGGAGGAGAACCTGAGAAGCTTCACGCGCGAGGGGATCGTCGCATTCCGCGAGCGGCGGTGGGCGGGCTCGCGCGGCGGCGCCTTCCTGGCGGGCAACCTCGAGCACCTGCCCGAGGAGGCAGAGCTGCAGGAGCGCTTCGCGCGCTTCCCGACGCTGGCGGATCCCGAGCCCTACGTGCCGGTAGGTGAGTTCGATCCGAAGAAGCTGGTGGAGGAGCGCGACACCAACCAATCGCACCTGCGCATGATCTACCGCCCTGACATCTCTGTCACCGACCTGCGGGAACGCGCCGCGCTGTCGATCTACGCGACGCTGCTCGGCGGCTCGATGGGCTCGCGCCTGTTCGAGGAGATCCGCGAGAAGCGTGGCCTGTGCTACTCGGTTTATGCGGCCGATCACACCTTCGCCGACGTGCCGATCCTGCAACTGGGCTCGGGCCTCGAGTCGGCCAAGTGCATCGAGGCCTACACGCGCATGCGCGAGATCGTGGATGAGCTCCGCGACGACGGTCCCACCGAGGAGGAGGTCCAGCGGGCGCGCGCCTATGCCGCCGGGCGCTTCGTGCTGGGCTTCGAGAACACCAACGCCGTCGCCCGCTATGCCGCCACCCAAAAGATCGTCTTCGGCGAGAGCATCGACCCTGACAGGGCGATCGAGGCACTCGACGCGGTCACTTTCGCGGAGGTCCGCGAGATCGCCGCCGGCGTTGCCGACAACCTCGCGGTCGCCTGCGTGGGGCCGCACACGGCCGACGAGTTCTAGCTAAAGCGCACTCAGCTTCTCTGCCGGCGCTCCGTCGCCCACAATCTCGATCACCCACCGCCGCGCCTCATCGAGATCGATCGTGCGGGCCTCGACCATCGCTTCGATGTCGGCCCAGTGGCGAGAACGGTCGAACATCGCCTTGAACACGCCGAGCGCGGTGCAGCCCACGACCGGGATCGTGTGCCCCTCGAACGGAACCAAGCGCACGTGCGCTGCGACGACGTCGTGGAACGGGAGCACGCTCAGGAACAGATCGAGCGGAGTGCTCCCCCATCGCAGCCTCACCTGACCATCAGTTTCGGCCTGCTCCAAGCTCAGGCCGCTGAACTCGACACCCTGGGGCAGCGCCGCAAACACGTCCTTGGCCCGCTCTGGGCCGGTGAACACGTTGATGTCGAGATCTCTCGTCCCGCGCGGTTCAAGCGTGCAATAGCCGAGCGCGATCGCACCCCCGAACGCGTGGGGCATTTTCGCCGCCTCGAATGCATCGTGGATGGCAAGCAGCCGATCGCCCAGCTCGCTCACGAGCGCAGCCGGATCAGAGGCGGATACTCG